>NZ_CP038436.1:2140041-2445761 GCF_004683965.1 Nocardioides seonyuensis
GTGTCGTACGCAGCGTGGATCCGGAGGTCGCCGCCCCGCTCGTCGAGGCGCTGGAGCGCGAGCACGGCTTCTCGCCCGACCTGGGGCACCTGGCGCTCTTCGGGGTGTGCTCTGCGTGCTCGTCGGAATCACCGGCTACCCAGTGACTGATCGGGTTATCGCCCTTTGCAACGGGCGATAACCCGGCGAACCACCGGGTAGCCGGTGATCGCGACGGACCGGCTGACGACGCGTCCGTAGACTCGTCGACATGGCCAGCCCCCTCCTGACGCTCCCCGGCGCTGTGGCCGGGGACGGCATCGACGCACCCGTCGCCGCGCACTACGGCTCGTTCAACTCCGAGCAGCGCACCCTTGTCGGGGGCGAGGGTTTCGTCGACCTCTCCCACCGCGACGTGCTGCGCATCGAGGGGCCCGAACGGCTCTCGTGGCTGCACAACCTGACCACCCAGTTCTTCCTCGATCTCACCCCCGGCACCTGGACCCAGGCGCTGGTGCTCAGCCCCCAGGGCCACGTCGAGCACGAGATGACCGGCGTCGACGACGGCGAGGCCTTCGTGGCCCACACCGAGCCTGGGCGTGGTGCGGCCTTGGTGGAGTGGCTGGAGCGGATGAAGTTCATGACCCGCGTCGAGGTCTCGTTGGTCGACGACGTCGCCGCGATGTGGCGTCCGTCGGGCCCCTCCTTCGTGCCGCGCGAGAAGCTCGCGGCATTCGCCGACGCGGCCGGCCCGGCCTGTGGGCTGTGGGCGTTCGAGGCGCTGCGCATAGAGCGCGGTGAACCCCGGCTGGGACTCGACACCGACCACCGCACGATCCCCAACGAGGTCGGCTGGATCGGGCCCGCGGTCCACCTCGAGAAGGGCTGCTACCGCGGCCAGGAGACGGTCGCGCGCGTCCACACCCTGGGGCGACCGCCGCGCCGCCTGGCCATGCTCCACCTCGACGGCACCGAGAACCGCCTCCCCGCCGTCGGCACCCCTCTCCTGCACGAGGGCCGCGAGTGCGGGTTCGTCGGGTCCTCGGCCCGCCACCACGAGCTCGGACCGATCGCGCTCGCCCTGGTCAAGCGCAACGTGCCGGTCGACGCGACCCTCATGGTCGCGGTCGCCGAGGGCGACCACATGCCTGCGGGCCAGGAGGTCGTGGTCGACCCCGAGGTCGGGCTGCACGTGCGGCCGCGGCTGCGCTGACGCCGTACCCGCTGCTGCGGATGCCCACGGCGACCCACCCTGGCGGCGTACGACATCGCTGACGGTGACCCTGGCGGCGTACGACATCGCTGACGGTGACCCTGGCGGCGTACGACATCGAAACAGGCCAGGCGGATGTCGTGCGCCGCCACCCTGCGGGAACGGGTGTCGTGTGCCGCCACCCTGAGGCAGACGGCGTGGAGAGGGCGAGGCGCGGAGCGGGCGAGGCTCAGGCGCGGCGGTACTGCACGTGCGTGTCGGTGTCGTGGTGGGTGAATCCCAGCCCGGAGTAGAGCCGGATCGCGGTGTCGTTGTCGGACTCGACATAGAGGATGACCTCGGAGAGGCCGAGCCCCCCGAGGTGCTGGAGCCCGGCGAGGGTCAGTGCGCGACCGAGGCCGCGGCCCTGCGCGGCCGGGTCGACGCCGACGACGTAGACCTCCCCGAGGGCGGCGTCGTGCCGCTTGGTCCAGTGGAAGCCGAGCAGCCTGGAGCCGTCGTCGGCCACCAGGAGCCCGGCGGGGTCGAACCAGGGCTCTGCCATCCGGCGGGCGAGGTTGGCACGGTCCATCGAGCCCTGCTCGGGGTGGTGGGCGAACGCCGCGGCGTTGACGCGCACCACCTCGCCTGCGTCGGAATCGCGGTAGGCCCGGATCTCCACGCCGTCGGCGACGACGTCGGGCAAGGACACCGAGGCGGGTCGGCGCATCACCCACAGGTCGCGCTCGCGCACCCACCCGAAGCGCTCGGCCAGCCTGGCGGCGGCGGGGTGGTTGCCGTGCGACCAGGCGCTGAGGGGTCCCTCGGGCGCGGCCGAGAGGAGCGCCGTGGCGGCTCCGTGGCCGCGGTGCGCGGGGTGCACCACCAGCGACAGCTCGCCGTCGTGGATGAACCGCAGGGCGGTGTCCGTCAGCTCGAGGTCACCGAGCCCGTCGTGGAGCGCGATCAGCGTGGCCTCGTCCAGCGGGGACGTGCCGTCGGCGCTGGTGGCGGCGTGGACGATCTGGTCGACGGCCGTGTCCATGGACCCGACCTTAACCACCCGCAGGAGCGGGGGAGGCCTCCTCGGACCCGGCGGGTTCGCGGGTGGGTACGACGAACCGGTAGCCGACGTTGCGGACGGTGCCGATGTGGTGCTCGTGGTCGGTGCCGAGCTTGGCCCGCAGCCGGCGCACGTGGACGTCGACGGTGCGGGTGCCTCCGAAGTAGTCGTAGCCCCACACCTCCTGCAGCAGCTGCTCGCGGCTGAAGACTCGGCCGGGGTGCTGGGCGAGGTACTTCAGGAGCTCGAACTCCTTGTAGGTGAGGTCGAGCGGTCGTCCGCCGATCTTGGCGGTGTAGGTGGCGTCGTCGACGACCACCTCGCCCCGCTGGATGACGTGGGCGCTCGTGTCGTCGTCCTGGGAGGCGGCGTTGCGGCCGATGGCGAGGCGGAGACGCGCGTCGAGCTCGGCGGGCCCGCAGGTGTGGAGCAGGACGTCGTCCATCCCCCAGTCGTGGGCGACGACGGCGAGACCGCCCTCGGTCACGATCAGCAGCACCGGCACGTCGGTGCCGGTGGTGCGCAGCAGCCGGCAGAGGTCGCGCACCTGGGCGAGCTCCTGCCGCCCGTCGACGATGATCGCGTCGGACGGGGGAGCCTCGAGCAGCGCGCTCCCGGTGGCCGGCAGGATGCGGACCGTGTGGGGGAGCAGCGCGAGGCCGGGAAGGACCTCGGCGGACGGCTGGAGGGCGCTGGTGAGCAGCAGCAGAGCGCTCATGTGTGTGCCCTCCTCTCCTGGCGGGGGATGAGGAAGGATATCGGGCATGAGCCGCGATCCGGGTGGAACTCCCGAGAGTGAGACTGTGACCGTGCGCTACTGGGCCTCTGCCCGTGCCGCGGCAGGGGTGGACGAGGACCACCTCGCGGTGGACGGACCGACCTCCCTCGCCGATGTCGTACGACGTGTGCTCGAGGCGCGCCCGAGCCCGCGGCTCGCCGACGTGCTCGGGGTCTGCTCGGTGCTGGTGGGGGACCGTCCGGTCGGGGGCAAGGACCGCGAGGCGGTGACGGTGCGCCCGGGGGACAGCATCGAGTTCCTTCCCCCCTTCGCCGGGGGCTGATTTTACCTATGTGATGATGTGGCCTCACGGGGTGACACGGGGTCGAGTCTGCAGCTGGTTTGGGCTGTGTCGGTTTGGGTCATCCTGCCGAGGACCACCCACATCCCAACAAGGGGGAACGAATGATCCGAGGATCATCGCGGCGCCACGTGCGTCGCTTCACCGCTGCGCTCGCGGGCACCGCAGTAGCGGCAGCCGCAGTCGGCATGGCCGCTCCGGCGCACGCAGCCGAGTCCGCTGTCGGGGGCGTCGTCGTCGACGGCGCCGGCAACCCGATGACCGGCGAGGTCGTCGTCCACCGCTACGACTCCTATGACGGCGTCTACGAGAAGTGGACCACCTTCGACCTCGACAACGGCGTCATCAGCGGCACGCTGTTCGACGGCACCTACAAGCTGGAGGTCGTCGGCGACGGTGGCTTCTCCGAGTTCTACGTGGACAAGGCCGACCTCGCGTCTGCCGACGTGGTGACCGTGGCCGACGGGGCGCCTGTCGGCCTCGCCCCCTGGGTCATCGAGCAGCCCTACGTGACGGCGACCGTCACGGACGCAGCGGGTCGCCCGCTCTCCGGCGCTGTCGTCGAGGCCTACGACGCGACGAACGTCGACGACCTGATCACCTCCGACGTCAGCGACGCGGACGGCAAGGTCGTCCTCCCCGTCCGTTCGGCCCCGGTGAAGCTCCACACGACGCCCCCCTACAGCTCGGCGGACGCCGACAGGCTCGCTGCCGAGTGGTTCAGCGACAAGGCCGACTTCGCCAGCGCGGACCCCGTCACCGGCACCCCCACGGGCACCCCGGTTCCCATCGCCCTCGGCGGTGGCGCAGCGATGACCGGCCAGGTCCTCAGCGACGCGGGCGCGCCGCTGGAGCAGGTCGAGGTCACGGCCTACAGCGACAGCGACAGCGCCACTGACTTCACCGACAAGAACGGTGTCTACGTCCTCAAGGGTCTCGACGCCGGCAACTACCGGGTCCAGTTCTCCGACGACCGGATCGACGAGTACGTCTCCGAGTACTGGAACAACGCCACCAACTACTCCGACGCCACAATGGTCCCCGTCGCGCCCGGCGCCTACGTGCCCGGCATCAACGCCAACCTGACGCCGCGCCCGGCCAAGCCGCTGGGATCTCTCGAGCTGAGCGGTGTGGTCACCGACGACACCGGCGCACCGGTCGTGGGTGCTCCCATGGAGGTCTGGACGAACCCGGCCGCTCCGTTCAAGAAGACCAACACCGAGGGCCAGGCGAGCTGGTCGAAGATCTACACCAACCGCGCTGGCATCTACGCCTTCGACGAGCTCGACTCGCTGTTGGGCAAGACGGTGAAGGTCCGCGCGAGCGTCCCGACCCCTGGTGACGAGGACGTGGAGTACCGCCTCTTCGGCCAGTGGTTCGGTCAGCACACCTCCTACGAGCAGGCCACGCCGGTGGGCATCTCGGCCGCTCCGGCTCGGGCCGACATCTCGCTGCCTCGCGCGGGCGGCATCTCGGGCTCCATCAAGGGAGCTGCGGGCAAGGGCATCCAGGGCACGGTCTCCCTGCTCTCCAAGGACGGCGAGATCGTGACCAGCGCCTCGACCGAGATGGATGACACCTTCGACGCACGCTGGGTCTACCCCGGCACCTACAAGGTGCGGTTCTCCGACTGGACCGGCAACCACGCCCCCGAGTGGTGGAAGAACTCCACGTTCGACGACGCCAAGACGATCACCGTCAAGTCCGGCCAGAACGTGACCGGCCTCGACGCTGTCCTCGAGGCAGCCCTGTCAGCCACGGAGCGGCCGTTCATCGACGGCTATCCCTGGGTCGGCAAGTCCATCGAGGTCGACCCCGGTGAGTGGAACTACCAGAGCAGCACGCAGTTCACCTACGAGTGGCTGATCGGCAGCACTGTCGTCGGCACGGGCAAGTCCTTCGAGCCGACCAAGAAGCAGATCGGCGACAAGCTCTCGGTCCGGGTCCTCGCCGAGAACGGCAAGCTCGTCGGCACGGCGACCACCGCCAAGTCCGAGAAGATCGGCTACAAGTCCAAGATCAAGGCCAAGATCCGCGGCGACCGCGCCTCGATCACGATCAAGGCCCAGAGGATCAAGGGCAAGAAGGTCAAGGGCAAGCTCACGGTCAAGGAGATCGTCCGGGTCAAGGACGACGGCACGATCAAGTACAAGAAGATCGGCAAGACCAAGATCAAGAAGGGCAAGGGCACCGTCTCGCTCAAGAAGCTCAAGAAGGGGAAGCACAAGATCGTCTTCTTCTTCCAGGGCAAGGGCAAGGTGGGCTCGAGCGAGCTGACCAAGACGGTCAAGACCAAGCGCTGAGCGCTTGATCTGATCCAGCACCGCCTGATCGCGGACGGGGCCCCGGCATCTCGCCGGGGCCCCGTTCTCGTCCGGAACAAACTCGACCCGTGCCGATGTTGGACCCACCATGTCCACCGGAGTCGTCGTGCTCGCCCTCGCCGTCAGCCTGGCGCTGGGCGTCGGCCTGTGGCGCGCCGCCACGGACGGACGGTTCCGCAAGCGTCACGGAGCAACCAGCGCCACCGCAGCGAGTACGACGACCGCGAGCGCGGCGGCTGCCACGTCGCCCGCCGCCGAGCTTGTCGACCAGCTCGGCGCGAGCCTGGGCGAGCGGGCCACCCTCCTGCAGTTCTCCAGCGCGTTCTGCGCCCCGTGCCGCGCCACGCGCACCGTGCTCACCGACGTGTCCGGGCTCGTCGAGGGAGTCACGCACGTCGAGGTCGATGCCGAGGAGCACCTGGCTGCGACTCGAGCCCTGGGCATCCTGCGCACGCCCACGACCCTCGTGCTCGACGCCTCGGGCATGGAGGTCACCCGCGCCGGCGGGGCGCCGACGCGGGACCAGGTGCTGGCCGCGATCGCCCGGGTCGGAACCCAGGCATGATCTGCGTCTCACCATTCGGTCATACTGTTCACATGGTGAGATCTGGCCAGAAGGGCGCCTCAGCCCGCCCTACAGTTCTGGGCATGTCCTCGACCATGCTGACCAAGCGCCGCGCAGTGGATCACTGCCGCACGCGCTCGGCGCTGTGTCGAATGTCCTGACGGGTCACCGCCCGGTCAGGTCCTCAGTCGTGCTCGCCTAGTCGGCGGCACGCTGTCCTGCGCGGTGGCCCGTGCCCTCACCGGCCGATCACCCCCATCCATCGCAGGAGAGACATGTCCACGACCACCACCGGTTCGCCCGCCTCCCAGGCACCGGCTTCCACCTGGGGCGCCCGCCCTGACGGCGCGCTCGACCCGCGGGCTCCGCAGTTCGCCGCCGCCCTGACCGTCGTCGTCCTGGCCGGTGTGCTGCTGCTCCCCACGCCGTGGGCCACCGGCCTGCTCGCGGTGCAGGCGGCCATCTTCGGCCTCGGCGCCGGCCTGGGTGTCCAGGCGACGCCCTACGCGTGGCTGTTCCGCACGCTGGTGAGGCCCCGCCTCGCACCCACCAGCGAGTGGGAGGCGCCCGAGCCGCCCCGCTTCGCGCAGGGTGTCGGGCTGGGCTTCGCGCTGGTCGGCCTCGTCGGCTTTGTCCTGGGTGCGCCCCTGCTCGCCCAGGTCGCCGTCGGTGCCGCACTCACGGCCGCCCTGCTCAACGCGCTCTTCCGCTTCTGCCTCGGGTGCGAGGTCTACCTCCTCGCCCGCCAGTACGCCTTCCACTGATCACCACAGACCACCCACACCAAGGAGAAACCACCATGAGCCGCGAGAACTCGCTCGTCACCGCCCAGTGGGTCGAGGACAACCTCGACACCGACGGCATCGTCCTCATCGAGGTCGACGAGGACACCACCGCCTACGACAAGGGCCACATCCGGGGCGCCATCAAGCTCGACTGGACCACCGACCTCCAGGACCAGGTCCGCCGCGACTTCGTCAACAAGCAGCAGTTCGAGCAGCTGCTCTCCGAGCGCGGTGTCAGCAACGACGACACCGTCGTCCTCTACGGCGGCAACAACAACTGGTTCGCCGCCTACGCCTACTGGTACTTCAAGCTCTACGGCCACTCCGACGTCAAGCTCCTCGACGGCGGCCGCAAGAAGTGGGAGCTCGACTCGCGCGAGCTGACCGACGAGCTGCCGACGCGTGCCGCGACGTCGTACACCGCGCAGGAGCAGGACCACTCGATCCGTGCCTTCCGCGACGAGGTCGTGGAGGCGATCGGCGCGCAGAACCTCGTCGACGTCCGCAGCCCCGACGAGTACGCCGGCCGCCTCCTCGCCCCGGCCCACCTCCCGCAGGAGCAGGCCCAGCGCGCCGGGCACGTCCCGACCTCGATCAACGTCCCGTGGAGCAAGGCGGCCAACGACGACGGCACCTTCCGCTCCGACGACGAGCTGCGCCAGATCTACGGCGACGCCGGCCTGCAGGACGGCAAGGACACCATCGCCCTGTGCCGCATCGGTGAGCGCTCCTCGCACACCTGGTTCGTGCTCAAGGAGCTCCTCGGCCACGACAACGTCAAGAACTACGACGGCTCCTGGACCGAGTACGGCTCCCTCGTCGGCGTCCCCGTCGCGCTCGGCGACGAGCCCGGGGAGGCCTGACATGTGCGGAGCAACCGAGGGCGGGCTCCCGCTCGACGGCGTCAACGTCGCGAAGGAGGCCGTGATCCAGGGCCAGGTCCTGCGCGGCGGCGAGCCGGTCGCGTCGGCCTACGTCCGTCTGCTCGACCGGTCGGGTGAGTTCACCGCCGAGGTGCCCACCTCGGCCACCGGCCACTTCCGCTTCTTCGCCGGCGACGGCGAGTGGACGCTGCGGACCCTGGCGCCCAAGTCCGACCCCATCGACATCGCCGTGGTGGCGTCGGTGGGCTCGGTGGCCGAGGTCCAGATCGCGGTCTGAGCCCAGGACAACAACGCCACAGCGCCGGGTCGTTGACCCGGCGCTGTGGCGTTTCTGCGTCGTGGGTGGACCGGCTCCGCGTCGGTCAGCGCTTGCGTCGGCCGCCGCGGGGGGCGTGGTCGCCGGACCCTGCGGCGGCGGCTTCCTGGACGTAGGCGTCGGGCGCGTAGCCGTAGGCGGCGAAGTTGCCGGAGCCGACGTTGCGGCGAGAGACGCGGTTGAGGATCACGCCGAGCGGCCGCGCGTGGACGGCGAGGAGCGAGTCGATCGCCGTCATCAGGTCGGTGTCGAGGGTCCGGCCGGCCGAGACCGTGACCAGCGCGCCGTCGGTGCTGTGGGCCAGGATGGCCGCGTCGGTGACGGGCAGGAGCGGGGGCGCGTCGAGGATGACCATGCCGTGCTTGGACAGCTCGTTCACGACAGCCTTCATCGTCTTGGAGCCCAGGATCTCGCTCGGGTTGGGCGGCCGGCTGCCCGAGGTGAGGATCATCAGGCGGTCGATCGTCGGGTGCAGCTGGATCGCGTCGGCCAGGTTGAGACGGTGCGTCAGCACGTCGGTGAGCCCGACGGCGTCGTCGAGCTTGAGGAGCGGCGCCACGTTGGGGCGGCGCAGGTCGGCGTCGATGAGCGTGACGTGCTGGCCCGACAGCGCGATGGCGGCGGCGAGGTTGGCGGCCATGGTGGACTTGCCGTCACCCTGCTTGGGGCTGGTGACGACGATGGCGCGCGGCGGGTTGTCGACGTCCATGAACGACAGGTTGGTGCGGACCCTGCGCAGCGCCTCGGCCGCGATCGCCTCGATGCTGACGCCGGTCTCGGTCACGAAGATCCCTGCCTCGGGGATCTCCGGGATGGTGCCGACCACGGCGACGTCGGACCAGCGCTCGACGTCCTCGGCCGTGCGGACCTTGCGGTCCAGGACGTTGCGAGCCATGGCGTAGCCCGCGCCGAGGAGGGCGCCGAGGATCGCGCCGAACAGGATGTTGCGGGGGACGTTCGGCGCGATGGGCCGGGTCGGGAGCTGGGCCGACTCGGAGACCTCGATCCGCATCGCACCCTCGCCGGGCGGCTCGATCTCTGCCACCCGCTCGGCCAGGGCACGGACCCAGGCGTCCGCGAGCGCCTGGGCGCCCTTGGCGGTGGCGGCCCTCGCCGTGATCGAGATGATGACGGTGTCGGGGGTCTGCGAGGCGGAGATGTTGGAGACCAGGGACTCCGGGGTGGTCTCGAGGCCGAGGTCGTCGATCACCAGCGAGGCGGTCTTGCGGTCCTTGGCGAGGACGACGTAGGACGCGGCACGCGACTTGGAGAGCGAGTCGTTCATCGTCCCCAGGCCGGGTTGGTCGGTCTCACCGGCGGTCACGAAGCCGGAGGAGCTGGCGGAGTAGACCTTGGTCTGCAGCGCGCTCCACACGAATGCCAGCACGGCCATCGCCACCACGCACGCTGCGACCACGCGCCAGTGGTTGCGCAGGATGCGCAGGTAGTCGGCGAGCTGCATGTGGGTCCCCTCGGCGTGTAACTGGATGTCAGCGGTGTGGAGTCTAGGTCGCTCGACGCGATCCTGACCCACGTGTCCGTGAAGTGTGTCTCAGTCGCTCGACCGCTGCGCGTCCCCACAGACGACCCACCTCCGCAGAGCGCCTGCCCAGCGCCCGCGGCACCGCGACGGCCGCACGGGGCGTGGGATCGGCGCTGACGTCGCTGACCGGAATGGCCAGGAGCCACAGCTCACGCCAGAAGTCGCCCGGCCGCCCTCCGGCACGCGCGATGGCTTGCAGGGTGGCGGCGAGCGCGGCCCCCGGGAGCCGCCGCGTCAGGTCGAAGCCGGCCATGCGCGACTGGCGGGCCTCCACCGCCGGCACCAGGGCGCGGGCGAGGTCGGCGGCACGGGCGACCACCTCGGGCGCCCCCGTGGGAGTGCCCAGCAGGTGGGCCGCGATGCCGATGCTGAGGAGCTGGTCCTGGCGCAGTGGCCGGTCGGCGCTGCGCCAGGCGTCGGGGTCGGACATGAGCCGGCGGATGTCGAGGACGCTGCGCAAGGAGGACCAGTGGTCCTTGGCGGCGTGGGTGGCCGAGTGGGTGAGGGCGTCGTACGACGAGAACGTCGGGACGTCGCGACCGCCGACCGGGACCATGGCGCGCCGGCCCCAGAGGGTGTCGAAGGACGGGAAGGCCGACCGCACGGGGCCGAGGTGCCAGTGCAGGTCGACGCTGCTCGTCCCGCGCGCCAGCGGCACTTCGTAGTAGTGGCGGACGAGGTGGCGCCATGCCCACGAGTCGCCGGGCCGGGCGAATCCCTCGACGGGCACCCACCCGAGGGAGATGAGGGTGTCGTGGGCACGGGACAGGTCCTCCGGGTCGACCAGCAGGTCGTGGTCACCACGCCCCCGCGCCCGGAAGTCGCCGTGGGCCTGCGCCGCGAGGGCCAGCCCCTTGAACGTCAGCGCCCGGACCCCGACCTCGTGCAGGGCGGAGAGGATCTCGTGGAGCTCCTCGGCCTGGTCCTCGATGGCCACTCGCTCGGAGGCGCAGTCGGCGCTGACCTGCGCCGCCACCGCCGGCGGGAGGTCGAACCGGTCGAGGGAGCGCGCAACGGTCTCCGTGAGGCGGTGTCGCCGCATGGCACCGACGAACTGGCCGCTCATCGCGTCGGGCAGTCGCCACGGGGTCGGGTCGTCGGACACGAGGTGCCTCATCGCCTGGCGGAGGGTCTCGACGCTCGCCGCGGTGAATGCCTCGTGGGCGACGCCGCTGCCGTCCTGGAGGACCCGGTGGGCGACGAGGTCGAGCACCTGGAGGCGCGTCGCCTCCGTCGCGTCCGTCGGCGGGGCCGGCTCGCCGAACTCTGCGACCACGGCACTCGTGATGTCCTCGAGGGTGGTCGTCGCCTCGGCAGGCGTCGCGTCGAAGATGACGGTGGCCATCTCGGAGAGCACGAGCACCTGGTCGTTGACGAAGACAGCCGTTCGGCCGCCCTCGGAGAACACGTCCCGGACGAACCCGCGGCGCACCCTCATGTGGCTGCTCCGGCGAGGCACTCCCGCACGACGCCGGCGAGGGTGGCGGGATCGCCGAACGTGACGAGCCGCGCGCCACCGGCTCGTCGTACGACATCGGCGAGACGTTGGAGCGGCTCGGCGAGGTAGTGGAGTCCCGAGGCCGCATCGGCCAGCGCGGCCAGGGCGTCGATGGTCTCGAGGGGCTCGAGCCGTGGCTCGCCGCAGTGGCCAGGGTCGTGCTGCAGGACGAGCAGGGCCGCGAGCGGGCAGGCGCTGTCACTGGCCGGCTGGAGGCCGAGCGCGCTGGGTGCGGCCAGGTCCTCGGCGCGCCCGGTGCTCGCAGGGACCGGGTCGAGGGCGGGCAGGACGAGGCCGTCGGCGGTGATGCCGGTCGTGGCGGAGGCCAGGTGTGCGAGGCCGTCGCCGAACGCCGTCGCGGACACGGTGCGGTTGCCGCGGAGCTCGACGAGCACCGCCGCGGCGCGGGTCGCGGGATCCACGACGGCGACGGCGTCGAGCATCACCAGCTCGCCCGAACGCGCGGCCATCGCGGTCCTCATCACCGTCGTCGACAGGGCATGGACAGCCTGGCGGACGGTCAGGGCGACGACGTCGGCCTGGCCGCGCTCGCCGACGGCGACGGTCAGGACCGGCGCCACGGGGAGCGGCCCGGACGCGCTGGCCTCACCCGTCAGCGCGTCGCGCCAGGCATCGCGGACCGCGCTCGCGAGGTCTTCCCCGGCCACGGCGAGCGGCACCACCACGCCGAGTGTCTCGACGTGCAGGAGGGTGACGGGGGCGCCTGGCACGCGGGCAGCATAGGGGAGATCGCAGCCCCCACCACCGGGTCTCGGCTGGGGGTGGGTCTGTCACACTTCCGCCGTGCCCGACCGTCTTCGCAGCCGTCACGCGGCCGCGCTGGGCGCCTACCTGCTGTTCCTGGCGTTCGTGCTCGGCCAGCGTGACGCGAGCCTTGCCGCCTGGGTGATCCGCCAGACCGGCCGGGTGGTCCGACTGCTAGGGCCTGACTGGCTGGGCACCCCGGTCCGCGTGGAGTTCCTCCTCAATGTGGCGATGATCGTGCCGGCCGCGTTCCTGGTGGCGATGCTCTTCCCACGCCACCCGTGGGCCAACTGGGTGGTCTACGGGTTCGTGGCCGCCGGCCTCGTCGAGGGGTTCCAGGGGCTCTTCAGGCCGCTGCGCTCGGCCCAGTTCGTCGACGTGGTCGCCAACACGACCGGTGTGCTCCTCGGCGTCATCCTGGCGCTGGTGGTGCTGCGCCGGACCGCGGACAGCGAGGAATCTCGCCCGCCGATGTGACGTGTAACTCTGTTTCAACGGAATTGCAACTGTGCGTTCACATGGTGACCCTCCTCTATCCATGCTAGGCAAAATCTGCTCTGATCCTGTGTCAGGTCGGTGAATCTTCTGTGGAGGGCAGAGGGTGATCGGCCTTCCCGACGGGTTCGCCCAGCGGGAGCTTCACGGCTTGGGGAGAGCTATGACCAGGGAGGATCTGCAACGGCGTGTCCGGGCACGCCGACCAGTCACACTGATGGCGTTCGACGCCGGCGCGCTCGTGGTGGCCTACGCGATCAGCGTGGTGCTCCGCTACGACGAGGCGGCCACCGCGACCGTCTGGGCCTACGCCGCGGCAGTGACCGTGGGGGCGGTGCTGCTGCAGTGGACCATCGGTCTGCTGCGGGGCTCCTACCTCGGCCGTGTGGGTGTGGCCACCATCGAGGAGACGATGTCGCTGGGCCTGGCGGCCGCCGGTGCCGGCTTCATCGTCTTCGTCGCCAACGCACTGACCCACCCCCACTGGATCGCGCGCAGCATCCCGCCGTCGGCGACGTTCCTCGGCCTCTTCATGATGCTGACGGCGCGAGCCGCCTGGCGCTACTACGCCGACCAGGTCCAGACGGTCGACGACGCCGCCGCGAAGCGTGCCGTCGTGGTCGGTGCCGGGTTCACCGGCACCAGGCTCGCCCGGTCGATGCTCATGTCGCCGGAGGCCGGCATGGTCCCCGTGGCGTTCCTCGACGACGACGGGTGGAAGCGTCAGCGCCGCCACTTCGGAGTGCCCGTGATGGGGCGGGTCCGACACCTCGAGCGGGTGGTGGAGCAGACCGAGGCCGACGTCGTCGTGGTCGCCATCCCGAGCGCCTCCAAGGGGCTGATCAAGTCCCTGGCCGAGGCCGCCAACCGGGTCGGCGTCACCTTGAAGGTCCTGCCGCCCTTCGCCGAGACGTTCGCCTCTCAGGCCGACGTCCGCGACGTCCGCGACGTCAACATGTGCGACATCCTCGGGCGTGCCGCGGTCGAGACCGACCTCGAGTCCATCGCCCACTACGTCACCGGCAAGCGGGTGCTCGTCACGGGCGCGGGCGGGTCGATCGGCTCCGAGCTGTGCCGCCAGCTCGACAAGTTCGGGCCGGCCGAGCTGATCATGCTCGACCGCGACGAGTCCGCGCTCCACTCCGTGCAGCTGTCGCTGCGCGGGCAGGCCCTCCTCGACAGCAAGGAGGTCGTGCTCAACGACATCCGTGACGAGGCGGCGCTGCGCGAGATCTTCCACGACCGTCGCCCCGAGGTCGTCTTCCACGCGGCCGCCCTCAAGCACCTGCCGATGCTCGAGCAGTATCCCCACGAGGCGATGAAGACCAACGTGCTCGGCACGGCCAACGTCCTGCAGGCCTCGGCCGAGGTCGGCGTCCAGCACTTCGTCAACATCTCCACCGACAAGGCGGCCGACCCGACGAGCGTGCTCGGCTACTCCAAGCGGGTCGCCGAGCGGCTCACCGCCGCGATGGCCCAGCAGACCGACGGCTCCTACCTCAGCGTCCGCTTCGGCAACGTGCTCGGCAGCCGGGGGTCGGTCCTGCACGCGTTCACCGCCCAGATCGCTGCCGGCGGACCGGTCACGGTCACCCACCCCGACATCACCCGCTACTTCATGACCGTCGAGGAGGCCGTGCAGCTGGTGATCCAGGCCGGTGCGCTGGGCAAGGACGGCGAGGTGCTCATCCTCGACATGGGCACCCCCGTCAAGATCGACGACGTCGCGAGGCAGCTGATCGCCCAGTCCGGCAAGAAGATCGAGATCGTCTACACCGGTCTGCGCGAGGGCGAGAAGCTCCACGAGCAGCTCTTCGGTGGCGCAGAGGGCGACGAGCGCTCCAGGCACCCGATGATCTCCCACGCGTCGGTGCCCGCCCTCTCGCCAGACGTCGTGCGCGCCTACGACGTGCGCGTGAGCTGTGCGGGGATGCTCCAGGCTTTCGAGGACTGGGTGCGGCTCCCCGACCCGAGCGACGTTGCTGAGACGACTGCGGGGGTCAAGGTCCGCGTGGGATCGTTCGACCCAGACCTGCCCGCACCTCGCGCCCGATGAACGGAGACACCACGACGTGACGACCACCGTCAGCCCGGAGGCCACCGTCCTTGTGACCGGGGGCACCGGCTCCTTCGGTCACACAATGGTGCGGAGGCTTCTCCACGCCGGCATCCGCGAGGTCCGCGTCTTCAGCCGCGACGAGCTCAAGCAGCACGACATGCGCCGCGCCCTCGACGACGACCGGGTGCGGTTCTACATCGGCGACGTGCGTGACTACGACAGCGTCGACCGTGCCACCCGCGGGGTGGACCACGTCTTCCACGCCGCCGCGCTCAAGCAGGTGCCGAGCTGCGAGTTCTTCCCGCTCGAGGCGGTGCGCACCAACGTGATGGGCAGTGCCAACGTGATCGAGGCGAGCAACGCCAACGGCGTCCGCTCGGTCGTCTGCCTCGGCACCGACAAGGCCGCCTATCCCGTCAACGCCATGGGCATGTCCAAGGCGATGATGGAGAAGGTCGCCCAGGCCTTCGCCCGCAACAACCCCACCGCCAACACCGTGGTCTCGACGGTGCGCTACGGCAACGTGATGATGTCGCGCGGGTCCGTGATCCCGCTCTTCGTCGACCAGCTCAAGGCCGGTCGGCCGCTGACCGTCACCGACCCCGGCATGACCAGGTTCCTGATGTCGCTGGAGGAGGCGGTGCTGCTCGTCGAGCACGCCTTCGTCAACGCTGCGCCGGGCGACCTCTTCATCCGCAAGGCCCCGGCGTGCACGATCGAGGTGCTGGCCCAGGCCGTCGCCAAGGCCATGGGGACCGCCGCCGACATTCGAGTCATCGGCACCCGTCACGGCGAGAAGCTCTACGAGACCCTCGCGACGCGCGAGGAGCTGGTCCGCAGCACCGACCAGGGCGACTACTTCCGGGTCGCCGTCGACGCGCGCGACCTCAACTACGGCGAGTACTTCGACGAGGGCGAGCGGCAGGAGTCCGAGGTCGACGACTACCACTCCCACAACACCGAGCGTCTCGACATCGACGGTGTGGTCGACGTGCTGAACGCGCTGCCACAGTTCCGTGCACTGATCGGCTGAGCGCGTGCGCGTCGGCTTCGTCAGCCAGTACTTCCCGCCAGAGCCCGGAGCCGCGGCGCATCCCGGAGTCGTGGCGAGCGCGCTCGCTCGTCGCGGCCACGACGTCCAGGTCCTGACAGGGTTCCCGAGCTACCCCCACGGGGTGGTCTACGACGGCTACCGACAGCAGTCGCGCATGCGGGACGAAGTGGACGGGCTCTCGGTGCTACGAGTGCCCTACTACCTCAGCCACGACCAGTCCGGGGCCAGGCGTGCGCTGAGCATGCTGACCTTCGGGGCCTCTGCGACATTGCAGACGGGCTCACTGCGCGACGCCGACGTCCTGCTCGTCTATGCAAGCCCCGCGACCACCACCATCCCCGCCATGGCCCTGCGGGCGGTCGGCCGAGTCCCCTACGTCCTCTACATCCAGGACCTCTGGCCAGACACCGTGATGGAGAGCGGGATGCTCGCGGGCAGCCCGGGCGCTCGTCAGCGTGTCGAACGGGTCCTCGAGCGCGCCTGCGCGCGCACCTACCGTTCAGCTGAGCGGATCGTGGTCATCAGTGAAGGGATCAGGAGCATCCTCGCGGAGCGGGGAGTCCCCGAGGAGAAGCTCGTCGTCGTACCCAACTGGGTCGACGAGTCGGTCTTCGCCCCCGCCGCGCCGGACCCCGAGCTGGCTCGTCAGTTCTCGGGCCACGCCCTGACGGTGATGTACGCCGGCGGCATCGGCGAGCTGCAGGGGCTGCACCACGCCGTGCAGGCAGTGGAGTCGCTCCCCTCCGACTCCGGCATCCACCTCGCAGTCCTCGGGGAGGGTGTGGCCAAGCAGGGGCTCGTCGACCGCGTGCGCGAGCTCGGCCTGGGCGACCGCGTCTCGTTCCATCCCGGCCGGTCGCTGGCCGACATGCCCGCCACCATCGCGGCCGCCGACGTCCAGCTCGTCAGCCTCCTGGACCGTCCGCTCTTCCACGGCACGATCCCCAGCAAGGTGCAGGCTTCGCTCGCGGTGGGCTCGCCTGTGCTGGTGAGTGCTCCGGGAGATGCGGCGAGGCTGGTGACCGGGGCCGGGTGCGGGTTGGCGGTCCCGCCCGAGTCGCCCGACGAGCTGGCGGCGGCGATGGTGGCCCTGCGTGACCTGGGGCCCCAGGAGCGCGCCGCGATGGGGCAGAAGGGTCGCGACTTCTACGTCGGCAACCTGAGCGAGCGCTCCGGGGCGATGGCGCTGGAGCAGGCCCTGGAGGCGGCGACCGGATGAGGGTCGCGGTGGTCGGAGCCAGCGGGTTCGTCGGCTCCGCGGTGACGCGGGCGTGCGAGTCGGGCGGGCACGAGGTGATCGCTGTGAGCGCGCCACGAGTGTTCAGCAACGCCACGAGCAGCGACGACCTCGAGGCCGAGCTCGCTGGGCTCCACGACGAGGTGGCGCGCACGGCCGACCAGCTCGCCGGGTCCGACGTCGTCGTCAATGCAGCAGGGCTGGCCGACGCCCTCTCGGGCGACCGTGCCGCGTTGTTCGGGGCCAACGCCCTCGTCCCGCGACTGCTCGGCGCGGCCTGTGACGCCGCAGGCTGCGGACGTCTGGTCCACGTGAGCTCGGCGGCCGTGCAGGGTCGTCGCGCCCGGCTCGACGAGTCCGAGGCCTACGATCCGTTCAGCCCCTACGCGGAGTCCAAGATCCTCGGTGAGCAGGCCGCACTCGCGTCGCATCGGGCCGTGGTCTACCGGCCGACGTCGGTGCACGGGCCCACCCGGCCTGTCACCGAGAGGCTCGCCGGCCTGGCGCGGGGACCGATCTCGTCGTACGCCGGTGACGGCTCGCTGCCCACGCCACAGATCCTCGACTCCTCGGTCGGGTCTGCGGTGCGCTTCCTGGTCGAGCAGCCGACCGTGCCACGCATCGTCATGCATCCCTGGGAGGGGATGACCACGCGCTCGCTGCTCGAGGCGCTGGGTGCAGGTCGCCGTCCGCGCCACATTCCGTCACCGCTGGCCAGGGCAGCGGTGAGCACGCTCGCGAGGGCGGCGACGCTGCGTCCCGGTGCGCAGGGCCTGGCTCGGCGACTGGAGATGCTGTGGTTCGGACAGGCGCAGGACGAGTCGTGGCTCAGCGCGGCGGGGTGGACCGGCTCTGCGACCCCCGACGACTGGGCTGACCTCGGACGTCGCCTGTCCGCTCAGGCCTCGGCGCCGACGACCTCGACCTCGTAGTCCGTGGCCCAGTAGGTCCCGTCGACCGCGTGCACCGGGTACGACGGCTGGCCCACCGAGGGCGCGGCTGCACTGCCGGCCCAGATCCGCACGGTCTGCTCATCCTGGGTGACGAAGGCACCGGGGTAGGGCCGGGTCAGCGCGCGCACCATGCGCTCGATCTTGGCCACGGTCATCGTGTCGGGGTGGAGCTCCCCGTCTGCGGGGGTGCGGCCGGGCCACTCCGTGGCGAGCGAGTGGTCCTGGGGTGCCGGCGTGATCTCGCCGCGTGCCAGTGGTGGATGGACCTCACGGATCAACGTCCGGTGGGCGGCGGCGACCTTGTCGTAGAGCGTGGTGGACGTCTCGGTGGGTGTGATCGGGATCCGCACCTGGCCCAGCAGCGGGCCGGTGTCGACGCCCTCGTCGAGCTGGAACATCGACACCCCGGTCTCGTCGAGGCCCTTGATGATCGCCCACGGGACGGACGCGCGGCCGCGTCCCACCGGCAGGAGTGTCGGGTGCATCCCGATCACGCCGTTCCTGGTCGCGGTGAGCACGTCGGGGCCGGCGATCTGGCTCCAGCCGATGATGTAGAGCCAGTCGAGGTCGGCGGCCTTGATGGAGCCCACTGCGTCGGCGTCGTTGACGTGGCGGAACTTCGTCACCGGCACGCCCGTGCGGGCGCCGACGTCGTCGAGGTAGATGCGACCGGACTTCTTCACCGACTGGTCGTCGTGGAGGGTGCCGAGGTAGACGAGGTCGCCCGCGGTTCCCTCACGGCCCAGTGCCTCGAGCTCCTCGATGCATGACAGTCCCAGCTGGACACAGGTGATGAAGCCGAATCGCATGGGAGTCCTCGGTCGAGATCAGTAGGTGGGTGGCGGCGAGAAGAGGTAGCGCACCGTCCGGGCGATGATGGTGAGGTCGCCGAGGAGGGTGACGCGCTCGGCGTACCGGTTGTCGAAGACGGCCTTCTGCTCCTCGGTCATCCCGTCGAAGGCGTTGACCTGGGCCAGCCCGGTCAGGCCGGGGCGGGCGTGCCAGGCGGGCCCTTCGCGACGCCGCTCGATGAGGACCTGCTGGGAGTCCAGCGGGGGTCGCGGGCCGACGATCGACATGTCCCCGCGCAGGATGTTGAAGAGCTGGGGGAGCTCGTCGGCGTTGGTGCGTCGGGTGATGCGGCCGACGCGGGTCACCGTGGCGGTGCCCATGCCGGCGGAGGGGGCGACCTGGGTGCTGGTCGGCATGCTGCGGAACTTCATGATCACGAAAGGCTCACCGGACCGGCCGGTGCGGGGCTGGCGGTAGATCACCGGGGAGCCGTCCTCGAGGCGGATGGCCAGGCCGATCAGCGCGAGGAGGGGGCTCAGCACCACCGTGGCCGCGCCGGCGAGGACGATGTCGAGGGCGCGCTTGCCGAACCGTTCGTACATCACGTCCCCCTCACGCGATCAGGAAGCCGAGGTCGAGGTGGGCGGTCTGGAACGCCTCCGCGTGGCGGAGACCGCTCTGGCCGCCGCGCACCGCTGCGAGCCCACGGATCGCCTCGGGGCTGCGCGGGTGGGGGAAGTCGCGCATGACGTCGCGGTAGCACTCGAGCGCCTCGAGCTTGCGCGAGACGCCCTCCTCGCCGATCTCGAAGAACGCGTCCGGGACGAACGCGTCGGTCCCGGAGCCGCGGAAGGACCAGTCGGTGGAGGAGGGGACCTCCATGAAGTGGAGGCTCTTGAGCGGCGGCACGTCGTCGCGTCGCTGCGCGAGGCGGGCGGCGGCCTGCGCAGCAAGCGAGACCTGGCGGTGGTCGTCGTTGAGGTCGGCCGGGTGGAGGGTGAAGATGCGCGAGGCCTGCGTCTCCACGATGGCGGCCTCCACGAACTGGACGAGCTCGAGGTGGTCGACGGTGTTCATCCGGATGTTGGGGAAGCCGCCGAGGATCGGCTGCTGCATCCCGACCAGCTCGGTGGCGCGGCGCATGTCGGCGGCCAGGTCGTCGTCGCCGGGGCGGCGGTTGCGGGCGGTGACCTCGCCGCAGAGGATGGCCGCTCGCACGTGGTGACCGTGCTGGGTGAGGTGGTGGGCGGTGCCTCCGAAACCCAGGATGTCGTCGTCCGGATGGGCGACGACCACGAGGACGTTCTCAGGTTTCATCGGTTCCGGTTCCCTCACGCTACTACTGGGTAGGGTTTCGCTCGGGCAGGGAGACCTGCCTCACACGACAGGCAGGAGGGTACCGGTGTGAGAGTCGCGATCACCGGCGGTCACGGATTCTTGGGATGGCACACCGCGTGTCGTCTGCGTGCCCTCCACGGGACCCGGGCGGTCCGCCTCGGACGGGCCGAGATGGCCTCCGCCGAGGTCCTCGGCCAGGCGCTCGCCGACGTCGATGTCGTCCTGCACGTCGCCGGCGTCAACCGCGCCGACTCCGACGCCGAGGTCGAGCAGGGCAACGTCCGGCTGGCCGAGACGCTGGCTGCCGCGTTGAAGGCCCAGGGTCGGCCGCTGCACGTGGTCTACGCCAACTCGGTGCAGGCCCAGCTCGACAACCCCTACGGCAGGGGCAAGGCGGCGGCCGCGGCCATCCTGTCCGAGACGGTGCAGGCGATCGGGGGGCGCTTCGCCGACCTGCTGCTGCCCAACCTCTTCGGCGAGCACGGTCGTCCCGGCTACAACTCCTTCGTCGCGACCTTCGCCCACGAGGTCGTCGCAGGTCGGACGCCCCAGGTGACGGGAGACCGCGAGATCGAGCTGCTCCACGCCCAGGACGCCGCGGCAGCCCTCATCGCGGCGGTCGGCCAGGACCGGCCCGCCGAGGTCGTGCCGGGCGAGCCGGTGCTGATCAGCAGCGTCCTCGCGGCCTTCGAGGAGATGCGGGCCAACTACTCCACGCGCGGCGAGATCCCCGACCTGGGTACCGCGATGATGCGCAACCTCTTCAACACCTATCGCGCGGCGGCCTTCCCCGAGATGTGGCCACTCTCGCCGCAGGTCCACTCCGACGACCGCGGCGACCTCTTCGAGACTGTGCGCGCAGGCGGTGGCACCGGCATGGCGTTCATGTCGACGACGCGGCCCGGCCAGAAGCGCGGCGAGCACTACCACCTCCACAAGGTCGAGCGCTTCTTCGTCGTCAAGGGCGAGGCCGAGATCCAGCTGCGCCGCCTCCTCCACGACGACGTCGTGACCTTCCGGCTCAGCGGCGACAAGCCGTCGTTCGTGGACATGCCGGCGCTGTGGGTCCACAACATCCGCAACGTCGGAGACACCGAGCTGGTCACCATGTTCTGGGCCGACCAGCTCCTCGACCCGGACAACCCTGACCAGCTCCCCGAGACGATCGACCCGCCGAGATGAGTCGTCCGGTCCGCTTCCGGCTCCTCGAGGACGGACGCTGGAGCGGTGGCGGCAGCGTTCTCCTCGAGAACGCCCGCGAGGCGCGTGAGCAGCACCCTGTGCTGCAGGGCGACGAGCACGCGGTGCCGATCATGGCTCGCAACGTGCCGCCGATGGGGAAGTTCCCCCCGGCGCCGTTCGTCGTCGCGCCCCAGAATGCGTGGGTGTGGACACCGGTCGCCAGGGGAACCAAGGAGCGCACGCTCGTGACCGGGCTGCGCGTTGGCACCCGCGTCACCTACAACCGTGCCAGCGCAGTCATCCGCATCTCCGAGGCCGTTCCGCCCGGCCAGTCCGTACCGACGTCGGAGGTCCTCCACAACGTCCTGGACCGCGGCTTCGAGATCGCCGCCGACCGGTACGACGAGCGGACAGGGCTCCTTTGTGAAGGAGCGTTCGTCTGCGTCGGGTCCAACTACTCATTTCGGGACCTGGCCCTGCTCGTGCGCGCCCACCGCGCCTACCGGGCCGGAGGCGGTGAGCGACGGCTCGTCCTCATGGGGCCGGTGGGTTCGCACGCCGCGGAGAAGAGGCTCCAGGCGGAGCTCCACAGCTCCGACGACAGTGTCGTACGACGTCCCGAGTCGACGCGGGCCGAATGCCTGAGCGCGCTGCGCTCGGCCTACGCGGCCGTGTGCCCGGCACGGGTCGAGGCCTCGCCTGTGGGAGTGCTCGAGGCAGCGGCGCTCTCACCGCGCGTGCTGCTCAGCGACATCGTGGGGCACCGGGGGATCGTGGGGAGCCTGGATGGTGCCGGGGAACCGGCCTACTTCCGTCCCCACGACCTCGCGAGCCTGACCCACAACCTCAAGGAGCTGGACGAGGCTCCTGCTCATGCCTGGCGGGCCGGGATCGACACCGTCGATGCTCGCCAGGACGCGCGTGGTCGTTGGGGTGAATGCCTGGCGGCCTTTCTCACGGGACTCGCAGACTCCATCACCTCCGAGGTCGACAAGGAACCCGCATGAAGGTCATGACCGTTGTCGGGACGCGACCCGAGATCATCCGGCTGGCACGGGTGATCGCGCGCCTCGACGCCACGGAAGGCATCGAGCACGTCCTCGTGCACACCGGGCAGAACTACGATCACTCGCTCAACCAAGTCTTCTTCGACGACCTGGGCCTGCGGGCGCCCGACCACTACCTCGGCGTGGACACGAGCAGCCTCGGAGCGGTCCTGGGGGGCGTGCTCATCGAGACGGAGCGGGTCCTCCTGGAGGAGCGTCCTGACGCCATGCTCGTGCTGGGCGACACCAACTCGTGCATCGCCACGGTGATGGCCAAGCGCCTGAAGGTGCCGAGCTATCACATGGAGGCCGGCAACCGCTGCTTCGACGAGAACGTTCCGGAGGAGACCAATCGTCGACTCGTCGACCACGTCGCCGACTTCAACCTCGCCTACACCGAGCACGCCCGTCGCAACCTGCTCGCCGAGGGGCTGCACCCCCGCCGCGTGATGGTCTCCGGTTCGCCCATGCGCGAGGTGCTCGAGACGTTCCGCGACCAGATCGAATCGTCCGACGCTTTGGGCAGGCTTGGGCTGACCGCGGGGGAGTACTTCCTGGTGAGTGCCCACAGGGAGGAGAACGTCGACTCTCCGGACCGGCTGCGCATGCTGCTGGACTGCCTCGTCGCGGTGCGGGAGAAGTTCGGCAAGCGGATCGTGGTCTCGACCCACCCGCGCACGCGCAAGCGGCTGGAGGCTCTCGATGACGCCCCGGACCTCTCGGGCATCGACTTCATGGAACCCTTCGGGTTCCACGACTACAACAAGCTGCAGCTCGAGGCCGCCTGCGTGCTCTCCGACTCCGGCACGATCTCTGAGGAGTCGTCGATCCTCGGCTTCCCGGCGATCACCCTGCGCGACTCCATCGAACGCCCCGAGGCCCTCGACTCCGGCTCGATCATGATGACCGGCCTGGCCGTGGACGACGTCGTGCGCGCCGTGGGGATCGCGATGGTGGACGGCCCGGTGACCTCGTCGCATCCAGCGGGCTACGAGGTAAATGACACCAGCAACCGCGTCGTGCGGTTCATCGCCTCGACCGCTGGGCGACACGGTCAGTGGGCGGGCCTCAGATGAGCAACGGTGTCGGCTTGCTCAGATCGGTCGATCGAACGCGCCGTCGATGGGTCGCACGAATCAGGTCGGGGGGACGGCTCAGGGTTGCGTCAAGCACCGTGATCGGGGGAACGCCGCGGATCATGCGCGGTGCGACGCTGCGTGTCGGCGAGCGCACGGGGTTGGGGCCCGGCTGCCGGTGCATGGCCTCCGTCACGATCGGCGACGACTGCCTGATCTCCGCGGACGTCCGTTTCGTCGGCGACGACCACCCCATCCACGTGGCGGGCCGTCTGAACGAGGCGCCCAGCAGATTCCCGCGCGAGGTGGTGGTCGGGGACGACGTCCTGATCGGTGCGGGTGCGATCGTCATCGGCCCCGCCAACGTGGGGACAGGAGCCGTGATCGCGGCCGGCGCAGTGGTGACGGGTGACGTCGCGCCGCGGTCGATCGTTGGAGGCGTGCCAGCGCGGGTGATCGGCGAGCGGAGAAACCCGTGAAGCGGAAGGATCGCGGCACCATCCACCTCGTCTATCCCTTCTATCCGCACTACCGCGCCGAGGTGTTCCACGCACTCAGGGACGCCGGTGTTGTCGATCGATTCACCTTCGGTGACTCCAGCCCGCCGCTCGACCCGATCCCCTTGGGCGATGCCGCTGCGCTCGACGCGGTGGTCCTGAAGAACCACTGGCGGGGGAACCTGCACCTTCGGCAAGCCGGCCTTCTTCGTGGCATACGCAGATCCCGCGCGGAATGGGCCGTGTTCCTGGGAGGCGCCAACTCTGCCGCCTATTGGGTCGCTGCAATCTATGCCCGGCTGCTGGGCAGGAAGGTCGCCTTCTGGACCATCGGCTGGCACCGCCCCGAGTCAGGCCTCAAGAGGCGGGTCCGCCTGACCTTCTACCGGTTGGCGCACGTGCTGCTGCTGTACGCCGATCACGGCAAGAGGCTGGGCGTAGCTCACGGGTACCCCGAAGGCCGCATGTTCGTGATCGGAAACAGTGTGGGTGGTGGACCCGTCGACCTTCCGAACCGAGCTCACGGTCGCGTCGTCTTCGGCGCAGTGGCACGTCTGAACGAGCGCAAGCGATTCGATCTCCTCATCCGCGCGGTGGCTGAGCTGGCGAGGCGCGGAACAGTGGCGGAAGTCTGGCTGGCGGGCGAGGGCGAGGTCAGCGAAGATCTCGAGACGCTGGCCGCAGAACTGGGCGTCGTGCTCCGCATGCCCGGACCGATCTATGCCGACAGTGAGCTCGCGTCGTTCTACGAGGGATTGACCGCCACCGTCGTGCCGGACGCCGCGGGACTGACCGTGATCCAGAGCCTCCGCTTCGGAGTGCCAGTGGTGACTCACGGTGATCTCGATGCGCAGATGCCCGAGGCGGCGGCAGTGCGTCCGGGTGGGACGGGCCTCCACTTCGCGCAGGGCGACGCCGCAAGCTTGGCTGATGCCCTTGAGCAGACGGTGGACTGGCGATCAGAAGTGGGCGATGGCGTGATCGCAAGCAATTGCCACGAGGAGCTGTTGGCCCGCTGGACCGCAGAGTCAACGCGCGACCGCGTCGTCGAGGCCCTGGGGTTGGGGCGGGGCTGAGCAGGTGCGATCCGAACTCGTCAGCCTGCTCTCAGCTCGGCTGATGTCTGTCGTCATCCAAGCTGCTCTGCTGCTCTGGGTGGCCCGACAGTCTTCGCCGGCCGACTTCGGTGGTCTCATGGCAGGGCTCTCGGCGGCGTATGTCGTGGTCGCCTTGGGCGATGGTGGCCTGCAGCCTTTCGCGATCCGAGAGCGCGCGTCAGACAGGACCGAGCGTCCACAAGCCGGAACCACCGCTTTCACGCATGCGTCACGGCTGACCGCAGTTGTCGCTGCGGGAATCGTCGCCGTGTTGCCCCTTGCTGTTCCGGGACTATCCGTCTGGCACGCGGCTGGTGTGGCGGCCATGGTCTGGCTCGAGAGACAGTTCCTGGGGAGGCTCTCGCTTGCCATCGCCGTCGGGCGGTCCGTGCCGACATCTGCGCTTCTTGTCGTGGCTCGCGTGACGGCAGCGGTCGTGATGGTCGCCGGACATCTTCTTGGCTGGTCGGATGAGATCGCGAACTATCTCCTTGGCTCCATCGCTGGACTTGGCACGAGCCTGGTTGTGGCCATGCTCGCGTTTCCCCAGCAGAAGGAGGCAGAACTCCCTTCGTGGGGACAGCTGATGAAGTCAGCACGCCCTTTCTGGTGGTCGAATCTGTGGACTCAGCTGCGCGGCTTGGACGCCTTTCTCGTCGGTCTGGTCGCCAGCCCGACCACAGTGGCCCACTATGCACTCCCGAACCGATTGGGACAGGCGGTTCGCGTGGTCCCTTCGGTCCTGAGCTCCTTGGGTCAGCCTGCAGCCGTGCGTGAGGACGCGCCTCGGTTGAGACGCCTGGACCTTGCAACTGCTGCGACCTGCTTCTGCGGAGTCTTGGCATGGCTCCTGCTGCTCTTCTTCGGCAATGATCCATTCCTGACCTTGGTCGGCGCTGCCTATGAAGGCGCCTTCATGCCGCTCCTCTGGGTGGCGGCGGCGCAGGTCGTGAACGTCCCTGGCATCTACCTGTCCGGGGTGCTCATTGGCCGCGGACTTGAACGACAGGTTGCTCAGTTGGATGCCGTCGTGACGGTCTTGCTGATCGTGGGCGTACTGCTCGCAGCGTCGACGCACGGTGCTACGGGAGCAGCTGCGGGCCTGTTCGTCGCCATGACCTGTCAGTCTGTCGGCGCCGCGGTACTGCGCCATCACAAGGGGTGGTACTCGTGGTCAACCATCTGATCGGGATACCCACTTATCGCCGTCCTGAGGCTTTGGCACGGCTGCTTGCGGTCCTGGGCGATCAGGTTCCACCCGATGTTCCCGTCGTGGTGGCGGACAACGATCCCGGGCTCAGTGCTCGTGCAGTCGTCCTCGCTGCTGGCGACCTGGAGATGCACTACCTCGCAGAGCCAAGCCCGGGCGTGGCCCTGGTCCGTACTCGCTTGATGGCAGAGGCGTTGCGGCTGCGGCGCAATCTCTGGTTCTTGGATGACGACCAAGTGCCGTCGTCGAACTGGTACCAATCCATGTTGGATGGTCATGCACGCCACCCAGAAGCCATCCTTGCCGGGCCCGTGAACTACGTCCTGCCAGTTGACGCTCCCTCGTGGGCAAGGACGGGACACTTCGTACGTCCGGAGCACGAGGACGGCGCCCAGCTGGAGGCAACAGGTTTTGGTAACTGCGTCCTGCCGCTGTCTGCCCTTTCCGTGCCGGGCTTGAGCAGTGTTGATGCTGCTTTTGCCCGGTCCGGGGGAGAAGACACCGAGTACATGTGGCGCGCTCGCCGCGAGGGGGTGGAGATTCGATGGTGCGCAGGGGCGACGGTGGAGGAGGTCGTCCCCGCCGCACGTGTGACCAGAGCCGCGCTCCGTGGGAAGTACGTGCGCAACGGCGAAACCCTGGCGCGGCTTCGTCTGCGCGAGAAGGGCCGCCTGGTGATTCTCGCCGGCGGGCTTCTCCGAGTCTCGGCTGGGCTACTGCACCTGGCGATTGCGACTGCGACGCGCCGCGGCACCTATCGGGCGTTGACGATGACGTGCGGTGGGTGGGGGTGGGTGCGAGCCGCCCTGGGACGGGTCTCCCGTGCCTATGGCGACTGACGTCAGAGCGGCGGCCACCAAGTAGATGCTGGCGACTTGTGGGACGTTCATCGGATTCATCCCGGTGTGTAGTGGCGACTCGAAGATCAGGAACGGTACGACTGCGAGAAGCCCCACGATGTTCCGGTCGGCTGGCGCCCGGTTGGCAACTGCGGCTCTGGCGCCGAGGACCAGGACAAGGACCAGGAGGAACAACATCGGGAGCCCGCCAACGGCCAGTGCAGTCATGGCCTCGTTGTGCGCGTGATGAAGACCAGTGCCGATGCCGTCCAAGCGTGTGCGCTCGAGCAGTCCAGCAGGCCCCCAACCGCTCAACCAGAGCTCAGACACATGGCCGAGCACGAACGCCCAGGCGTCTTGCCGGTCAGCGAAGCTCTGGTCGGAATCAACCTCGTCTGAGGTGTAGACCGATTGGAAGAGTGGAACCATCAGCGCCAAGAAAGCGAACGCGATCAGGACACGCCCTGCCGTGTGACGCGTTCTTGTGACACCAAGTCCCGCTGCGAGCACCAGCGCACTCATCATTCCGGCCCGCTGGCCTGTGAGGAGGAGAGCGGGGAGTGCCACCAGGGCTACGACCCACATCGACCAGCCGCGTCGAAGGGTCGCCGCGATGAGCGTCACGGCCGCGATCATGCCGAAGGTGTTGGGGTTGTTCGCGACACCGACGAATCGCTCCTGTAACAGTCCCCCTCCGGCCCGCGCGGAAGTCCCAACCATGTAGGGCTCGGGATTGAAGAACCATGCGGCGAGCGAGATGCCGCAGACAAGCGCTCCGGTGTAGGCGACCAGCCCCGCCTTGTTCCTGCGGCTCAGATCGGCGGAGTAGAAGCTCGCCATGAGCGCTGGTCCGATCAAGATGATCGCAATCTGACCGATGGCCTTGCTGCCGTCACCCAGTTGGGCATTGGTCAGAGCCGCCCAGACCTCGATCAGTCCGAAGCCCAGCAGAGCGAAGCCCAAGGCGGTCCCTCTGTGTCGTTCGGCGAGCTGATGGAGACCCACGAAGAGCAAAGCCGCGACAGTTGAATACCCGACGAGCGTGGGTACGCCCTCCTCGGCGAACATGCCCTCGCGCGCGGCCACCACGAGCAGTGCTGGGACCACCGTGGCCAGGACAACTGCAATAGGTAGGTACTGATGGCCGCGGAAGGCACCGACAGCCTTAATGATGAGCCAAGGCGCAAGCAGCATCGCGGTGACACCAGCCACGAGCTGAAGCGAAGTCATGCCCAAGCTCAACACCCGGCTCCACTCCATTTCCGCGCTGTCCGTCGTCCCCGCACACGTTCGACGGATGATCTCACGTCAGAGAGCACTGTGCGGGTGGTCAAGAGATTGGTTGAGGGTCTACGGGATCAAGGACCATTTCGGGCAACCATGGATTCCTACCGGTCATGTTGCGTCGCCCCCAACAAGCAGCGGTGCCATCTGTCTTCAGTCCGCAGGTGTGCCGCTCACCGGTTGTGATGACGCGCCATGCCCCGGAGAGCGTTGTGGGCAAGCGTCGGTCTGTGACGGTGCCGTCGCCAAGCTGGCCGTCCGCATTGCCGCCCCAGCATGCAGCCAGCCCATCGGTCTCGATTCCGCAGGTGTGGTTCCACCCCGCTGCCAGAGTCGTCCAGGTTCCGGGCAGCGGAGTGGGTGCACTCTTGTTCGAGATCGTCCCGTCACCCAGCTGGCCGTCATTGTTGAGCCCCCAGCATGCGGCGGCACCGTTCGCTCGAATCCCGCACGTATGGAGCGAACCCGCCGTCACCTCCCTCCAAGATCCCGGCAGCGCGCTGGGGGTTCGACGGTCCGTATGGGTGTCGTCGCCCAGTTGGCCGAACGAGTTGTCGCCCCAACACCATGCGGTTCCGTCGGTTCGTACACCACAGGTGTGCGAGCGCCCCACGCTCAGGTTGGCCCAGGAACCCTGGATGATGGTGGGGGTCAACTTGTCCTGCAGGGTGCCATCACCCAGCTGACCGGATGCGTTGAAGCCCCAGCACGCCCCAGTTCCACCGACCTTGATGCCACATGAGTGGTACCTGCCGGCCGAGAGCGCCGACCATGTCCCGGCCAAAGTCGTGGGGGTTTCTCGACTGATCCTGGTCCCGTCGCCGAGCTGACCGGAGGCATTGTCGCCCCAGCAACCGGCGCTTGAGTCGCTCTTTATTGCGCAGGTGTGCCTTGTGCCCATGGCGAAACCGGTCCAGTCGCCGTCCAGTGTCGGGGGTAGAGGTGTGGGTACGGAGTAACCGGCCCATGTCCCGCTTCCCAACTGGCCTCCCACACCGCTACCCCAACAGGAGGCAGTCGCATCAGTGTGCAGCCCGCAGGTGTGCTCTGCGCCGGCCATGATCGTGGTCCATGACTTCGGTAGGTCGACGGGGGTGGCCTGGACTGTTGGACGGCCGTCGCCGAGTTGTCCATCGACATTGCGACCCCAACACATGGCTCTGCCTTCAGACGTCACGCCGCATGAGTGGCTCCCGCCCGCTGTGACGCTGACCCAAGCCCCTTCAATTTCGCTTGGCGACTGATGCGAAGCCTGTGAGCCGTTGCCAAGTTCTCCCGAGGTGCCGGCACCCCAACAAGAAGCTCGACCGTCGGAATGCACTCCGCACGTGTGGCTGCGTGAGTCAGACCCGCCGACGCTGATCGTGGCCCACGATCCGGGAACGGGCTGCGGGACGAGTCGGTCCGTTGTCGTTCCGTCACCCAACTGGCCGTTCTCGTTGGAACCCCAACACTCGGCTGTGCCGTCGCTGTGGACTCCGCATGTCTGCGGAAGACCGGAGGCGCTGGCCGTCACGCTCACCCAGGTCCCCGGAAGAGCGGTGGGCTTGAGTTGGGCGGTCCTGGTGCCGTCACCGAGCTGTCCGTGACTGTTGCTTCCCCAACAGGCTGCGGCCCCGCTTGTACGAACCCCGCATGTGTATCCGGCACCGGTGGTCAACGACCTCCAAGAACCCTCCAGGTCAGTGGGTGTGACCCGGGGGCTCGTCGTGCCGTCGCCCAGCTGGCCTGCGGAGTTGGAGCCCCAGCATGCAGCAGTTCCGTCGACGCGTACTCCGCACGTGTGAGCGGGTCCGGCGGACATCGAGTTCCACAGTCCGGGCAAGTCGGTGGGAACCAGCTTGTTCAGGGTCGTCGAATCCCCGACCTGACCGGTGCTGTTGTAACCCCAGCAGGCCGCGGAGCGATCTGTCCGGATGCCGCAGGTGTGAGCGAACCCCGCAGTGAGGGTGAGCCACGTCCCGGGGAGCTCGGTCGGGACGGTCCGTGCGCTCGTGGTTCCGTCGCCCAACCTGCCGGAAGCGTTGCTGCCCCAGCAAGCGCCGGTGCCGTCAACGGTGACCCCGCAGGTGTGCTCACGCCCGGCAGTGAGCATCGTCCAGGTCGCGGGAGGATCGGTGGGCTCAGTGGGCGTCGCCGTCGGGGTCGCCGTAGGCGTGGAAGTCGCCGTGGGCGTGGGGGACGTCGTCGGTGGGGGCGTGGGGGACGTCGTCGGTGTGGGAGTCGCCGTGAGCGTGGGCGGAGGTGCAGTTGTGAGAATCCTGACCGTGCGCGAGGGCGTGACGAACGGCCGGCTCCTCGGGTTGGATCCCATGGCGGCAGTGCGCGAGCGGACTCGATAGGTGGCGGAGATGCCCTCGCTCAGACGGGTCCGGAATCGGAACTTACCTCGTCGACTGGTCCGCGACTTCTTGAGCGTCTGCCATTGCGCCCCCGTCTTCAGCTGAAGGTGCACTTGGTGCTTGCGCCGCGGAGGGATCCAGCCCTGGAGCGTCACACGAGTTCCGGGTGTCCCCACCGTTGGAGAGAGCGACAATGTGCCCTTCGTCGGCGCTCCGACTGCGTGCTTCGGCAGTTCTGTGGTCTTCCCGGCGTCGTCCGCCTCCGCCATGAGCGGGACGACCCATGTCAGGGCCATCAGGCTGATCGCTGTCGCACTCATCCATCGCGGAGTGCCAAGTCGTGTGCGTCTTGTGCACCGCATGTATGCCTCGCCTCCCACGCTCGTCCCAGGACCCTAGTCAGTGAGAAGCAGAGCGTCACGCGTGCAGACAGTCAGTGAGACGAACGTTCAACTTGATGTTCACAGCGCGGAACCCAGCATGCGCCCGTGCTGATGTGAGCCATGCTCTGCTTCATGAGTCGCGGGGGAGGTGTCACGCTGCTGACTGTCGCCGCACTTGCTGCTTTGTCGACGGGGCTCGTGGCTGGTGGCACACAGTTGGTAGCGGGGAGTTCGGACGGGCGCAACGAGACGGGCTCGGTCCGGGTGTGCGTAGGTGAGCGAGGCACGGTGGTGTCTGCCAACCGGAGCGGTCGCTGCCCTGAAGGGACAGATGCTCTTCGGATCGGGCGGCGTGGAAAACCGGGACCTGCAGGTGAGCACGGTCCGCCGGGCCGTCCGGGGGGCGCGGGTGAGGCAGGGCCCACCGGACGACCGGGGCCCTCGGGTCTCGATGGAACCGCTGGGCCAAGCGGTCCTGCTGGGTCGGTCGGACCAGCAGGGCCTCCGGGACCCGCTGGGCCAGCAGGTGCCGTGGGGCCTGCCGGGCCACTGGGCTCTCCCGGTCCAGCCGGTCCAACCGGTCCACCTGGACCTGTGGGGCCTGGGGCGCTGCCTCAGGGGTCGGGCCTGTCGACCAACCTCGACTACGGTCTCGCCGACGTCGTCATCGGCGTGGCAGGCGATTCCACGGGGAACGACAACAACGAGTGGGTGGCGAGGATGGCCTCCACCTTCGCCTCTCGCTATCCGGAGCGGCGGGTCGAGTACGCCCTCTGGAGCGACGCCACGCAGAACTACCCCTCGACCACCTTGCTCCAGGCAGGAGACGGTGTGTCTTCGCTGAAGGTCTACAACGGGTCCATGCCGGGCTCGGCCCTGTCCTATCACCGAGGCCGGGTGCGAGCCCTGTTCCCCGAGCACCTCGACCTATTGATCGTGAGCACGGGTCACAACTACAGATCTCAGACCGCCGAGCCCTACCTCGCCGAGATCCACGCCTTCGTCGCCGACGTGCGCGCCCTCTACCCGGACGTCGAGGTCGTCGTCTCCAGTCAGAACCCGTCGTTCTCCGACGGGTCCTGGCCAGCAGCGAACGTCACTGCGCACGCTGCCCGCCTCGCGGCGCTACGTGCTTCGGCGCTCACGGTGGGTTACGGCTACATACCGGTCTACGAGACCTTCGCCGCCAAGCCGGCTGGGGGGCGGGCTTGGGTCATGGCAGACGGCATCCATCCGCTCCATGACCCGACCGGGGAGCACGACGGGTCGGTCCTGTGGGTCGAGCAGGTCAACGCCTACTTCGCGGCCCTGTCCTACCGCTACTGACCGCCCCTGCTGCCAGTTCGCTGAGCTGACGGTCAACGCGCGATGACCTCGAACGACTCGGAGGTCTGCAGCCAGGCCGAGGTGTACGACGCCCCGCTGGGACCGGCTGTGTTCCAGCCTGGAGGCACGGACGTGACCACGTAACCCTTCGGGAAGCGCAGGCGCACCGACAATGCTTGGGGCACGACCATCCCCTGGGGGTCGAGAGACAGGCCGTATCGGAGCTCTCCGTCGGCACCGCGGGTCGCGGCGGCAGGGACGTCGTACTCGAGGGTGAGGGTGTGCGTCGCCTGCGGGGCGAACTCGATCGGCTCCTCGTGGAAGGTGCGGCCGTCGTAGCTGCCCTCCTGCCCCTGGAGCGGTGAACCGTCGATCGTGCCGCCCCGGAGACGGGCGCCGTCGGGGAGCAGCGTGAGGAGGTTGAGGTGGTTCCATCGCGTGTAGACACCGTTGCCGGGGTCGTTCCCGGGCTGGAGGTAGGGAGGTGAGTCGTTGTGAATCTCCACCTCGAGAGACACGCGGGCGCTGCCGTCGTCGCGCAGCTTCACGTCCGAGCTGACCGCCCGCCGCTGCCAGTAATCGGCTCGGGTGCCCTGGGTGTTCTGGGAGAACACGCCGAGGTAGTCACGATCCGGGTCGCCCAGGCGGCCGGTCACGTCCAGGGCGTCGAAGGCCTCCTGCTCCTCGGCGTCGTCGAAGTACATGGCGAAGTGCCTGCCCTCCGCCGAATTCCCGAGGGTCTGCCCGAGGGCTTGGGAATCAGCGCCTAGCAGGAAGATTCCGAAGTTCTTGGCCAGGCTGAAGTTGGTCCAGTGGCGCTGGATCTCGACGAGCTGGTCGTCGTACCTCCCGCTGATGGTCTCCACGACGGTCTCTGATGTGACCTGGCCGGCATGGATCAGCTCCACCGGCCCTGTCAGCTCGAGCAGGTCGGCAAAGGCCACCACGTCGAGCGCGATGACGCCGTCGATGTCCTGGCCGGTGTTTGCCTTCCACGCGGAGAGCAGTTCCTCGCCGGCGACCGGCCAGTCCGGTGAGGTGGTCGCGCTGATGGCTTTGCTGGGATCCCGGTGGAACGGGTTGCCCGACGTGGCGGGCCACTCGACCTCCTTTGTCAGCCAGGGGGCGGTGGGGGGACCGATGGTGTCCTCCCACTGCAGCTTGCCGTTGTCGTAGGTCATCTGGGTGAAGGTCTGCGGCGTCCCGCCGGAGTAGAGGAGCTCGGCGGGGTTGAGGATCGCCAGGACGTAGGTGCGCTTGCCGTTGGCGCCGACCACGTCGGGCAGCACGTCGAGCAGCGGCCCGAACCGCTCGGCCCTCTCGGCCAGCGGGGTGACCTGCTCGCGCGCCTCGTCGCGGGCGGCTCCGAGGCGGTCGCCGATGACGAGGCGATCGTCGGCGACCAGGTCGAGCTCGGCCTGGGCCGAGGCCAGCCGGTCCATCGCCTCCGACGCGTGCTCGGACACCTTCTCGAGCGTGGGCACGTCGACGCTGCCGCCCTGCATGAGCTCGGCCTTGGGACCGGCCACCTCGGGCCATGCCTGCGCACCTGCCTCGGCTGCGGCGGTGAGGTCGTCGAGGGCGTTGCCGAGGTGTCGTACGTCGCTGACGGGGCCGCCGAGGACCGGCAACATGCTCCACACGTCACCGCCGAACCCTTGGACGCTCGACTGCAGTGCGTCGGCGTCGACACGGGCGGCGGCGATGGCCTCCTCGGCCTTCTTGTCCTTGCCGGAGGTCAACGCCTCCTTCGCCACCTGGAGGTCGGCCTTCGCGGCCTCCGCGTGGGCGGGTGCATGGCGGAAGGGCAGTGCGAGGACCCCCAAGGCAACCACCACGGCCACCCCAGCCAGCAGGAGCAGGGCAGGCCACAGGCGTCGTCGAGTCCGACGTACGCGGTGGCTAGATGGCATGCCGGGCATGCTAGAGGTCAGCGGACTGCACTGTCTTCACTCGTTCAGACTTCGGTTTACGGGTCTCGCGATAGGCGTCGTAGCCGTAGTAGGCGTAGTTGCCGGCTCCGACGGTGCGCTTGGAGACCTTGTTGAGCACGACGCCGAGCGCGCGTGCATGCACGGCATCGAGGTGGCCGAGGGCGCCGGTGAGGTCGGTGTCGAGGGTGCGTCCGGCGGAGACGGTGACGAGCGCGCCGTCGGTCTCGAGCGCGAGCACGGCGGCGTCGGTCACCGGGAGTAGGGGTGGCGCGTCGATGATGACCATGCCCTCCGAGCGGAGCTCCTCGATGACCCGGCGCATGGCGTTGGAGTCGAGGATCTCGGTCGGGTTGGGCGGGCGGGGGCCGGAGGTGAGGATGCGGAAGCCGGGCAGGTCCGGGTGAGGTTGCAGCGCGTCGGCGAGGTCCAGGCGGCCGGTGAGCACGTCGGTGAGACCGACCGCGTCGTCGAGGCCGAGCAGGCCCGCCACCCGAGGGCGACGGAGGTCGGCGTCGACCAGGGTGACCGGCTGGCCGGACTGGGCGATCGTCGCGGCCAGGTTGGCGGCGATGGTCGACTTGCCGTCGCCCTGCTTGGGGCTGGTGATCACCAGCGCCCGCGGCGGGTTGTCGACGTCCATGTAGGACAGGTTGGTGCGCAGCCTGCGCATGCCCTCGGCGGCGAGCGACGCCTGGCCCGCTCCGTTGGGAGTGGTGACGAAGAGCCCGGTGTGGGAGCCGACGTCGAGCACCGTGCCCGCGACGGGCGCCCGCTTGTGCCGCTCGACGTCCTCGACGGACCGGATCCGGCGGTCGAGCAGGCTCCGGGCGACGGCGTAGCCCATCCCGAGGAGCGCGCCGAGGACTGCGCCGAGGAGCACGTTGCGCTCGACCTGCGGCGCGACCGGCGACGTGGGGAGCTCGGCAGCCTCGGAGACCTCGATGCGCATCCCGCCGCGCTGGGCCGACTTGCCTGACCCCTCGGCCTCGACCGAGCTGACGCGGGTGGCGAGCGCCGCGATCCAGGCGTCGGCCAGGTCCTGGGCGGCCTGCGGTGTCCCGGCCCGAGCGGTGATGGCGATGATCACGGTCTCCGGCTTCTGGGCGACCTCGATGTTGCCGACCAGCGTGGATGCGGTGGTGTCGAGACCGAGCTCGTCGATGACCAGCGAGGCGGTGGCGCGGTCCTTGGCCAGCTCGACGTACGACGCCGCGCGCGACTTCGACAGCATGTCGTCGAGGTTCTCCAGGCCGACGTCGCCGCCCCCGCCGGAGGTGACGAAACCGGACGCGTTGGCTGCATAGACCTTGGGCTGCGCGCTGCTCCACCCGAAGGCGGCAGCGGCGGCGACGAGCACCATGGCGGTGATCGCGATCCAGTGGTTGCGCAGGACACGCGTGTAGAAGGTGAGCTCCACGTGACCCCTCGCTGTGTGTGAACCGACTGCCGCCCCAGGGAAGATCAAACCCGACGTCGCGACCCGGCGGAGGGGAATCGAGGTTCTGACCCCGGCCGGCGGGGGTGATCTAGACCGCTTTGCGCCCTTCCGTGAGCGCGCCACGGTAAAGAAAAGGGGATGTTGTCCACATTGCTTGACGATGCCGGTGCACAATGGCCCACCTGGCAGCTCCTGCCGGGCATTGGGAAAGTGGTCTCGGGGACAACAGACCACCTTGGGGGCAAGGATGAGCGAGAAGCTCTACGTACAACCGCGTCTGCCCGAAAGCAGACGCATGACTCGTCGCACCGCGCTCCGGGGAGCAGCGTGGACGGCACCAGCCATCACGATCGCCGTGGCCTCACCGAACGTCGCGGCGACGTCTCACACAGGGCCCGAGCCGACGGTGACTGCCGTCCCCGGGGCCGCAATGCGCAGCAGCGGCGACCGCAACCAGCAGCTCGTCACCTGGTCGCTGGACGTCACTGTCGGAGCGCCGATACAGGGCCTCTCCGTCACCTTCAGCGGCGTCAGCGCCGTGACAGGGCTGACGGTGTCGTGTCCCCAGGGCGAGTGGACCGGCAACGGCAACTCGACGCGCGTCTTCAGCGCTCCACTGCAGGCAGGCGACCGACTCGCCCTGACTGCCGTCTTCCAGCGGTCGTCCAACGGCAGGGACGCGTCGGTCGTCGCGAGCTTCGTCACCGGCACCGGAGCACATGTGGTGAACCTCGGCGGCTGCGAGGCTCCGATCACCTGAGCCGGGCGCGGGCCTTCTGCTCGAGCTCAGCGAGTCGTCGCGCCAGCACCTTGGGCGCGGCGACCAGGGCATGGGGTGATGTCTCCTGGGACGTCAGCCACGGAGGCAGTGCGCTCCTGCTCAGCAGGCGCGCTGCCTCTGTGGGCGTGCCCCGGGTGCGGGCCAACGTGCGCAGGTTGCGTGTGAACTGCTGCCCGGGAGTGGCCAGCGCGCGGTGATCGACCTCCGTGCTCAGCTGGTCGGCGAGCGCCTGCTTCCAGACGTCCGACGACTCGGACACGGCCCTGACCACGACGGCGGGGGCCCCGGGCAGATCTCCGAGCATTCGGACGGCCACACCCAGGGTGAGCAGCTGATCACTGCGCAGTGGGCGGTTGGCCTCCGACCAGACATCCGAGCGCGATGCGAGCAGGTGCACGTCGACGAGGCTGCGCAGCCACCGCCAACGGTCGCGCGCGGCGTGACCGGCCGAGTGCGCCAGGGCGTCGTACGGCGACAGGGTCGGCACCGCACGCCCGGCGACCTCCACGAGGTCTCGGCGCAGCCACAGGTCGTCGAACGGTGGGAACGTGCTGCGAGTCGGTGCGAGGTGCCAGTGCAGGTCGATCGAGCTGGTCGCGCTCTCCAGGGTCAGCTCGTTGTGGGTGCGGACGAAGTGCCGCCACGCCCAGGAGGGGCCGGGAACGGGATACTCGGGAGCTGGTGACCACCCGGCCCTGGTGAGTGCCGCGTGGGCGCGCTCCAGGTCGGCCGGGGCGACGAGCAGGTCGAGGTCGCCGGCACCTCGGGCAGTGAGGTCGCCGTGAGCCTGGACGGCCAGCGCCACGCCCTTGAAGGCGAGCGCGCGGACTCCAGCCGCGTCCAGCACCTCCAGGGCCCGAGCCAGGTCCGTGGCCAGAATGCGCGCCCCGGCCTGGAGGTGTGCGGCGTCCGCCAGCAGCACGGACCGGGCGCGTGGGGGAAGGGTGAGACGGTCGAGGTGCAGGGCGAGGAACGCGACCACGTGGTGCTGGTGAGCGGCCTTGACGAAGGCGTCGGACTCGACCGACGGGGGCAAGGACCACCGGTCCGTGCCGCCGGACAGCACGTGCCGCAGCGCCGACCGCACCGCCTCCACAGCATCGCGCCGAGTCCGCTGGTCGAGGAGGGACGCAGTCCCGTCACGAGACCCCTCCACAATCTCCAGCACCCCGTGCGCCACGAGGTCGTGCACGTGCTGGAGCGTGAGCCCCTCCGCGGTGTGCGGGGCGTCTGGCTCGCCGAAGACCTCCACGACACTGGCGGCGACCTCGGCGACGGTGAGGGTCGACGCGTCGGGCACGGCTTCCACGATCGCTGTGGCGACCTCGGTGAGCACGAGCACGCTCTCGCCCACCATCACCACGCCACGCCCGTCCTCGACGTAGAGGTCGGCGATCACGCCTCGGGAGACCCTCACGAGACGAGGTCCCGTGGCTCCAGCGCCAGCAGGTCGGCCAGCACGTCCTCGAGGTCGGTCGCCTCGGCATAGGTCACCCGCCGAACTCCCCCCGCGAGGTGGATCAGGTCGGCGAGCCGGTGGAGCGGTCGGTCCAGACTGGGCAGGTACGACGCCTGCCGTGCGATCTCGGCGACGGCGTCGACGGTGTCGAGCTGCTCGACGGCCGGTGGGCCGGCGTGTTCGGGCGCCCGGTCGAGCAGGACGAGCGTCGCCAGCCGGCAGTCGCGCTCGGTCGTCACCAGCCCCAGGTCCGAGGGCGCCACCTGCGCCTTGAGGTGGCTGCCCTCGATGATCGACAGTGGCTTGCGATAGGGCAGCACCCGTCCGTCCGACTCGATCGCCGCGGTCTCGTCGGAGAGATAGGCGAACCGGCCGCCCAGGGCTCGGGAGGCGGTGGTCTTCCCCGTGCCCGAGGGGGCGACGAGCACCGCCGTACGCCCCGACTCCGGGTCGGCGAGGGCGGCGGCGTGCAGCATCACGAGCGCGCCCGCACGGGCACCGATCGCGACCGTGGTGACGGCGGGGGAGAGGTGGTGGAGGACCTCCTCGACGTTGTCGCCGGTGACACGGGCGCCGACGTCACGCCCCAGGGCCGCTGAGACCGTCTCCGTCGAGGGCGCCAAGTCGGTCAGGGCGTCACGCCAGGCGGCGGCGACGGCCCGGCCCAGGTCGGCGCCGTGGACCTCGAGGGGTACGACGACCCCGAGGGCCGCCACGCGCAGGCATGTCACCTCGCGCGCCGTCATGGCCCGAGCCTAGGTCGAAGGAGGGCCCCTCCGGGGGCGAACCGGCCGGGACGTGAAAAGCCCCCCGCGGGGGCGGCGGGGGGCTATCACGTGCGACGCGGGGGGCAGTCGCAGATGTCTCGCGGGCGGGGGCACTCGCGGGACTGTTGAACACTCTGGTTGGCGATCTGTGGGGTTGTCAACCGAAGTTGTCAAAGTTTGACACAGGACTGGCAAGATCGTCTTGGAATTGGCAAGATTGCCCCCACGCAGCCCTCGGGGCGTTGCGCCAGTCCGTTCTCAGTTGGCCAATCCGCAGGGAGATCACCATGACCAGCAGCATCACCAAGAAGGTCGTTGCCACGATTGCCGTCGCCGTTCTCGGCACGATCGGCGTGGCCGGCTCGGCCGACGCCGCGCCGCAGCAGACGCGTCACGTCTGGTGCTGCTGATCCCCCGGACTGTCTGAGGCTCGGGTCAGACAAGAACCCGGCTGGGGGCGCGCATCCGCGCCCTCAGCCCGGTGGACGCGGCCGCGCGGCGGTAGGCGTCGCGCGCGGCATCGCTGAGCCCGACACCGTCGAGCAGGCCTGCCAGGTCGAACCACAGCTGTGCGGCGCCTTGGTCGACCCCAGCGGCGGAGAGACGCAGGACTGCCTGCTGGTAGGACTCTGCGGCCTCGGCCATGGCGCCCTCGGCGACGTTGAGCTGACCCTGCAGGGCCAACGCCTCGGCCTCGGCGAGCGGGGCTCCGCCGTCGGAGAGTGCGAGCACGCCCTCGACCAGCTCACGGCACCCGGCCAGGTCGCCGGACAGCAGGAACGCCCGCGCGAGGCCGATCTGCGTGTAGCTGCGATCGACCGGTGATGCACTGCTCCAGGCGAGCTCCTCGGCGGCCTGTTCCAGGTTGTGGCGTGCGTCCTCCACGGCCGGCGGGTCGAGCGCGAGCTGGAGCCTGCCGAGCTCGGTGCGCAGGCGCGCCAGGTTGCGGGCGTCGCGCCCCTCGCCGAGCAGGGCCAGGGCACGCTCGGCGAGCTGCACTGCAGCGCTGATGTCTCCGCGGTCGGCCTGCAGGGCACTGGTGTTCCAGTAGGCGGAGGCCCGGGCCGTGGGGGATCCGAGGGTCTCGGCGCGCTCGATGGCAGCGCGACAGACGCGGACGGCGTGACCGGCATCCCCTCGCTCGGCGTAGGCGGCCGCGATGGTGACGCTGAGCTGGACCGCCTCGTCGCAGGCGTCGAGGCCCCAGTCGGAGAGCTGGTTGAGGATCCGCTCGCCGGAGTCGATCGCTCGGCCGAGGTCGCCGCTCTCTCGGTAGATCCGGCTCAGGGCGATGCCGCCCCTGATGCGCATGAGGCCGGTGACCTTGGGGTCGTCGACCATCCGCTCGAGCCCGAGGATGGCGGTGTCGGCGTCGCCGAGGGTCTCTGCCACCCGGGCGCTGAGGAAGCGGGCGCGCTCGTGGAGCAGGTCCAGCTGGACCGACTCGAGGCGCTCGAGCGCTGACTCGACATGGGTCGCCGCGTCCTGGAACTGGCCCGACTCGAGGGACAGCTCGGCGTAGTCGAGCATCAGCCTGATCTCGTCGGCCTCGCGCGGCGTCACATCGCCGAGCAGCTGCTCGACGGGCACGTCGAGCGTCGAGGCGAGGTGGTGGAGCGCCTTGGTCGTGGCTCGGCGCTGGCCGGTCTCGATGCGGGACAGGTGTGCGACCGACATGCCCGAGCCCGCCGCAGCCGCAAGGGTCAGGCCTTGGGCGCTGCGGATCGTTCGCACGCGACGCCCCAGATCAGCGGGGTCGGTGTCGGCCAGAAGCTCGGCGTGACGAGGGTCCACGCGATCGATTGTTGCCGAGGAACCGCGTCCTTGCCAAGATTTGCCGAAGTTACTCGCCGGTTGTCACCTGAATGCCGGCAAGCCGTGCTGCCTCGTGGACCGCGGCGGAGGCGTCCTTGGGCATGCCGAAGGCGCGCACCGCCTCACCGACCACCGACAGGTGCGCCGTGCTCAGGAGGGGATCGGCCTCCTGCCACGTGCTCGCCCTGGCGGCGAGCAGCCAGACGTCGAGGAGGTCGCGCATCCTGCTCGGATGGTTGCTGGTCGCGCGGTCCAAGGCGTGGACCAGGGCGTCGTACGACGACAGGGTCGGGACCTCGACAAGCCCGACCATGACCGAGCTGCGGCGCTCCCACAGCTCGTCGAATCCGACACTGGCCCTGCCGCGTCGGGCGATTCGCCAGCGGAGGTCGATCACGCTGCCGCGTCGGGTGAGTGGCATCTCGGAGTAGTCACGGACGAAGGAGTTCCACTGGCCGGTGCGGTCGGGCGCTGGGAATCCCAGGCCAGGCTGCCAGCCGAGTGCGGTCAGCACCTCCAGGGCCCCCTCGAGGTCTCCCGGCGCGACGAGGAGGTCGTGGTCATCGGTGCCGCGGGCGGTGACGTGGCCGTGTGCCTGGACCGCCAGGGCCAGTCCCTCGAGGGCGAGCACGCGGATGCCTGCCCGGGGGAGCGTGTCGACGGCCTCGATGAGCTCCTTCTCGAGGAGACGGATCGCGGCGGACTCCTGGCGGTAGGTCGTCTCGAGCTTCTCTTCACTGGCCGACGGGAGCGCGAGGTGGGAGCGCTTGGTGGCCAGGACCGAGGTGACTCGGTGGCGCTGGGCGGCCGCGAGCAGGTCGGCACCAGTCACCTGGGCCGGCGGGACCCAGCCCTGCATGTCCTCGGAGACGACATGGCGCAGCGCGTCTCGCAGTGCGTCGTCACTCTCGGCGAACCTCGCGGTGGGGTCGTCGCCGTCGTCCTCGATGAGCAGCAGGTCGTGGTCGGCGAGCTCGAGGACCAGGCCGCGGACGAGCTCCTCGGCCTCGAGCGGTGGCTCGGGGTGACCGAGCTTCGTCACGACGGACTCGGTGATCTCGTCGAGCGACGTGAGCGACGTGGGCGAAGAGGCCATCAGGATCGTGGTCGCGACGTCGGACAGGACGATGGACCGATGATCCCGCAGGATCGTCGCACGGCCCTCCCTGACGTGGACCTGCCGCAGATCCCCCCGTCGCACTCTCACGGCGCCTCCCTTTCACCCCTCAGGGTATGCGGTCAAGAGGTATCCGGTTAAGCCTTCAGTCAGATCGCTCGTGCAACTAGCCTGTGGTGAGAGTCCTACTCCAAATTTCGTGGAACCGGCCGAACAGCGCGAGGAATGCGTTTACGGTCGTGAGCGTTGGGTTGGCGGCGGGACGTCACCACAGCCCGGACGATTCGAACATCAACGGGGGCAGGGACATATGTCGGAGGCACGCACGCACCGCAGCATCAAGCGTGCCGTGGACCCAGCGACCGAAGAACGCCCTGACTCGGATGTGGCCCTGCTTCCCGACGAGGCGCTGGTGGGCCACTGGCGCGCAAAGTATGTCCGAACGCTCGTCATCGGCGACTTCTGCGTCCTGCTCGTCGCACTGGCCGCGGCGCAGGTCTTCCGCTTCGGGTTGGGCGAGGCTCGCGTCGGAGGCCTCAACTTCAGCTACCCAGTCCTCGGAGCCGGACTCGCAGTGCTGTGGTGGCTCAGCCTGCACGTGCACCAGGCGAGGAGCCCGAAGATCATCGGGCACGGCGCGGAGGAATACCGCCGGGTCATCGTGGCGACCTTCCGCGCCTTCGCGACTCTCGCCATCTTCTCCCTCCTGTTCAAGGTTGACGCGTCCCGCGTCTACCTCGCCACTGCTTTCCCGCTGGGACTGCTGGGCCTGCTGGCCGAGCGCAAGGTCGCCCGCGTCCGACTGCACAGGGCGCGCGCCCAGGGCCGGGCGCTGTCGCAGGTCCTCGTAGTCGGCGGGGAGCGCTCGGCTGCCCAGCTGGCGGGATGGTTCGCCAAGCATCCGTCTGCCGGCTACGAGGTCCGTGGGGTCTGGGTGCCGGACGAGGAGATGCCGCTGAACGCCATGCTCGAGGGCGGGTTGCGCAACGTGCCGATCATGTCGTCGAACGTCGACCTCGCCGAGGCGCTGGAGACATCGGGCGCCCGCGCGGTCGTCGTCACGGACACCGAGCACTTGGGCCACGAGTCGCTGCGTCACCTGACCTGGGAACTCGAGGGAACCGGCATCGACCTGTTCCTCTCGCCGAACGTCCTCGACGTCTCCTCGTCCAGGCTGCACCTGCGCGACGTGTCGGGTATGCCGATGCTGCACGTCGAGGAGCCGCAGTACGCCGGCGCGGGGCGCGTCGGCAAGAGGCTCTTCGACACCATCACTGCCTTGCTCCTGCTGGTGCTGCTCTCACCGGTCCTGTTGGTGACCGCCGTGGCCATCAAGCTGACCAGCCGCGGGCCGGTCTTCTACCGCCAGGAGCGCATCGGCCGCCACGAGCAGCCCTTCCGGATGACGAAGTTCCGATCGATGGTGACGGACGCTGATGCGCAGCTCGAGGCGCTCCGCGAGCACAACGAGACGGTTGTCCTCTTCAAGATCCGCCAGGACCCTCGGGTGACCCCAGTGGGACGGTTCATTCGCCGCTACTCGCTCGACGAACTGCCCCAGCTCTTCGACGTCGTGCGCGGCAGCATGAGTCTCGTCGGACCCCGGCCGCCGCTGGCGTCCGAAGTGGCCAAGTACTCTGACCGGATGCGTCGTCGCATGTACGTCCGCCCCGGAATGACCGGGCTCTGGCAGGTCTCGGGGCGCAGCGACCTGTCCTTCGAAGAGGCCGAGCGCCTGGACCTGGCCTACGTGGACAACTGGTCCATCACGGGAGACCTCATGATCATGTTGCGCACAATCCGTGCCGTCGCGAGGGGCCAGGGGGCCTACTGATTGGTCGCGAATGCTTCGCGCCGACGACCCGCGCCGAAGCCTGTACTGCCCGCGCTCAACTAGGAAGCTCTCTTGTCTTCACACCTCACCAAGGACGAACGGCCGACAGTCCGCATCCTCGGCACACACGGCGTGCCAGCCAACTACGGCGGATTCGAGACCGCCGCCGAGAACGTGGCTCTCTTCCTCGTCAAGCGAGGGTGGCGAGTGGTGGTCTACTGCCAGACAGACCACGAAGGACCAATCTACGAGGATCTGTGGCGTGGGATCGAACGCGTCAACATCTCTGTCCCCGACAAGGGTTGGCTAGGTACGGCCCGCTTCGACTTTCTCTCGATCCGTCACGCAGTCAAGCACCGCGACCTCTGCCTGACGTTCGGTTACAACACCGCGATCTTCAACGTCTGGCAACGGCTTCGACGCGTGCCAAATGTGATCAATATGGATGGAATCGAGTGGTCCCGAAGCCGGTGGGGGAGACTCCGCCAAGCGATCCTGTACGTCAATGAGCGCATCGGATGCTGGGTGGGAAATCAACTGATCGCAGATCACCCTGAGCTCAACACGTATCTCCGGACACGTGCGCCCGCGCGCAAGATCACGACCATCACATATGGCGCCTACCCGTTGCTGGACGCGCCCACAGGGCCGGTGAATGAACTGGGCCTAGAGTCGGGGGAGTACCTCACTATCATCGCGCGCCCCATTCCCGAGAACTCCATCCTCGAACTCGTGCAGGGGTTCTCTGCGCGGCCGCGCGGCGTGAAGCTGGCCATCCTCGGTGCCTACGACGCTGCGAACGACGAGTATCATCGGGCAGTCGTCGAGGCTGCCAGCGACGAGGTGATGTTCCTCGGGGCCATCTACGACCCCAACGTCGTCCAGTCGCTGAGGTATCACGCGCGCGGCTACCTCCACGGACACACCGTCGGTGGGACCAATCCTTCGCTCGTCGAAGCATTGGCCGCGGGCAATCCGGTGATCGCACACGACAACAAGTACAACCGGTGGGTCGCTGATGGGTCGGCCTTGTACTTCCGCAGCGTCCAGGACGTGTCGGACGCCACCGAGCGGCTGCTCACGGAGCCAGGACTACAGACGGAACTAGGCTTGACCGCTCGGGATCGCTTCGAGGATGAATTCACCTGGGAGAAGGTCGCGGGTGAGTACGAAACCCTGCTCCTGCACACAATAAATCGCCGTCGTGGCACCAGGAAGGTATGACGTGGTCAACGTAGGGATCATCGGACTCGGGAAGATGGGGATGTCCCATTACTCGATCATCAATGCCCATGACTCCGTCAAGGTCACGGGGGTTTGTGACTCGAGCGGCTACGTCCTCGACGTCCTCCACAAGTACACCGGTGCCGCGACGTTCACCGACTTCGAGAAGATGCTCGACTCAACCGCTGTGGAGGCGGTGGTGATCTCTACTCCATCGCGGCTCCACGCGCCCATGGTGCGCACTTGTCTCGAGCGCGGGCTGCACGTGTTCTGCGAGAAGCCGTTTTGCTTGGACCCGGTCGACTCGAGGGCGCTGGCGGAGTTCGCCGTCCAGCGCGGGCTCGTCACCCAGGTTGGCTACCACAATCGATTCGTCGGGGCCTTCGGCGAGGTCAAGCGGCTCCTGGAGTCGGGGGCAATCGGCAAGGTGTCTCACGCGCTCGCGGAGGCCTATGGCCCGGTCGTGCTCAAGCCCAAGGGCGGCACATGGCGCAGCAAGAAGGACGAGGGTGGTGGGGCTCTTTACGACTACGCGGCGCACCCGCTCGATCTGCTCACTTGGTACTTCGGGCAGCCCGACCACATCAGTGGGACCGTGCTCGGCCATGTCTTTTCCGCCGAAACCGAGGACGAGGTCTTCACCAGCCTCACGTGGGCTAATGGGCCGAGCGGGCAGCTCTCGGTCAGCTGGTCGGATGAGTCCCAGCGGAAGATGACTACCAAGGTGACCATCTGGGGTACCAACGGGCGGATCAACGTCGACCGGCAGGAGTGCCAAGTCTATTTACGCGACGCCTCGAAAGCACCTCCGGGTTATGGCCCGGGATGGAATGTGCGCTACACCACCGAGCTGACTGAGGAGGTGGACTTCTATGTCCGCGGCGAGGAGTACTCCGCTCAGCTCAATGCCTGGGTCAAGCGGATCGAGAGTGGCGAGGTGCGGGGAGTCGGCGACTTCGTCGACGCCGCAGGCACCGACGAGGTCCTCGCCGCTATCGCGCGGAGCAAGGGCGGCGTGCCGGAAGAGGTGGGGATCCTAACCCCGCGGGTTGGGCAAACGGATGCGTTTCCTGGCTTCCTGTCGCGGCTGCGGAATCGCCTGCGTGCGCGTCGCTCGGTTCGCAACGTTGGAAGGGGCTGACATGGATCGCCTGCTCTTTGGAGACAACCAGTTCTTCGGTGTCAACCACATGTCTGAGGAGAAGGCGCGCGCCCAGGCGATGCGCTTCCAGTCCATCGACAACGTGATGTCGGTCCTGGACTCCGCCTACGACGCCGGTGTCACCACCTTCATGTGCACGACCCACGACCGCATTGCCGAGGTGACCAGTCGAATGCGGCAGCAGCCTGAGCGGTACGCCGACCAGGTCTTCTTCCCGTGCATGCCCTACGCCCACAAGTACGCCAACGCTATGGCGGAGGTCGGCATGGTGAGCGCGGTCCGCCAGTTCCTGCCGGACGGCGGGCTCTTCGATGCGGCGCTGCGGGGTGGGAAGTCGCTCGCGAAGAAGGACATCGAGGGCGTGACGACGCTCCTCATCGACGCCGAGATGAGGATGTTCGAGGGCCTCCGAACGCCAGTCATATTCCTGCAGAACGTCGTGGTGGATCTGCTTCTCGGTTTGGGCTTCAACGAGGCGTTCCGCATCTTCTCCGACCACGTTCGGACCAAGTACGGCGCCGAGCCCGGATTCATCACGATGAACCTTCCGAGGCTCCTCGACGCACTCGACGAAGTGGGGATCGATAACCCGATCGTCTGCGCCAACATCAACAAGATTGGTTTCCGGATGTCCGGCGGTGTCGACGCCTACGTCGATGCCATGCAGAACCGCAAGTTCCGCGCGATCGCCATGTCGGTCTACGCGTCGGGTGCCATTCGTCCCGAGGAGGCGATCGAGTGGGTGGCGGGTCTCCCCAACTTGGAATCGATCGTCTTCGGAGCGTCCAGTCGGACCAACATCGAGTCGACCGTTCAGCTCGTCGAGCAGTACTGGGGTAGTACCGCGTGCGCATCCTGATCGACGCGTACTGGTGGATCGACGGCCCACCTTCGGGTCGTAACGTCGTCCAGTCCTTGGTCACGGCGTGGGCGAGCGAGTTCCCTGATGACGACTTGGTGATGTCCGTCCATCCGGATGCGACCCGAGGCGAGCTCGAAGCAGTCCTGCCCCTGCCTCCTGGCGTGGAGCTAGCCCCCGTGCCACGCTGGGCGGCGAAGTTCCACGGCGTGGGGGCCATGGCCAGTGGTAGGTCAGGGGGCCCATTCGACGCGACTCTCACGCAGAATTTCGCGAGTCAGCGCCGCTCGCGTGGCGTGAGCGCCGTGTTTGTCCAGGACGCCATATTCGTCGAGCACCCCGAATGGTTCACCAGACCCGAAAGGCTCTACCTGTCCCTGATCCGCCCGAGCGTGCGCGCGGCCGACATCGTCCTCACCTCGTCTCACTCAGAGGCGCGCCGGATCGGCCGCCTCTGGCCAGAGACGGCAGACCGGATCCGCACCGTGGGCCTCTCCGTTCCGGTGGCTCTCGCGACTTCCGTGGCCAAGGACCCAGGGCTGCCCAGGCCGGGACGCCCGTTCATGCTGGCTGTGGGCCGCTTCAACGCACGCAAGAACCTGAGACGCCTTGTCGAGGCCTACGCCGCGTCATCCACGTCTGAGACACACGATCTAGTCCTCGTCGGCGCGGTGGACGGCCGTACAGATGAGATTCGTGCGCACACAGGTGTGGTCGTGCTGGCAAGCGCATCGGACGCCAATCTGCGCTGGCTTTACGAGAACGCCGCCGCGCTGCTGTTCCCGTCCATGGAGGAGGGCTTCGGCCTGCCCCTTGTCGAGGCCCGCCACTTCGGCCTCCCCGTCGCAGCCAGTGACATCCCGGTGTTTCGTGAGTTGGGAATGGCTGCCGTCTACTTCGATCCCCGGAGTCCGGAGAGCATGCGTGAGGCGATGGGCAGGATCGTGGCCGTCGATCCCACGTCGAGCTCGGACCCGGACCCGTGGTCGAGCGTGGTCCGGCGCATCCGACAGGCAATCACGGAGTCAAGGACCCCCCGCCGATGAGGGCCATCATCGAGACCATGTACTCGCGAAACCGCGGACTCGGGGGATTCGACGAGACGCTCCCTAGCAGCGCTCTGCTCGCCTTCGTGGCCCGCAAGCTCGCGTGGCGCGCAAACGCGCTGCGTCGGGGATACGTGAACGCATACATCGCGCCCGGAGTGAGTTTGCAGGGCAAGAGGTTCCTGAGCGTCGGCGAAGCAGTGTCGATCGGCCAGGGCGTGCAGATCATGGCCGTATCGCACGAGGGCATCCACCTCGGTGATCGCGTGACTCTTGACACGGGCGCGATCTTGCGTGCCTCCGGCGGCGTGCGGCGCCTGGGCGCGGGGATCACCATCGGTCGTCGAGCAGCCGTGGGGGCCCGGAACTTCATTCATGGCGGTGGGGGCGTGACGATCGAGGAAGATGTGCTTCTGGGGCCAGGGGTCCAGATCTTCTCCGAGAACCACAACTTCGAGAACCCGGAGCTCCCCGTCATTGAGCAGGGCGAGCAGCCGGGGCCGGTTCTGATCGGACGTGGCTCGTGGCTCGGTGCAGGAGCGATCGTGGTTGCCGGGGTAACGATCGGCGAAGGAGTCGTCGTCGCCGCCGGCTCGGTCGTGACCGCGGACGTCGCCCCCCACACCGTGGTGGCGGGATCACCTGCCAGAGTCGTACGCAACATTGAGACGTCGGAGGCGCGTGGCTGATGCGTTCCGCGTCGATCGTCTACTGGTACTCGGGTGAAGACATGCGTCCCGACGGCGGCGGCCTACGGATCACTGCATGGGAGCAGGCATTGGGTGAGCTCGGCTACGCCACGCGTGTGGTCGGTCTCTGGACCATCGGGGGGGGTGTGAAGAAGGGCGCGAGCCTGTCGTCCATCAAGCGCGCGTTCCTCCCGATGCCCCTCAAACGATCCCTGCCCGATGAGGCATTGGACGCAGACCTGATCGTGGCCACGGTGCCTGCAGTGTTCGACGACGCCTTGAGCAGAGTGCCGAGCTCGAAGCTGGTCCTGGACTGGATGGACTTGTGGTCAGACGCGGCCCGCAACATGGGTGACGAGGGGCGGTTGTCTGTCATCGGGGGGCGCGCGCAGTCGAGGCTTTGGGCGCGTCGTGAGCGTCGATGGGCCTGTTCCAGCCGGTGGAATGCCTTTGCGGGCTACGCGGACCTCGCCGACATGGGTCTCCATGCCTCGCTCGGGAGCAGGTGGATTCCCACTCCCGTGGCCGCGCTGGATTCCGCTCCATGTGCTCCCAGGCCCGACCATCCACGTCGTCGTTTGGGGTTCATTGCCAACCTTGACTACCCACCGAACGAACTCTCACTCAGGGCCTTTCTCAAGCGGTTCGGACGCCGTCTCGAGGCTCAGGACGTAGACCTGGTCGTAGCTGGCTTCGGCTCGGACAAGGTTCGCAGCTGGGGGCACGGGCTGGAAGTGCTCGGCCCGGTGGATGACGTGCGTGATTTCTACGATGACATCGACGCCGTGGTGGTTCCCATCGAGCACGGGAGCGGAATCAAGGTGAAGGCTGTCGAGGCGCTGGCGTACGGACTACCCGTCTTCGGCACCGAACACGTCCGCGCCGGTTTCGCACCCGAGTTCCGATCTGCCATCGTTCCGATCGATCGCCTTTTCGACGAACAGTGGCCGGTCCCCACGCCACGGCAGGCCCTGTCAACCCGCTTCTCGCAAGAGGCCTTCTCGGCGGAAGTGGCGGGCCTGCTCGCCGGTATGCAGGTCCAGTGAGTGGCGCCCGCCGTCCGCGCCTCGTCTCGCCATAGGAGTTGATGTATGTGAGTGCCGTTACCCGTCGACTCCTCGGGCGTTCCATCATCGGCTCAGGAGCCGTCGCTGGCGCGCTGGGCATGGCTCTCGAGAGATCGAGTGCTGGCCCCCGGATGTACCGGGTACGACATATCCGCATAGGAGACCTCGTGCTAGGGCCTGGTGGAGTTGTTGTGCGAGTGGCTGACATCCGCAAGGGCACCGGAAGGGGCAAGGGCAAGCGGCTGAGGCTGATGATTGATGATCTCGAGCCGGGCCAGAAGATGAGACCATTCATTGAGAGAAGCAATTGGGCGGGGTTTACCCGAAACAAGCAGCTCCTTGTATTCGCCCGCGACGTGCCCGCATCGGCGGTAAAGAACGGTCCTCTCGGTCTGGCCGCTCATCTCACGGAGAAGGCCATGGGCAATACCTTTGTGAAGGGCAGCATGCGGGGTGACGAGGTCAGGCTCTCCTTTCGCGGAAAGTTGTTGGAAACGCCCTACACCATCTCACTTCCCTTCGCGGTCGCCCCTGACGTTCTGTCTAGTGAAAGTGGCCTCCTGCTACATCGAGGTTCTATCCTCTTCCACAGCGATTTCTCAGGCCCGAGCTTCGATGGTTGGCGCGACCATCAGGGTTCCTACAGTCAAACCCCCACCGTAGGGCTGACGCGTTACCCCATACATAGCGGGACACATTCTCTGCAATTGTCCACTGGCGCGGTTCCGTACCAACCGGGCTTGCTGAGTAACACGACAAGCACCTATCGCAACATGAGCATGGTGCGAGAAAGTGGTCTTCTTTCGTTCTCGGGTTGGTTCGCGCATGCCGGCGATGCCGACGTTGAGGGATCGGGAGGTATGGCCTACTCCGCTTGGGGCCTCGACTTGGACGTCCAGGCATGGGACTCAACGAGTCGTGCCTTCTATCACTTCTACGTTGTCGACACAGGTCACCCGTCCGGCTCACCCGAGCTCGCACTCATACCCAATGATGGATGGGACCCGGTCGTGTTGCCGGACTCCCTGCACTCCGTGGCTGGGGAGAATGAGGCCAAGTGGAACTGGAACTACCTCCGACTGACGGTGGATCTTTCGGGCAACGGGGGACGGGGTAGCTACGTTGAGGCACAGTGCAACCACAAGGTGTTCGACCTGCGTGGCTTGCGGGTCGATCCGTCCCACGCACCACAGGCAGGCTCGGCACAGGCTTCGTTTGCGGGGGGTCTGAACGCGGGTGTCACTCTCGGGCGATCCTCTCGACATCCCCAGTACATGCGCAACGTGCTCACCGCAGACAACCTGATCCTGACGCAGGGGGACGTGCTTGCATGACTGGGAAGACACATCTGCTGGTGACACCGGGCCAAGGCGTGGTCGACGCCGCGGGCACGGTAATCGATCTTGTGCAACCGTCGAACCGACTGGAGTTCGGTGCCTACGGCGACGAGGTGTCTTGGACCATGCGGATCGAGGGGGTCGTGGGTGATCCTCAATGGTGGTCTCTCGGCGCTCGCTTCGAGTACGCGGTGGAGCAGGCCGGTGCCAACTTCCAGTACCTTGCCGCGACGTGGGTCCCCTACTCAGTCATAGAGTTGGCGGCCAACTGCAGGGAGGGGAGAGGTTGGGAAGGCCCCGGGCTTGAGGGTGTCGACGCCGACGGTTTCAGCACGGTTGCCACCCATGAGTCAGGTCTTCCCGTAGCACTACAGCGGACGGTGCGCTGCACTACGCTGCGCCATCGCGTGCGGCTGCGACCATTGTTCACAGGCGGGATGAATCCGGGGCTACGCTTGAGTCTGACCGCCCAAGTGCATTAGCGACCTCCGGATGCCGCGTTCTTGCGCGGGTTCAACTGGGCGACGAGCGCCATCTCTCAGCGCCGAAAGGATCCTGCAGTGTCTCTGGAGCTGATGTCCGTGCTGAGCGCGTTCACGGTCGGCGTGATGCTCACGGGCGTTGGCCGCCTGCAAGTGGCTTGCGGGGGGTTGTTCTTCAGTGTCTTCGTCCTGCCCGTGACCTTGTTCGGCTCCACGGTGATCGACCGCTACCGAGTTGGCATCACTGGCGCAGAGCCACAAATTGCCACTTACACGGTGGTCGTCCTCCTCGTGCTGCTGATGGCCCTCCTGCTACGCGGTCCCAGCCCTGATTGGGCGACGGTGATGCCCTTTCTGGTCTTCATGGCTGTGTGGTCGGTGCTTGTGTGGCCTCACACGGGTGAGGTCCGCGCGGGAGTGCTGCACCTAGGCATTGCGTGCCTTGCCTGGGTGGCCGGGACGTATGTGGCGAAACAGATGCAGGTCCACCCCCGTGGCCCGCGCATTCTGCTGACATGGCTCCTCGTCATCGTCGCACTCCAAGCGGCGGTTGCCATCGCACAAACTCAGGGAGTCGAAGTTTTTCCCACCGCTGCGTCAGTGATCCTGGAGGACGACAGCTTGGAAGGGCGCGCTGGCGCCACGCTCGGTCATCCCAGTTCAATAGGCAAGATGATGTTCTTGGTCCTCTTAATAGTCCTGCCGTGGCTCGCTACGGACCAGCGAGGCTTGCGTCGCGTAGCCTTGTGGATCGTTCTCCTCGCTATCATTCCTTTGGGTCTCAGTGGCGGGCGGGCAAACGCTGTCGCCTGTGTTGCGACGGTGCTCCTGTTTGTATTACTTGACCCCGGACGACGCAGGTGGAGCAACCGCCTTCAGCTCTTTGTACTCGTCCTAGCAGGCGTCTTCTCGACGTGGAACATTTGGGTGAGGCGGTTCGCCACCGGCGAGAACGGCGAGTTTCGGGCTCGCTTCTTCCAAACAGCCGTTGACTTCTTGAGTGACGCGCCACCGTGGCAAGGCACCGGCGCGAACACCTATGTCACAGCCGTGGGGCCGACCGACCAGATGGCGGCAATCGGATGGGTCGTGCACAACGTGTACCTGTTTGCTGCAGTGGAGTTGGGCGTGCTCGGCGCGGCCATCTTCTTCTTGCCCTTCGTCCAAGCCTGGGTGCGTGGCTGGGCGGCGAGGCGTCGCCAGGGTGTCGCTGGTGCCTACGGCCGAGTGCTCGTCGCATCCGCACCGGGCTTGCTGCTGATCACCTGGACAGGGTGGGGCATGATGGCTCGGCCTCTGGTGCCATGGATGCTGGTTACTGGCTTCGCATACACCTTGGCGAGGGGGCAGAATGATGACGAAGAGTTCGGCGATCTGTCCGTTGTGCCCCCGGTTTCCGCCGCGACGGCAAGTTCCACGTCGGTCGGCGGCTCAGTCCGTAGCTGACTAGCCGACGGCAAGGGCCACCAGCGTGGGAAGCAAACCGAGCCACGTCACCATCAAGCCGCGGAGAAGTTGGCTCTGGGGCAACTGCGATGACAGGGCGGCAACCGGAAGCACGAGGATCTGCAGGATCAACACGACGCACGCGAATGCCCGAAAGGCGTGTATCGATGACCAACCTTGTACCAAGCTCGCGCTGAAGAAGGCGAGCGTTACCGTGCCGGACACGATCGCAAGCATCTTGGTGCGTTCGCCGCGAACAACCAAAGTGCTCAGCAGGTAGTACGAGCTCATACCTGCTGGGATGGCGGTCATTGCAGCGACGTCCAGCGCCGTCAGGTCCGGCATATCGTCTAGCACGGCGCTGGCTCCCGTGAGAAGAGCCAGGAGAACTCCGCATGATGCGGCCAGTCCGAGGACTCCATAACGAAGGGCGAATCCATCGAAGCGATCAGGAAAGGTGTGGACGGCAGTACGGAGGAGGTCGACGGAAAGGAGGCCGTGCACGCCCCCGACCACGGCAAGGCCGACGCCCACGAGCAGCATCTGCGAAGCGGCCGCGGCAACGTCGCTGGAGCCGGCTCCCTGCAAGGTCAGTGCTAAGCGGGCCCCCTGCATCAGTGCACCGAAAAACAGGAGGTGCGGAACCATTGGGAGTGCCAAGGCGAGCGCTGACCGGAGGGCGTGAATGGGCAGGGCCGGCCTCATGGCACCTGCTTCAGAACGGATGAGCAGGGCGCATTGGCCCCAACACGCCGCCGTCAGCAGAATGCTGACGAAGAGATCGCGCCGAGGGTCGGTAGTCGTCGCCAGGTCGCCTGCAATCCAGGCCAGCGGTAGGCCGACATTGAGCGTGACAGTGCAAAGCATCCATTGCGGCCTTGAGTGGATCCGCGCCTGCTGCTGGAGTGTGACGGACGAGCATGCCAGCGCGGTCAGGACGAGGATCCCGGACAGAAAAGAATAGCGACTGCCCACTGCTGTGAATGCCACGCCAGCCAAGGCCACAACCAGCCCGATTAGCGCAACGACACCGGCTGTGCAAACGGTAAGACGTATCGTCCACAGGGCCCGAGCATCGAGTCTTTGGCCTTCCACCAGTCGGGCGAAGCTGCCGAGCACGAACGGCAGCCCCAGCGTCAATGGAAGGTACGAGGCCATCGCCCATGCAAGCACCGCCGACGCGCGGCCGAAACTGTCCGAGTCAGTGAATTGGGATGCCACCGACCAGGCGACGAAGCCAGCCAGCCCCGACCCCAGCTGAATGACTGGCATGCTCGCTCGGGCCAATTGCTCCCGCACACCTCGGATGCTCGCACCCCTCAACGAAGTGGCCCAGCTGCAGCGAGCAATCCCTCGATCAGGTCGTCAATCTCGTCCGACACCGCTTCGACCTCCTCCGCTGCCGCTTCCTCCCAGTTCCGTACACCGTGTTCGAGTAAGTGTGAGAAGGGAACAAGCGTCGGTGAGCGACGATACGGACTCATGTAGTCGAAATACTTGAAGTCGGGTTCCTGGGTATGGCCGAACGTGCACAGGATCGTGGGGGTTCGCGTGGCATGACCGACGATCAGGCCGTGGAGCGAGCTGGTGATCACGAGCCTGGCGTCCGCTATGGCTTGGCAGACGTCATCCACGGCGAGAGTCGGCGGCAGGACGTGCATGCCCTTGGCTGCCCCTGCCTGGATCGATTGCCGCCCAGAAACAGTGCCGAACGCGGAGAAGTGGGGCAGGAGGATCACTTTGCTGCGTGGCGACCTGCTCTTGTACAACGCGCGTGCGAGCAGTCCCGGGTCCCCCAAGGGCAGATCAGCAGATTCCCCGTAGACCTCGCGCGTCAGCGCGCCTCGGACGGCGAGAAGAGTGGGTGCGTGGCCCACAGGACGCGAGTTGTAACGAAGCCCGGACCCCCAGATGACGCTAGGGCTATGCCCTGCGTGATGGTGCTCCAAGATGGAACCAATAGCGAATACCTCTGCGCGTTTGGGGGCCGCCCACCGTGTTCCGCGACCAGTGGCCACCTCCACCACTCTTGTCGACAGCTCGTCACCAAAGTTCCGGATGGCGTGTGAGCCATGGCGACTCATCTGACGCCACGCACGCCATTCGCTGCGTACTAACCACTGGAGGTCATTGGGGCTGCGCAATGGAGACCAGTAGTAGAGCTTGATCGGAGGCTTCATGGTCCCGTCTTGGCTTCGTGCGCATGATGCGCCACCGGATGTGGTCGTCCCGGTAGCGCGTCCTCGTCATAAGGTCAGTGCCTTACCGATTGCCGACGCCCCCGGGCGGTACCTGAGCTTATGAGTCGGCACCCTTCAGCCACCGTATCCCCACGACGCTCAAGAATATGTCACTGCCATGCGTGATGGATCAGTCAGTTGCCGCTGTTGATCATTCCTGCACCGACGGTTACCCCGGTGGCCTCGTCGATCAGGATGAACGACCCCGTCGTCCGGTTCTTGGCGTAGGGGTCGCACAGCAGCGGCACGGTGGTGCGGAGCTGGACGCGGCCGATCTCGTTGAGACCGAGCTCGTTGGTCTCCTGGTCGCGGTGCAGCGTGTTGATGTCGAGGCGGTACTGGATGTCCTTGACCATTGCACGGCCCGTGCGGGTGGTGTGCTTGATGGCGAGCTTCTGGCGCGGACGCAGCGGCTCGGTGGTCATCCAGCAGATCATCGCGTCGATGTCCTGCGAGGGCTTGGGCGCGTTCTTGGGGCGGGCGATCATGTCGCCGCGCGAGACGTCGACGTCGTCCTCGAGGTGGACCGTCACCGACATCGGCGGGAAGGCCTCGGCGACCTCGGTGTCGAAGAGCTCGACCTTCGCGATCTTCGAGGGCATGCCCGAGGGAAGGACGACGACGTCGTCACCCTTCTTGAGCACGCCGCCGGCGACCTGGCCGGCGTAGCCACGGTAGTCATGGAACTGGTCGGACTTGGGGCGGATGACGTATTGCACGGGGAAACGCGTGTCGACCAGGTCGCGGTCAGAGGCGACGTGCACGTGCTCGAGGTGGTGCATCAGCGTCGGGCCGGAGTACCACGGGGTGTTCTCGGAGCGGTTCACGACGTTGTCGCCCTGGAGAGCCGAGATCGGGATGACCTCGAGGTCAGGGATGTTGAGCTTGGTCGCGAAGGTCGTGAACTCCTTGTGGATCTTCTCGTAGACCTCCTCCGACCAGTCGACGAGGTCCATCTTGTTGACCGCGAGCACGAGGTGCGGGACGCGCAGCAGCGAAAGGAGAACGGCGTGGCGGCGCGACTGCTCCGTGAGGCCCTGACGGGCGTCGACCAGCACGAGACCCAGGTCGGCGGTGGAGGCGCCGGTGACCATGTTGCGGGTGTACTGGATGTGGCCGGGGGTGTCGGCGATGATGAACTTGCGGTTGGGCGTCGCGAAGTAGCGGTAGGCCACGTCGATGGTGATGCCCTGCTCGCGCTCCGAGCGGAGTCCGTCGGTCAGCAGCGCCAGGTCGGTGTAGTCGTAGCCCTTGGACTGGCTGGTCGACTCGACGGCCTCGAGCTGGTCCTCGAAGATCGACTTGGAGTCGAGCAGCAGCCGCCCAATGAGGGTGGACTTCCCGTCGTCGACCGAACCTGCGGTCGCGAAGCGCAGCAGGTCCATCTCGTTGGGGTCGTGGGCTTCGGTCTGGGTGTCTGGGGCGGCCATCAGAAGTAGCCCTCCTTCTTGCGGTCTTCCATGGCGGCCTCGGAGAAACGGTCGTCTCCACGGGTGGCGCCGCGCTCGGTGACGCGGGCGATGGCGATCTCGTCGATGATGGAGGCTGTGTCAGTGGCCTCGGACTCGACGCAGCCGGTCTGGGTGCGGTCACCCACGGTGCGGAAGCGGACCATCTTGGTCACCGCCTGCTCGTTGCCCTGGGGCTTGATCTCGTTGCCGACCGAGAGCAGCATGCCGTCGCGCTCGACGACCTCGCGCTCATGGGCGAAGTAGATCGAGGGGATCTCGATCTGCTCGCGGTGGATGTAGTGCCAGATGTCGAGCTCGGTCCAGTTGGAGAGCGGGAAGATGCGCATGTGCTCGCCAGGGTGGATGCGCCCGTTGTAGAGGCTCCACAGCTCGGGCCGCTGCATCTTGGGGTCCCACTGGCCGAACTCGTCGCGGTGGGAGTAGACGCGCTCCTTGGCGCGGGCTTTCTCCTCGTCGCGGCGGCCGCCGCCGAAGGCAGCGGTGAAGCCGTTCTCCTCGATCGCGTTGAGGAGTGCGCCGATCTGCTGGCGGTTGCGGCTGGTCTTGCCGTCGTCAACCACGTGACCGGCCTTGATGGCGTCCTCGACGCTCGCCACGACGATGCGGACGCCCAGGCGGTCGACCCACGAGTCGCGCGTCTCGAGCACCTCGGGGAAGTCGAGGCCGGTGTCGACCTGCAGCAGCGGGAAGGGCACCTTCGCGGGGAAGAAGGCCTTCTCCGCGAGCCGGAGCATGACGATGGAGTCCTTGCCGCCGGAGAACATCAGAACCGGCTTCTCGAACTCGGAGGCGACCTCACGGAAGATGTGGATCGACTCTGCCTCGAGCTGGTCGAGCTGACTCAGCTGGTAGTCGGAGTGCGTTTGGGTCATGGCGTTTGGAGGTGCCTCTCGTCGGGACAGCAACCCTCATCGTAGCCACGCGGCACCGCGCGTCGAATTCGGGATGGATTCGCCGGGACTCGCGTCATCAGCCAGACTTCTGCGAATGCGCCCACGTCACAAGTCGAGCCCACTTCTGGTCGCCGCCCTGCTCGGAGCACTCACGCTCGCAGGCTGCTCGGGCGCCGAGCCCGACAGCGAGCCGGCGAGCGCGCCGTCGTACGACTCCGAGGGTGTCACCGCGCGGGTGCTTCCGCAGCTGGCCGCGGAGCCCAGCGACGAGACCCTCGCCGCTGACGAGGCTGCCTGGGTGGTCGAGGCGAAGGTCAAGGACGCCGAGGCAGGGGCCGCGGTGCGGCTGCTGGCGCTCCAGGACGACGAGTGGGAGACCGTCGACGAGGCCGAGCTCGACAAGCGGGGCCGCGCCACCCTGACCACGACCGCCGACGGCGAGCTGCACGTCGTCACCGAGGGCGAGGACGGCGACATCGGCGACGCCGTCACGACCCAGGACGCCCCCGCGGAGTCGTTCGTCGACGACTTCGACGAGGACAGCCTCTCCGGGGAGAAGCCGACGTGGGGGACCCGCGACCAGGGCTACATCGGCGTCCGCCAGTGCTCCAAGGCTGACCCCGCGGCGGCCGAGGTGAGCGACGGCGTGCTGAAGCTCAGCGTGCTCGACGACCCCGACAAGGAGCAGTGCACCGTCAAGGGCGAGCAGTACGACTACCGCCTCAACGGCCACGTGGGCACCGAGCACTCCTACTCCTTCACCTACGGCTACGCCGCGGCGCGTGTGAAGTTCCACGAGGACCGCGGGCAGCACGGCTCCTTCTGGATCCAGAGCCCCGGCGGCGGGGTAGGCCCGACCCAACCCGAGGCCGGCGCCGAGATCGACGTCATCGAGTACTTCGGCGACGACCACCCCCAAGGTGGTCTCACCAGCTTCACCTACTGGTCCGACCCATCGGGCAAGAAGAACACCCAGGGCGGCTGGATCGAGGACGCCGAGGACTACGGCGACGACTGGTCCGAGCAGTTCCACGTGTTCTCCGTCGAGTGGACGCCCAAGGAGTACGTCTTCCGCATCGACGGGCAGGTCACCCACCGGCTCAAGGGCAAGACCTCTGCGCAGCCGGAGTTCCTGATCCTGTCGCTGCTCTCCTCCGACTACGAGCTCGAGCACTCCGAGGAGCTGCCCCAGACCATGGAGGTCGACTGGGCGCGCGTGTGGGAGACCCCGGCAGGGTAAGTTCGTCCGAGATTCCGACGGTAGGAGAAGAATGATCGAGAAGTCCGAGGAGCGCCCCTGGGGCTCCTGGCACATCATCGACGAAGGCGCCGGCTACAAGGTCAAGCGCATCCACGTGAAGCCCGGCCAGCGGTTGTCGTACCAGACCCACGAGCACCGCTCCGAGCACTGGGTCGTCATCTTCGGCATCGCCACCTGCACCATCGACGGTGAGACCGTCGTGTGCGGTCCCGGCCACTCCGTCGACGTCGACCTGGGCCAGCCTCACCGCATCAGCAACGAGCACTCCCAGGAGCTCGTCATCGTCGAGGTGCAGCACGGTGCCTACACCGGCGAGGACGACATCACCCGGCTCGAGGACGACTACGGCCGTCAGGAGGCCTGAAGGTCCGCACGGACCATCCGGGCGACGACCTCGCTGAAGTCGACCGTCGGGGTCCAGCCGAGAACCCCGCGGGCTCGCGAGGAGTCGCCGACCAGCTCGGTCGGGTCGGCCGGCCGCACGAATCGCTCGTCCACCCGCACCAGCGGCTCCCAGTCGGTGATCCCGGCCGCGGAGAACGCCGCCGCCACGAAGTCGCGCACCGAGTGAGCCTGGCCCGTGGCGACCACGAAGTCGCCGGGCTCGTCCGAGCGGGCGGCGCGCATCAGCGCGTCGACGTAGTCGGGCGCCCAGCCCCAGTCACGGCGCGCGTCGAGGTTGCCCAGCGCCAGGTGATCGGCCTGGCCACGCGCGATCGCTGCCACCGTCGAGGTGATCTTGCGGGTCACGAACCGTTCCGGGCGACGCGGCGACTCGTGGTTGTAGAGCACCATGCTGGAGACGCGCTGTCCACGCGCTCGCGCGACGCCTGCGGCCAGGTGGGCGTAGGCCTTCGCGGCGCCGTAGGGGTTGACCGGCCGGACAGGGGTCTCCTCGGACTGGGGTGAGGACGCCACCTCGCCGAAGATCTCCGCGCTCGAGGCCTGCACGAACCGCACCCGGTCGCCTGCCTGGCGCGCCGACTCCATCAGCGCGACCGCGGCGAGGCCGTTGACCCGTGCGGTCAGGTCGGGCTCGTCCCACGACTGGGCGACCGAGCTGATCGCGGCCAGGTTGTAGACCTCGTCGGGGGAGAGGTCGAGCAGCAGGCGACGCGTCGCCTCGACGTCCGCGACGTCACCGACGTGCAGCGTGACCTCCGACGGGCAGAAGGCCGGCTGGCCGTCCGCGTGGAGCACCAGGGCGTGCACCTCGACACCCTCGGCCACCAGCCGCTCGGCCAGGTAGCTCCCGTCCTGGCCGCCGATCCCGGTGATGAAGGCGCGAGTCACCAGCCGGCCTTGGCAGCGGCGATGTCGGCGTCGACCATCATCGCGACGAGCTCGGGGAAGGAGACCTTTGGCTCCCAGCCGAGCTTCTCCCTCGCCTTCGAGGCGTCGCCGATGAGCAGGTCGACCTCGGCCGGCCGCATGAAGCGCGGGTCCTGCGTCACGTGCTTGGCCCAGTCGTCGATGCCCACGTGGCCGAAGGCAGCGTCGAGGAAGTCGCGGATCGAGTGGGTCTCGCCCGTGGCGATCACGAAGTCGTCGGCCTCGTCCTGCTGCAGCATCCGCCACATCGCCTCGACGTAGTCGCCGGCGTAGCCCCAGTCGCGGCGCGCGTCGAGGTTGCCCAGCGCCATGCTGTCCTGCTGGCCCAGGTGGATGCGCGCGACCGCCTGGCTGATCTTGCGCGTGACGAACTCCGGGCCGCGGCGCGGCGACTCGTGGTTGAAGAGGATCCCCGACGAGGCGTGCATGCCGTAGGACTCGCGGTAGTTGATCGTCATGTAGTGGCCGTAGACCTTGCTCACGCCGTAGGGCGAGCGCGGCCACAGCAGCGTCTCCTCGGACTGCGGCACCTGCTGCACCTTGCCGAACATCTCCGAGCTCGACGCCTGGTAGAAGCGGATGCGCGACGGGTCGTCGCCGGCATGGAGGCGCACGGCCTCGAGGATGTTGAGCACGCCCATGCCGGTCACGTCGCTCGTGACGAAGGCGTTCTCCCACGAGTAGGCGACGAAGCTGATCGCGCCGAGGTTGTAGACCTCGTCGGGGTCGGAGTCGCGCAGCGCCCGCATCAGGCTCGAGAGGTCCGTCAGGTCGCCGTTGTGGAGCACCACGTCCGGGACGAGGTCCTCGACCAGCGCGCGGCGGGGGTTGTTCTGGCCGCGGATCAGGCCGTGGACCTCGTAGCCCTTCTCGAGCAGCAGCTCGGCGAGGTAGAGGCCGTCCTGGCCGGTGATCCCGGTGATGAGCGCGGTAGGCATGTGCCGAACCCTACGGGGTGTCGAGGGCCAGGGTGATCGGTCCGTCGTTGACGCTCGTCACCCGCATGTCGGCGCCGAACACCCCTCGCTCCACCCGGGCGCCCAGCCGCTGGAGCTCCTCGCAGACGGCGTCGTAGAGCGGCTCGCTCACCGGCCCCGGGGCGGCGGCCTGCCACGTCGGGCGGCGGCCCTTGCGCGCGTCGCCGTACAACGTGAACTGCGAGACGACCAGCACGGGCGCGCCGACGTCGCTGGCGCTGCGCTCGTCGCGCAGCAGCCGCAGCTCCCAGACCTTGCGGGCCAGCCAGGCCACCTCGTCGGGGCCGTCGTCGTGGGTCACGCCCAGGTAGACCAGCAGGCCCGGCTCGTCGAAGCCGCCCACCTGCTCGTCGTCGACCGTGACGTGGGCGGAGAGGACCCGCTGGATGACTGCGCGCATGGGAGAACCTTGGTTTCGTGACGGTTGGTGCGCAACCTCCTCAACCAGCGGCTGGGTTGGTCTGCCAACCTCCTCAACCAGCGGGAGCGGCGGCTGGCACGATGGCGCCATGTCCGCACCACTGTTGATCACGGTCGCGCCCACCGGCGCCGAGACCGCCAAGGCCGACTGCCCGCAGCTTCCCACCACCCCGGAGGAGATCGCGCGCACGGCCGCCGACTGCGAGGCCGCCGGCGCCGCGATGATCCACCTGCACGTCCGCGACTCCGAGCACGCCCCGACGCTGGACCAGGCGCTGCTGCGCGAGTGGGTGGCCGCGGTGCGCGAGTCGTCCTCGCTCGTCGTCCAGCTCTCCACCGGCGGCTCCGTGCACGACCCCCTCGACGAGCGCCTCAAGGTGCTCGACGCCGAGCCCGACTCGTGCAGCCTGACGATGGGCACCACCAACTTCGGCGACGACGTGTTCCTCAACCCGTGGCCGTTCGTGAAGGACCTCTACCAGCTCGCCCTCGAGCGGGGTGTCGCCCCCGAGTTCGAGCTGTTCGACCTCGGGCAGGTGCACGCGCTCGGCCGCCTCTTCCGCGAGTACGGCACCCCGCGCGGCGGCCGCGCCCACGTGGACTTCGTGATGGGGGTGCCCGGCGGGATGCCCGGCACCGCCCCCGCGCTCGTCGCCGGGGTCAACGCCCTCCCGCCCGAGGTGACCTCGTGGTCGGCCACCGGCATCGGGCGCTCCACGCTCTCCGTCGCGCTGGCGTCGCTCTCGATGGGCGGCCACCTGCGCGTCGGCATGGAGGACGTCCTCACCATCAGCCGCGGCGTGCCCGTCGAGTCCAACGCCCAGCTGGTGACGCGCGCCGTCGAGCTCGGGCAGCTCGCGCAGCGCGAACCCATGTCGCCCGCTGACTGCCGGGAGCTGCTCGGCCTGGCCTGAGTATGGCGGGGGCGTATACTTTGGGGCGTATACTTTGGGTATGACTTCCATGACTACCATCAAGGTGCCGAAGGACCTCCGTGACGCCGTCATGCAGTCTGCGCGGGCCGAAGGGTTGACTGCTGCTGAGTTCCTCGCCCGCCTCACGCGCGAGCATGCCCGGCAACAACGGCTCGAGGCTGTGCGCCGAGCGTATGACTCTGCCGACGCGGATCGTGACTACTCGGAGATCACCGCAGACTGGGACACCACCGGCACCGATGGGTTGGCGGATGCGTGAGGTTCGTCGAGGGGATGTCGTCTGGGCGGACTTCGATCCCACCCGTGGCCGAGAGCGAGCGGGCGAGCGACCTGCCGTCGTCGTGGCGTCGGACGGCTATCTCGATGCCGTGCCCGATCTGGTCATCGTCCTGCCGGTCACCACCGTCGACCGGGACTGGCCACACCACGTGCAGCTGCGCGGCAGCCGGCTCGACCTCCGCAAGCCGAGCTGGGCGCTCACCGAGCAGCCACGCACCATCAGTCGCAGCAGGTTGAGCAGAGCCTCGGGTCGTGTCGACGTCGACTGTCTCGCTGAGATCGATCAGTGGCTGCGTGACTTCCTCGATCTGCCATGAGAGGGCCGCAAGCCGGGCGCTGCGGCGACGACACGCCGTACGACGATCGCGACACGCCGGCGGTGTGACTGAGGTGGCGCCTGAGTGGCCCCTCACAGGGCCAAGGCTGCCCGCACGGTGGCCACGACCTCACTCGGACTGAACATCACCTGCTCCCACGTGAACCGCAGCACGGTCCAGCCCGCGACGACCAGCGCGTTGTAGCGAACGCAGTCCTCGTCGTGGTCCGCCTTGCTCGCGTGGTGGGCCCAAGAGTTGGCCTCGATCGCGAGGCCAGTGAACGGGTCGGCGAGGTCGGGGTGGAAGGTGACAGCGCCGAGGTGATGGCCCACTGCGGCACGACGTCGATGCCTGCCTCGATGAGGATGCCACGCAGCACCGACTCGAACGGGTTGGCGGCCAGCGGCGTCGCGTGCTCGAGGACGCGACGCACGAGCGGCGCGGTGTCAGCGCCGAGCGTCCCGTCGAGCTCCTCGCGCGTCACGTCGCCGCTGCGCAACGCAGAGTCGGCGACCGCCAGGGCTTCGTCGAAGGGGAGGTCGGCGGCGCAGTCGAGCACCGTCTGGAGCCGAGAGGTGGCCCAACCATCGCACTCCGCCGTGCCGTACGACAGCTCGGCCTCGACCGGGTCGCTCGGCTTCTCGGCCACCAGCAGTTGCGGCCAGCTCGCCGACCACTTCACCTTCCATCCCCAGTGGGCTGCGGCTGACAGCAGCCTCAGGTGGCCGCCGACCTCGAGGGCGAGGGCTCGCGCGTGGTCAGCGGCTGGCAGGGCGTAGCGCGCCCGCGACACATGGAGGACCCGGCGACAGGCCACGGCCCTGCGTAGCCGTTTGCGCGTGGTCAGGGCGAGGAGCTCGCGGGTTGACGCGATGCCACCCAAGTGGGTGAGCGCTTCGACGGAATCCACGCCAGGAGTGTGGCTGCGCCCGCCCGGGGACGCGATCGTCTCTCCACAGGGGCCGAAACCCTTGCCGCGACGGCGACGACACGCCGTACGTCGATCACGACACGCCGAGGCTGTGACTCCCGAGGCGTCGGAGCGGCCCTCAGTCGTCGCGGCGCTTCATCCCGACCAGGCCCGGCCGGTAGTGGGGGTCCTCGAGCTGGGCGATGGTGGGGGAGCCGAACATCGGCAGCCCGGTCGACTTGCGGATGAAGCCCCACACCACGGGCAGGATCACCAGCACGAAGAAGCCGACCCCGGCGACCAGCATCGGGTGGGTCTCGTGCTCGCCCAGGGGGGCCCAGCCGGACTTGTCGAGCAGGGCGACGCCGCTCATCGTGAGGACGACGACGATGCCGCGCCGGATCATCGACTGGGGGACCTTCGGGGCGATCTTGGCGCCCAGGATCGTGCCTGGCACCGAGCCGATGACCAGCGGGATCAGGACCATCCAGTCGATGCCGTGGAGGAAGATGTTGGAGATCGCGGCCGCCATCACCAGCGGCACCGCCTGGACCAGGTCGGTGCCGACGAGCCGGACGGCGGACAGGCCGGGGTAGAGCATGAGCAGCGCGATCATGATGACCGAGCCGGAGCCGACGCTGGTGATGCCGACGAGGAGGCCGCCCAGCATCCCGACGAGCAGGGTGGGGACGACCCGGATGTGGGGGTCGTCGTCCTCGCTGTGGGTGCCGGCGCGCACGCGCAGCAGGTTGACGTAGAGGCGCAGCGCATAGGTCGCCGCGGCCAGCAGCAGCGCGAAGCCGATGCAGAGCGTCAGGACGTAGTTGAGCTGGTCGGAGTCGTCGGTGAACCACGACACCAGGTGGGGGCCCAGCAGCGCCATCGGGATCGACCCGATCATCAGCCACTTGGCCAGCGCCATGTTGGGCGAGCCCTCGCGCTTGTGCACGATCGCGCCGCCGGTCTTGTAGACCGCGGCCGCCGTCAGGTCGGCGGTCACCACCGTGGCCGCCTCGCCCACGCCCAGGAAGAGCAGCGCAGGGGTCATCAGCGCGCCGCCGCCCATCCCGGTGAGACCGACGACGATCCCCACGAAGAAGCCGGCCGCCAGGATCGACAGCGCGGTCAGCGTGAGCAGGTCACCCATCAGTCGTCCACCAGGGCGGGCACAATGACACTCAACATGGTGGAGATTGTGCCTGCTGTGGCCTGAGCCGCCTCAGTGCCCCGCCGGTAGGGGTCGTCGACGTCGTGCTCCACCAGGGCGGGCGTGCGGCGCATGCCCATGGCCTGCACCAGCTCGCGGCCGCGCAGGCCCGGGTGGTTGGGGACCGCCGCGGCGAACTGGCCGAGGCTGAAGACCTTGCGCAGCAGGGCCGGGTGCTCCTCGAGGATCCGCGCCCGGTGGGAGGACTCCGCCGTGAGCACCAGGTCGACGCCGTCGAGGATCGCCTTGTCGAGCGGCCGGCTGCGGAACTCGCCGTGGGCGACCTCCGCCGGGAGCGTCCGGGCCATCTCCTCGTCCATCGGGTGCGCGCTGAACCCCTGGGTGCCGGCGCTGGAGAACGCGACGCTGCGCGAGTCGCCGGCGAGCGCCCGGGCGGTGAGCTCCATGTGGGGCGAGCGGCAGATGTTGGCGGTGCAGACGAACAGCACGCGCAGGGGCTCTGTCATGAGTCCTTCTTCAGGTCCAGGAAGCCTGCCTCGTGCAGGGCCTCGATCACGTCGTCCAGCGCATCCTCGATGGTGCGGCCGGTGGTGTCGACCCGCACCGCCGCGTCGTCGGGCTCTTCGTAGGGTGAGGAGATGCCGGTGAACTCGGGGATCTGGCCCGCCCGCGCCTTGGCGTAGAGCCCCTTGCGGTCGCGCCGCTCGCACTCCTCCAGCGGCGTGGCCACGTGCACCAGGAAGAAGGCACCGCCCGCCGCCTCGACCATCGCGCGGACCTGCTGGCGCGTCTCGTCGAACGGCGCGATCGGCGAGCAGACCGCCACGCCCCGGTGCCGCGCGATCTCGGCCGCCACCCAGCCGATGCGCCGGATGTTGGTCTCACGATCGGCCTTGGAGAACGTCAGCCCGGCCGAGAGGTGTCGTCGTACGACGTCGCCGTCGAGGCTGGTGACCGTGCGGCCGCCCTGCTCGAGCAGCCGGTCCATCAGCGCGCGCGCCAGTGTGGACTTGCCGCTGCCGGACAGGCCGGTGAAGAACAGCACCAGGCCGACCTCGTCGGGGGCCGGGCGGTCCTCCTCGACGATGGCCGCTATCGCCTCGTTGGTCGAGGAAGGACGAAGTCCTGTCACGAGACCTGGGGCCGCCAAGGCGTGCACCGGGTCGCCCGCCGCGTAGTTCTCCAGCACCCGCACGCCCAGCGCGTGGTCGGCGTCGGCGTCGCCGTGGGAGGGGAGTGGCACGGCGACCACAGCGGCGTCGTCGAGCAGCTCGGCAGCGGCGAGCGTCGCCCGCACGAGCGCGACGGGGGAGAGGTCGGCGGTGCCGGTGCCGTTGAGCGCGACCAGGACCACGCGGCCGAGGCCCCGCAGCTCGTCGAGCTCGGCATCGGAGAGCGCGTCGGTGACCGGGACGAACGTCGCGCCGGCGTGCTGCTCGCGAACCTGCGCAGGCGTGAGGTGGAGGCGTCGGAAGGGGCCGTACTGCGCGTGCGTCAGTGCCTCGACCTCACCGGTCGCGGCCGTGACCCGGGCCAGCGGGAGCCCCTCGGGGTCGACCAGCTCGACGATGTCCTCGCCCGCGGGCAGGTCGATCGTCACCGGGCTGTCTGGGGCGTTGAAGCGCGTCAGCGGGGCGTAGGCGCCCGACACGAGAAGCTCCAGGTCGTCGAGCTCCGTCGCCGAGGGGCAGTGCTGGACGGGGTGGGGCTGGGTCACCGGGGCATCCTCTCACTCGAGCGGTCGATAACGTGCTGGCATGTCCACGCACACCAGCCCGAGCTCGACCAACCCCGGCCAGCCCGTCGTCGCCGAGATCGTCCGCTCCGGGTTCGTGGAGGGGCACCACTACGGGTCGGTCGTCGCGCTCGACCCCGACGGCCGCGTCGACTGGTCCGTCGGCGACGTCACCGTGCACGTGCTGCCGCGCTCGTGCAACAAGCCGATCCAGGCGCTGGCCATGGTCGAGCTCGGCCTCGACCTGCCGCCCGACCTGCTCGCCCTCGCCTGCGCCTCCCACTCCGGCGAGCCGTTCCACATCGATGGCGTACGACGCATCCTGGCCGCCGCCGGCCTCGACGAGTCGGCGCTCCAGACGCCGCCCGACTTCCCGCTCGACGACGCCGCGCGCGACGCCGTGCTCCTCGAGGGTGGAGCGAAGTCGCCGGTGCTGATGAACTGCTCGGGCAAGCACGCGGCGATGCTGGCGACCTGCGTGCTGCGGGAGTGGGACACCGCGACCTACCTCGCGCCGGACCACCCGCTCCAGCAGGCCATCCACGAGACCTTCGCGCGCATGACGGGTGAGCCGGTGGCCGTCAGCGCCGTCGACGGGTGCGGAGCGCCGCTGCTGTCGACCTCGCTGGTCGGGCTCGCCCGCGCCTTCGCCGCTCTCGCCACCGCCACCGACGGCCCGGCCCACCGGATCGCCGAGGCCATCCGGGAGCATCCGCAGATGGTCAGCGGCACCACCCGCGACGAGCGGCGCCTGCTGGGCGCCGTACCCCGCCTGATCGGCAAGGCGGGCGCCGAGTCGTGCTACGTCGTGGCGCTGCCCGACGGACGTGCCTGGGCGCTCAAGACCGACGACGGTGCGACCCGGGTGCGGCCGGTGCTGATGGCCCAGGCGCTGCGCCGCTCCGGGCTGCTCGAGGAGGAGGGCGTCAACGCCGAGACGGTCAACGAGACGGGTCGACACGTGCTCCTCGGCGGAGGGTCTCCGGTGGGGGAGATCCGGGCCGTCATCTGACCGTCGCACCTGTCTTGTTAGCGCAAGATGTCCGGTGCCACAAGCGTTGTGGGCACCATCACGCTCGCTGAGTTTGCATTCTGCTAACAAGTGTTAGCACTATGGAGGCATGGCCAACGGCAAGCTGAGCAACTCGCTGGGCAACTCCTTGGGCAACTCCCTGGGCACCCTGGGTGACTACCTCAAGGAGCAGCGACTCGCCTCGCGGCTCTCCCTCCGTCAGCTCGCCGATCAGGTGGGGGTGAGCAACCCCTACCTGAGCCAGATCGAGCGCGGCCTGCGCAGGCCGTCCGCCGAGGTGCTCCAGCAGCTCGCCAAGGCTCTGCGCATCTCCGCCGAGCAGCTCTACGTGCGGGCCGGGATCGTCCGCCCCGACGCCGATGCCGCCAGCTCCGTCGAGCTCGCGATCCTCGCTGACAGCGGGCTCACCGAGCGGCAGAAGCAGTCGCTGCTCGACGTCTACAGCTCGTTCATGGCGCTCAACGCCACCACTCAGGACTGATCACACAGCACTGGCCGCGCCGGATCCTCCGGGCGGAAACCCACGAGAAGGAGTACGACATGGCCACCACCAAGTTCGACCTCAAGACCGAAGCCATCAAGCCCGTCTTCGCCTACGTCGGTGTCACCGACCTGGCCGTCGAGAAGGTCCGCGTCGCCGTCGCCGACGTCTCCAAGCGCGTCGCCGTCGTCCAGAAGACCGACGCCAAGAAGATCCGCGCCGCCATCGAGACCCGCGTCAACGAGCTCCAGGGCGAGGCGCTGACCTACCCCGCGAAGGTGCAGTCGCTCGTCGACGGCAACGTCACCGCCGCCACCGCCGCCTACAGCGACCTGATCAAGCGTGGCGAGTCGCTCGTCGGCCGCATCCGCCGCCAGCAGTCGACCAAGGCCACCGCCAAGGCAGCCGACACCACCGTCGCCAAGGCGAAGACCACTGTGACCCAGGCCAAGGAGGCCGCTGAGGCAAGCGTCGACGCCGCCGACCGCACCGCCGCCACCAAGGTCGCCCCGCAGGCCAAGAGCAAGCCCGCCGCTCGCAAGGCCAGCGCCAAGAAGGCTGCGGCCACCACCGCGCGCAAGAAGGCCACCAAGAAGACCGCCACCGCGCAGAGCAGCGCCAAGGCCACCGCCACGGCTGCGAAGAGCACCGCGACCAACGCCGTCCAGGCCGTCGCCGACGCCGCCGAGAAGGTCGGCGACTGACCTTCTCTGGTTTCGAGACAGGACTTCGTCCTTCCTCAACCAGCGAGGGGTAGGGCCCTTCCTCAACCACCGATCGCCTGAGAACCCCCCGCCGTGTGAGGGCGGGGGGTTCTCTGCGTCCCGGCTACGCTGACCGGGTGAACGTCTTCGAGGTGCAGAGCTGGGTCATGCTGGTGATCCTGCTCGCGGTGCTGGCCATCAAGGGCTTCGCCTTCGTCAACGCGCTGCTGTGGTCCGGCGAGGCCTACGAGGCAGCCGGCAAGCTCACCAAGCCCGCCTGGTGTGCCATCACCGGGCTTGGCTTCGTCACCGCGCTCATCCCGATCGGCCTGCTCGGCGGCCTGCTGGGGATCATCTTTCTCGTCGCAGCCCTGGTCTACCTGGCAGACGTCCGCCCGGCGCTGCGCGAGGTCACCTCGCACCGACGCTGAAGCTCAGGCGTGCTTGCCCTTCGAGGGTGACTTGTCCGTGTCCTCGCGGGGCGCGTAGCCGTAGCCGTAGCCATAGCCGTAGGCAGAGCCGGACTTCTTGGCCGGCGTCATGTTCATGACGATGCCCAGCGTCTTGGAGCCGACGGAGGTCAAGCGCTCGATCGCGTGGGTGAGCTGGTCGCGCGTCGTGCGCCCGTGTCGTACGACGACCACGGCACCGTCGGCGCGCGTCGCGAGGAGGGCGGCGTCGGTGACGGGGAGCAGCGGCGGCGCGTCGAGGACGACCATGTCGTAGCTCGCACGCAGGTCGATCAGGAGCTTCTCCATGGCGTGGGACTGGAGCAGCTCGGACGGGTTGGGCGGGATCGGCCCGCAGGCGAGCACGTCGAGGGAGGTGTCGGCGTAGGTCTGCATGGCGTCGGGCACCGAGATCTTGCCGATCAGCACGGTGGTCGTGCCGACGGCGCCGTCGAGCCCGAGACGGTCGGCGATCAGGGGGCGTCGCAGGTCGCACTCGATCAGCGCCACGCGGTGACCGGCCTGGGTGAGGGTGAGCGCGAGGTTGACCGCAGTCGTCGACTTGCCCTCGCCCGGCAGCGAGCTGGTGACCACGAAGACCTTCTGGTCGTGGTCGACCTCGATGTACTGCATGTTGGTGCGCAGCACCCGGAACGCCTCGGCCCACGGCGTCGCGGTCGCGAGCACCTCCGACGGAGGACGCTTGGCATCGGGGTCGCTGAAGATGTTGCCCAGGATGGGCGCTTCGGTGATGGCGGCGACGTCCTCGCTGCCCGTCACCGATGTGTCGAGCAGCTCGCGGGCGACCGCAAGGCCCATGCCGAGCAGCAGCCCCAGCACCCCGGCGAGCGCGAGGTTGCGCACCGGGTTGGGGGAGACCGGGGTCTCGGAGACCTCGGCGTCGTCGACCAGCGTGGCCTTGATGACCGCGTCGTTCTTGCCGTTGGGGGTCTCCAGCTCCTCGACCAGGTCGGCGAGCTCAGAGGCGTAGACCTGCGCGATGTCGCGCGCCTGCTCGGGGTCGGGGTCGGTGGCCGAGATCTCCAGGATCACCGTCTCGGGCACGACCGTCGCCTCCACCTGCTCGCGCAGCTCAGCCGGGTCGACCGGTCCCTCGAGGGACTCGGCGACACGCTCGGCGAGCTGGCGGCTGGTGACCAGGTCGGCGTACGACGTCACCCGCTGGGTGGCGAAGAGGTTGCCGGTGTAGGCGCTCGACTCGTCGGACTGGCTCGTGGAGATGAACAGCCGAGTGGTCGAGGAGTACTGCGGCGTGGCCGCCCAGGTGAACGCTGCAGCAGCGGCCAGTGCGAGCAGGATGCACGCGACCAGCCACAGCCAACGACGACGCAACGCGCCCCAGTAGGCACTCAGCTCCACGTAACGACCCTTTCCGAGATCTAGACCAGTTGCTCGACTCTAACCCGGGTCGTCCGATTTTCACTGACCGGCGAGGTAGCGGTCCAGCGCTGTGAGGGCGTCCTCGGGCTCGAACCCCGTGGCACGGATGCGGTCCAGCGACATGACGCTCTGGAGCGGTCGGGGGGCGATGCCGGGCTTGTCGGCGTAGTAGTCGGCGGTCGTGACCGGCGTGACGTCGTCGGCGCTGCGCCCACAACGTTCGAACACGGCCTGGGCGATCTCGGCCCACGACATAGGCTCGCCGCCGTTGCTGAGGTTGTAGGTGCCGAAGTCGGCGCCGGCGTCGACCAGGTGGCGGGTCGCGCGGGAGAGCTCGTCGGCGAACGTCAGGCGGCCGACCTGGTCGGCGACCACGCTGGGGGAGACCCCCTTGTCGGCCAGGGACTTCATGGTGCGGACGAAGTTGTTGCCCGCGCCGATGACCCAGGAGGTGCGGAGCAGGTAGTGGCGCGGCGCGAGCCCGACGGCGATCTCACCGGCGGCCTTGGACTGGGCGTAGACCCCCAGCGGGGTGAGCGGCTCGTCCTCGACGTGGTCAGGCTGGGTGCCGTCGAAGACGTATTCGCTCGAGTAGTGGACCAGCGTGAAGCCGTGCTCGCGGGAGAGCCGCGACAAGGTGGCCGGGGCGCTGGCGTTGGCGGCCCAGGCGTCGCGGCGACCCTCGGGCGTCTCCGCCGCGTCGACGGCGGTGTAGGCGGCGGCGTTGAGCACGACGGCGTAGTCGTGCCAGGGCCAGGCGTCGACGGCAGCGGCGTCGGTGAGGTCGAGCCGGGTGACGCCCTCGCCCTCGACGAGGTCGACGAGGTCGGCACCCGGGAAGTCGGCCTGCAGCGCGCGCCCGAGCTGGCCGAGCGCCCCCACGATCAGCGTCTTCTTCGGCGCCATCGGGGTGACGTCGGCGAGCCGCGGGTTGTTCTGGTCCTTCTCGGAGACCTCGGCCTCCTCCAGCGGGATCGGCCACGGGATCGCGGCCGTCTCGTCGCCGAGGTGGAGCGCGGGGTAGGCCACGCCGGGACGCCAGTGGGCGTTGACAAGGTAGGTGTAGGCGGTGTGGTCCTCGAGCGCCTGGTAGGAGTTGGCGACCCCGCGGGGGACGTACACCGCGAGCGACGGGTCCATCTCGAGGTGGAAGGTCGCGCCGAAGCTCTCGCCCTCGCGCAGGTCGACCCACGCGCCGAAGATGCGGCCGGTGGCCAGCGAGACGAACTTGTCCCACGGCTCGGCGTGGATGCCGCGCGTCGCGCCCCGGGAGGCGTTGTAGGAGATGTTGTTCTGGACCGGGCCGAAGTCGGGCAGGCCCAGCGCCAGCATCTTCTCGCGCTGCCAGTTCTCCTTGAACCAGCCGCGCGCGTCGCCGTGGAGAGGCAGCCGCAGGACCAGCAGGCCGGGGATGGCCGTCGTCTCGACGGTCAGCTCGCTCACTGGCCCTTCTCCGCGTAGGTCGCCTCGACGGCGTCCTTGTGGGGGCGCCACCAGTCCTCGTGGGCCTGGTACCACTCGATGGTGTCGGCCAGGCCGGACTCGAAGTCCTGGAACTGCGGCGACCAGCCGAGCTCCTGACGCAGCTTGCCCGACTCGATGGCGTAGCGCAGGTCGTGGCCGGCGCGGTCGGTGACGTGGTCGAAGGCATCGGCCGGCTGGCCCATCAGCGTGAGGATCAGCTGGACGACCTCGAGGTTGTTCTTCTCGCCGTCGGCGCCGATCAGGTAGGTCTCACCGATGCGGCCCTTCTCCAGGATCGTCAGCACCGCCGAGGAGTGGTCGTCGGCGTGGATCCAGTCGCGGACGTTCTCGCCGGAGCCGTAGAGCTTGGGGCGGATGCCGTCGATGACGTTGGTGATCTGGCGCGGGATGAACTTCTCGATGTGCTGCCAGGGGCCGTAGTTGTTGGAGCAGTTGGACACCGTCGCCTGCACCCCGAAGGAGCGCACCCACGCCCGCACCAGGTGGTCGGAGCCGGCCTTGGAGGCGGAGTAGGGCGAGGACGGGTTGTAGGGGGTGTCCTCGGTGAAGCGCTTGGGGTCGTCGAGCTCGAGGTCGCCGTAGACCTCGTCGGTCGACACGTGGTGGAGCCGCTTCTCGTGCTTGCGGACCGCCTCGAGGATCGTGAACGTGCCGAGGATGTTGGTCTTGATGAACGGGCTCGGGTCGTGCAGCGAGTTGTCGTTGTGGGACTCGGCCGCGTAGTGCACCACCGCGTCGTGCTCGGCCACCAGCGGGTCGACCACCTCGGCCTCGGCGATGTCGCCGACCACCAGCTGCACGCGGTCCTCCGGCAGCCCCTCGAGGGACTCCTTGCTCGCGGCGTAGGTGAGCTTGTCGAGCACCGTCACCCGCAGGTCGGTGTGCTCCATCAGGTGGTGCACGAAGTTCGATCCGATGAACCCCGCGCCCCCGGTCACGAGAAGGCGTTCCATGGGCGGTGAGTCTAGGGGGAGGGGGTTTCGAGACAGGACTTCGTCCCTCCTCAACCAGCGAAGAGGAGCTAGGGGGAGGCCACGACCTCGAAGGACTCGGAGGTCGTGAGGCCCTTCGTGACGTACGACGCCTGGCGCGGCGCCCTGCTCCGCCAGCCGTCGGGCAGGTCGCCGACCTCGAACCCCCGCGGGAACGTGACGTCGACCCGCACCGCCTGCGGCCGGACCATCCCCTGCGGGTCGAGGTCGAGGCCGTAGGCCAGGGACCCGTCGGCGCCGACCTCGGCGGCGGCCGGGACGTCGTACACCACCTCGAGCGTGCGGGTCTGCTGGGGCTCGAACACGATCTTCTGGCGCTGGTAGGTGCGCCCGAAGAAGTCGTTCTGTGCGCGGCGGACGGGCTCGCCGTCGACGCTGCGCGAGACGATGGACGCGCCCTTCGGCAGCATGGTCATCACGCTCAGGGTGTTCCAGCGGGTCCAGTAGCCGCTGCGCGGGTCGACGCCGGGCTGGGCGTAGGGCGGGGAGTCGTTGTGAATCTCCACGCGCAGGCGAACGCGGGCGCTGCCGTCCTCGGCCAGCTCGACCTCGGAGTGGACCGCGCGGTCCTGCCAGTAGTCGGCCTTGCTCGGCACGGCGTTCTGGGTGAAGACGCCGAGGTAGTCGCGGTCGGTGTCGGAGAGGGCGCCGCTGAGGCCCAGGTCGTGGATGACCCCCTGCGCCTCGGCGTTGCGGAGGTAGACCGCGAAGTGCCGGCCGTCGGCCGCGTCGGCGAGCACCTCGCCCTTCTCGACCCAGCTGCCGGAGGAGAGCAGGCGCTCGCGGAAGATCGGCACCAACCGGCGGTTGAAGCCCTTGCGGACCTGCTTGTCGGGGAACCTGTCGTAGCTGCGGCCCAGCGCCTCCACGAGCGTGTCGCCCGTCAGCCGGCCCAGCGGCGGCAGCTCGATGGGTCCCGTCAGGTCGATGAGGCGGGACAGCGCGATCGTGTCGATGGCGATCACCCCGGACATCGGGCGGTTGCGCAGGCTGCGCCACGCGTTGGCCAGCTCGTTGCCGGAGACCCGCCAGTCCGGCGCCATCGTGGCGGTGCCCATGCGCAGGCGCCCGCGGTGGAACGGGTTGCCCTCGACCTTCTGCCAGAAGCGGGGCACGAAGGTGCCCGGCGCCGTCTCGTAGTCGACCGAGTCACTCAGGTCGACCCGTCCGTCCTCGAAGGACATCGTCGCGAAGCTCTGCGGCGTGCCGCCAGAGGCCATCATCTCGGCAGGGTTGAGCATCGCGATGAGGTACTGGCGCTCCTCCTCCGCGCCCAGCAGGCTCGGCAGCACGTCGAGCAGCGGCCGGACCGACGCCAGGTCGTCCATCAGCGGCTCGAGCTTTTCGTGGGCCTCGTCGCGCGCCTGCGCCAGCCGGTCGCCCACGAAGACCCGCTCGTCGGCGACGCCGGCCAGCTCGTCGTTGGCGGAGACGAAGCGCTCCTCGATCTCGCCCACGCGGTCGAGCGTGCGATCCAGGGTCGGCAGGTCGACGTTGCCGTCGTCGATCAGCGTCGACGTCCGGCCGGTGACCTCGGGCCACATCTCGACACCCAGCTCGGCAGCGGCGGTGAGGTCGTCCAGGGCGTTGCCGAGGCGTCGTACGTCGCGGACCGGGCCGGCCGCCACCGGCACCCAGGCCCAGGCGTCACCGCCGATGCCCTGCACGCTCCCCTGGAGCTCGTCGACCTCGTCGCGGGCCCGCGCCACCGCGACACCAGCCGCCTCGTGGTCGCCGGCCGACAGCGCCTCGCTGGCCGACTGGAGCTCGGTCTTCGCGGCCTCGGCGTGGGCCGGGGCGTCGCGGAACGGCAGCGCCAGCAGCGCCAGCGCGACGACCACCACGACGGCAGCCAGCAGGAGAAGGGGCCACACGCGGCGTCGCTTGTCGGAGCGGCTGCGTGGCATGCGGAGGATCCTCTCAAACCCGTGGCAATAGGGTGGCATCCATGCGCGGAATCATTCTCGCCGGCGGAACCGGTTCACGGCTGCACCCGATCACGCAGGGGATCAGCAAGCAGCTGGTGCCGGTCTACGACAAGCCGATGATCTACTACCCGCTCTCCACGCTGATGCTCGCCGGGATCCGCGACGTCCTGATCATCACCACCCCCCACGAGGCCGAGGCGTTCCACCGGCTGCTGGGCGACGGGTCGCAGTTCGGCATCTCCATCACCTTCGCGGTGCAGCCCAGCCCCGACGGGCTCGCGCAGGCCTTCATCATCGGCGCCGACCACATCGGCAGCGAGCGCTCGGCGCTCGTGCTGGGCGACAACATCTTCTACGGCACCGGGCTCGGCCACACGCTGCTGCGCTTCGACGAGCTCGACGGCGCCGCTGTGTTCGGCTACCACGTCGCCGACCCGACGGCCTACGGCGTCGTGGAGTTCGACGACTCCGGACGCGCGGTCTCGCTCGAGGAGAAGCCCGCCGAGCCCAAGTCGTCGTACGCCGTCCCCGGCCTCTACTTCTACGACAACGACGTCATCCAGTACGCCGCCGAGCTCGAGCCGTCCGCGCGCGGCGAGCTCGAGATCACCGACCTCAACCGGCGCTACCTCGAGCAGGGGCGCCTCCAGGTCGAGGTGCTGCCCCGCGGCACGGCGTGGCTCGACACCGGCACCTTCGACTCCCTCAACGACGCCTCCAACTTCGTGCGCACCATCGAGGGCCGCCAGGGCTTCAAGGTCGGCGCCCCCGAGGAGGTCGCCTGGCGGATGGGCTTCCTCACCGACGACGAGCTGGCCGAGCGGGCCGAGCCGCTGCGCAAGAGCGGCTACGGCGAGTACCTCCTCGGCCTGCTCAACGACCACTGAGTCCCCGCTGGTCGAGGAGGGACGAAGTCCCGTCACCCCCGCTGGTCGAGGAGGGACGAAGTCCCGTCACGAGACCCGTCGGTAGTCTGACCGCCATGAAGATCCTCGTCAGCGGCGGCGCTGGTTACATCGGCTCCCACACCGTGATCCAGCTCATCGAGGCCGGTCACTCGGTCGTCGTCGTCGACAACTTCAGCAACGCGCACCCCGTCGTCATCGCCCGGCTGGAGTCCCTCACGGGCACGCACATCCCGGTCCACTCCTTCGACCTGTGCGACCACGACAAGACCGCCCATCTCTTCGCCGCCGAGGGCTTCGACGCCGTGATCCACTTCGCCGGGTTCAAGGCCGTCGGCGAGAGCGTGCAGAAGCCGCTCGACTACTACGAGAACAACCTCGTCTCCACCTTCTCCCTCGTGCGCGCCATGCAGCGCCACGGCGTCGAGAAGCTCGTCTTCTCCTCCAGCGCGACCGTCTACGGCACCGACCAGGCCGGCGCCACCGAGGACCGCCCCACGTTCGCGACCAACCCCTACGGCTGGACCAAGGTGATGCAGGAGCAGATCCTCAGCGACGTCGCGGCCGCCTCGCCCGAGATGCGCTTCGCGCTGCTGCGCTACTTCAACCCCGTGGGCGCGCACGCCTCGGGGACCATCGGCGAGGACCCCTCCGGCATCCCCAACAACCTGATGCCCTTCATCGCCCAGGTCGCCGTCGGCAAGCGCGAGAAGCTCAGCGTCTTCGGCGACGACTACGACACCCCCGACGGCACCGGCGTGCGCGACTACATCCACGTCGAGGACCTCGCCGCCGGCCACGTCGCCGCCCTCGAGGCGCTGACCCGGACCGACCGGCCCGTCAACGTCTGGAACCTCGGCTCCGGCCGCGGCACCAGCGTCCTCGAGCTTCTCCACGCCTTCGAGAAGGCCGTGGGTCGCGAGCTGCCCTACGAGGTCGTCGACCGCCGCCCCGGTGACGTCGCCACGTCGTACGCCGACCCCACCCGCGCCAACGAGGAGCTCGGCTGGGCAACCACCCGGACGGTCGAGGACATGTGCGCCGACACCTGGCGGTGGCAGTCGCAGAACCCGCGGGGCTTCTCCGACTGATGATCCGCCGGATGGTGCTCGTCCGCCGGCTCCTGGTCGGCGTCCTCCTCGTCCCCGCCCTCTCAGCGGGGTCATCTGAGTACGTGGTGGACGTGGATCCGGCCGCTGGGCGTTCACCCCGTCCCCAGATGTCCGGGGCACTGGCCGGGCGCACCGTGGTCATCGACCCCGGCCACCAGCTGGGCAACCACAACTTCCCCCGCGAGATCAACCGCCTCGTCCCGGCCGGCGGGTTCGTCAAGCCCTGCAACACCACGGGTACGGCGACCGACGGTGGATTCCCGGAGGCGACGTTCGTCTGGCGCGTGGTCGTGCGCGTGCGTGACCGGCTGGAGGCGCTCGGCGCCCGCGTGGCCATGACCCGGACGTCCAACCGGCAGGACCGCTGGGGTCCGTGCGTCGACGCGCGCGGCCGTGCCGGCAACCGCGTCGATGCCGACCTCAAGGTCTCGATCCACGCCGACGGCTCCTACACCGCTGGGGCCCGGGGTTTCCACGTGATCATGCCCGCGGACCGGCGGCCGTGGACCCACGACATCGCCCGGCCGTCACGCCGGCTGGCGCACGACCTTCACCGCGGGCTCCAGAGGTCGGGCTTCGAGCCGGCCAACTACATCGCCGGCGGCGATGGCATCGACGTCCGCTCCGACCTGGGCACCCTCAACCTCTCCGACGTCCCGACCGTGATGGTCGAGCTAGGCAACATGCGCAACCCCGCGGAGGCCCGCCGGATGACGTCGGCCCGCGGCCAGGCGTCGTACTCGCAGGGGCTGGTCGCCGGGATCCGGCGGTTCCTGCGCTGAGGCGGCCTCGTCGTACTCCAGCAGGCAGTCGGGCAGGCAGACCCACGAGACGAGCGTGTCGCGCTGGCCGGGCCTCACGAACTGCCTGCGGTGATCGTGCCTGTGGACAAGCGGATGCGAGCTCTGCGGACTCCCGGCACGCTTCGTGCGTGACGCCACATGAAGCGGTCCGGGTCCTGGGAGGAGTCGCCCGCTGGAACGAGATCGAGTGCCTTGTCACGCGCCCGCAGCTCGACGCGGCTCTGGCGACCGGTGAGATCACCCGGTTGCGGCGTGGGGTCTACGCGCTGGGTGACATCCGGGAGGCCCGCGCTCAGGCGACGCGGGTGGGTGGGACCGTCTCCCACCTGAGCGCAGCGATCGAGCACGGGTGGAAGGTAAAGCATCCGCCCGAGAAGCCGACCATCACGGTGTGGCGCAACCGGTCACGACCCGAGGGCGACCTCGAGGTGCACTGGCAGGACCTTACGGTGACGGAGGTGCGTCTTGGCCTCACGCGGCCCGCCGCCACCGTCATCGCGTGCGCCCGGGCATATCCGTACGACGTCGCGCTCTGCGTGGCGGACTCCGCCCTTCGCGAGCGGGCCGTGACGACGGAGGAGCTGGTCAAGGCTGCGGAGAGGAGCCCGCGCACCGGCCGGGCGAAGGCGATTCGGGTCGCCCAGGGTGCCAACGGCAAGGCCGCCAACCCGTTCGAGTCCTGCGCCCGCGCCATCGCCGCCGACGTGGCGAGCCTGGCCGTGGAACCCCAGGTGTGGATCGACGGGGTGGGCAGGGTTGACCTGTGTGACTGCATCCTGGGCATCGTGGTGGAGTGCGAGTCGTTCGCATTCCACAGCGACGCCCCGTCGCTCGCGCGGGACGTGCGTCGCTACACCAGCTGCGCGCGCCGCGGCCTGGTGGTGGTGCGGTTCACCTGGGACGAGGTGATGTTCGACCCGGACTACTGCCGGCAGGCGCTCCAGGACGTCGTCGACCTCCGACTCCAGCAGGCAGTTCGCCGCACCTGGTGACTGGCTCAGCGCTGTGGTCCTGCGGTCTCGGGTGAACTGCCTGTGTTGGTCCGGCGTGGATGTCGTCTGCCGCCACCGTCAGCGGACCTCGAGCGCGGTGAGGGCGTGCAGCACCGCCCGGAGGTGGGGCACCTCGTGCACGCGGAGCAGGTGGGCGCCGCCGAGGGCGGCGAACACCGCGTAGAAGCCCTCGGCCTTGCGGAACTCGTCGCCGAAGAGGTCGAAGCTGTGGGGAAGGATGTTGCAGACCGGGACGCCCAGCGGGCGCAGCCTGAACGTCTGGGCCAGCACCCGGGCCTGGTGACGCGAGCGGGTGAGCGGGTCGACGAGGTTGCGGTAGTGGAACCCCATGCCGGGGTCGATGACCACGCGAGACACCCCGAGCTCGAGGGCGCGCTCGAGGCGCGGGGCGAAGTGGTCGAGCAGGACCGGGATCGGGTCGGTGTCCGGCGGCACGTCGGTGGGTTCGCGCACGTTGGCCGCGTCGCCGAAGCACATCACCACCGCGGCGTCGTGCTCGGCGGCGAGGGTGAGCATCTGCTCCTCGTGCTCCCGCCCGGTCATGTTGAGCACCCGCGCCCCCGCGGTCAGGCAGGCGCGTACGACGTCGGGGTGGTAGGTCTCGACCGACACCACGACCTCCGGGCTCAGCGCCTCGACGACCGGGACGAGCGCTGCCACCTGGGCGCTCACGCCGACGCGGGCCGCGGCAGCCTGGCTCGACTCGGCCCCCAGGTCGATGATCGCGGCGCCCTGAGCGGCCTGGACGCGCCCCATGCGCACCGCGTGGTCGGAGTCGACGGCGACGCTCTCGCGGTAGGTCGAGTCGCGGGAGAGGTTGACGCACCCCATCAACGTGACCGGGCCGTCGCCGATCACGAGGTCCCCGGCGGGGGAGGGTACGACGACCGGCGCGACCGTCGCGTCCCACGCCTCGGCGTGCTGCGCCTGCAGGGCGGCCAGGTCGGCGAGCGTGATCACGGGTGCACGATAGGCCCATGGATCTCACGCTGCAGCGGCTGGCCGACCTCGACGACGAGGAGCTGACCGAGCTCTACGCCCCCCGTGCCGACCCGTGGCTGCGCGTGAACTTCGTCAGCACGGCCGACGGCGCGGCCCAGGGCGGCGACGGCCTGAGCAAGAGCATCAACAACGCCGCCGACAAGCGGGTCTTCAACCTGCTGCGCCGCAACGCCGACTGCCTGGTGGTGGGTGCCGGGACGCTGCGCGCCGAGGAGTACGTCGTACCCCGCAAGCCGCTGGTGGTCGTGAGCAGGTCGGGCGACGTACCGCACTCGCTGCGCGACGCGCCGCCCGGACGCATCCTGATGGCGACCGTGGCCAGCGCTCCCTCGCTGGACGCGAGCCACGCGCTGCTGGGGGAGGAGAACGTGCTGGTCCTCGGCGAGGACACCATCGACCTCGTCGCCCTCAAGGCCCGGCTGGCCGAGCGCGGCTGGCGCGACCAGCTGTCGGAGGGCGGGCCGCACCTCTTCGGGGCGATGCTCGCCGCCGGCGTCGTCGACGAGCTGTGCCACACGGTCGTGCCCCGCATCATCGGCGGCGGCCACCTGCGGATCGTGGCGGGGCCCGACGTCGACGTCGACCTCACGCCGGCCGCCCTGTTCGAGGAGGACGGCACGCTGCTGGGCCGGTGGCTGGTGGCATAGGTCCCGCCGCGAGGTGAGACGGGGTGTTGAACTCGGATTCGACTTCACCTACGGTGCGATGACAACCGAAGGAGACACATGCGTGCCATCCAGATCACCAGCCTCGACGGTCCCGAGGCGGTCGAGCTCGTCGACGTGCCTGCCCCCTCACAGGAGGGGATGGTCACCATCGAGGTGAGGGCCGCAGGTGTGGCCTTCCCCGAGCTGTTGCAGAGTCGCGGGCTCTACCAGATGAAGCCGGAGCTGCCCTTCACGCCGGGCGCCGAGGTCTCCGGAGTGGTGGTCGACGCCCCGGAGGGGTCAGGGCTCAGCGAAGGCGACCGGGTGGCCGCGCTGTGCCTGCTCGGCGGGTTCGCCGACGTGGTCCAGGCCCAGCCCGACCTCACCTTCAAGCTCCCCGACGACGTCGGCTTCGAGAGCGGTGCGGCCTTCCTCTTCAACTACTGCACCGTCTACTTCGGCCTGGTCGAGCGCGGTCACCTGCAGGAGGGCGAGACCGTGCTGGTGCACGGCGCCGCCGGTGGCATCGGCACGGCGGCGATCCAGGTGGCCAAGGCGTTCGGCGCCGGCCGGGTGATCGCGGTGGTCTCGACCGAGGAGAAGGGCAAGATCGCGCTCGGGGTGGGTGCCGACGAGTACGTCCTCGCCGACGGCTTCCGCGAGCAGGTCGGCCAGGTGGTCGACATCGTCGTGGACCCCGTCGGTGGCGACCGCTTCACCGACTCGCTGCGCACCCTCAAGGAGCACGGCCGCCTGCTCGTCATCGGCTTCACCGCCGGCGAGATCCCCACCGTGAAGGTCAACCGGCTCCTGCTCAACAACGTCTCGGTGGTCGGCGTGGGCTGGGGTGCCTACGCCCTGTCCAGGCCCGGTCACATCGCCAGCGAGTGGGAGGCCCTGCTGCCCCACCTGAGCAGCGGCGCGCTCGACCCGCTGCTGGGCCCGACCTATCCCCTCGCCGACGCCAGCGACGCACTCGTGTGCCTCGACGAGCGCGCGGCCACAGGCAAGGTGCTGCTCACCCCGTGAGCACGACGACGGAGGAGTCGGACGAGACCGCGGGGACGAGCGGCCAGGGGGACATGCCGCCCCTGGCCGACGTCACCGCGCTGAAGACGCCGACGACCCCGCGGGGGGCGCGGACCCGGGCGGCCCTGGTCGCCGCGGCTCGCGTGGTGTTCGAGCGCGACGGCTACCTCGAGGCGCGCCTCACCGACATCACGGCCGAGGCGCACTGCTCGACGGGCAGCTTCTACACCTACTTCACCAACAAGGAGGAGATCCTCCAGGCCGTCATCGAGGGCGCCCAGAACGACATGCTCAACCCGGGCATGCCGCGTCTGAGCGAGGAGGAGAGCTCGCCCGAGGCGATCATCCGCGCGAGCAACCGCGCCTACTTCGAGGCCTACCGGCGCAACGCCAAGCTGATGATGATCCTGGAGCAGGTGGCGGCGATCGACCCGAAGTTCCGGGAGGTACGCCGCCGGCGCAGCCAGGCGTTCGCCCACCGCAACGCCAAGGGGATCGCCGCGCTGCAGGAGCAGGGCCTGGTCGACACCGACCTGGACGCCGTGCTCGCGTCGCTGGCGCTCTCCTCGATGGTGAGCCGGATGGCGTACCACACGTTCTGCCTGGGCGACGAGGTGCCGATGGACGACCTCGTCGAGACCTGCACCCGGTTGTGGGTCAACGCTCTGCAGATGGCGCCCGAGGGGCGCGACGCCTGAGAGCGACTGTGCTCCCGGCACAGACAGCCTTGTAGTGCGCCCCTATTGAACCTGAATCCGGATTCAAGTAGGTTGCGGAGCCAACCCGTCGGAAGGAACACCGTGGACGTCGCAGGACGCAGCGCAGTCGTGACCGGCGCAGCCGGAGGCATCGGCGCCGCCGTGGCCGAGGAGCTCCTGTTGCGCGGTGCCGGCGTGACTCTGACGGACCTGCAGGCCGAGCGACTCACCGAGACCGCCGAGCGCCTGGGCGCCGACCACCCGGGGCGCGTGAGCGCCGTACCCGCAGACGCCTCCCGCACCGAGGACCTGCGCACCGTCCTCTCCGAGGCGAGTCGCGCGCACGGCCCTGTCGACCTCTTCGTCGCCAACGCCGGCGTCCCCGGCACGCGCGAGCTCGGCGCCTCCGACGCGGAGTGGCGCCAGGCGCTGGACGTCAACCTCCTGGCGCACGTGCGCGCCGCGACCCTGCTGGTTCCCGAGTGGCTGGAGCGGGGGAGCGGCCACTTCGCCAGCACGGCGTCCGCGGCCGGGCTCCTGACGCAGATCGGCTCGGCCACCTACTCGGTCTCCAAGCACGCGGCCGTCGCCTTCGCGGAGTGGCTCGCCGTCACCTACGGCACGCGCGGGATCGGCGTCTCCTGCCTGTGTCCCATGGGCGTCGACACCGACATGCTCAACCACGGCCGGCAGTCCGAGGACGCGCTCGAGCGGACCATGGCACGCGCAGTCACCGACGCCGGCGACGTCCTGTCCCCGGCGGAGGTCGCGCGCCTCCTGGTCGACGCCGTCGAGCAGGACAGGTTCCTGGTCCTGCCCCACCCCCAGGTCGCGGAGATGGTCCGGCGCAAGGCCGCCGACCACGACCGGTGGATCGCCGGGATGCAGCGCTATGCCGACTCGCTGGCAGACGACCGACCGTGAGCACCTGCTCACCCACACCAGACCGCCTGGACGGTCGAGAGGAGTCCCTGTGTTCGAGATGACCGAGAGAGGTCGTGACTACCACGACAGGCTGCTCGCCTTCATGGACGAGCACGTCTACCCGGCCGAGCCCGTCTACCGCGAGCAGATGGCCGAGTCCGGCGACCCGCACCACCACCCGCAGGTGCTCGAGGACCTCAAGGCAGAGGCGAGGAAGCAGGGGCTGTGGAACCTCTTCCACCCCCACCCCGAGTGGGGTCCGGGGCTGACCAACATGGAGTACGCACCGCTCGCGGAGATCACCGGCCGCAGTCCCGACCTCGCACCCGAGGCGATCAACTGCAACGCGCCCGACACCGGGAACATGGAGGTGCTGACGCTCTTCGGCACCGACGAGCACAAGGAGAAGTGGCTCAAGCCGCTGCTCGCCGGTGAGATCGCCTCGGCCTTCGCGATGACCGAGCCCGCCGTGGCGAGCTCGGACGCCACCAACATCGAGCTGCGGATGGAGAAGGACGGCGACGAGTACGTCCTCAACGGCCGTAAGTGGTGGACCTCCAACGCGATGCACCGCAACTGCAAGGTGCTGATCGTCATGGGCAAGACCGATCCTGACGGGCCCAAGCACCGCCAGCAGAGCATGATGGTCGTGCCGCTGGACACCCCCGGCGTCACCGTGCTGCGCAACCTCCCCGTCTTCGGCTACGCAGACCGCGAGGGTCACGCCGAGGTGCTGTTCGAGGACGTCCGCGTCCCGAAGAGCGCGCTGCTCGCCGGCGAGGGCGACGGCTTCATGATCAGCCAGGCCCGTCTCGGGCCCGGCCGGATCCACCACGCCATGCGCTCCATCGGCATGGCCGAGCGCGCCCTCGACCTGATGGTCGACCGGGCCCAGAGCCGGGTCACCTTCGGTGAACCGCTGGCCAACCGCGCCAACATCCAGGACTGGATCGCCGAGTCGCGGATCGAGATCGAGATGGCTCGGCTGCTGACCCTGAAGGCTGCCTACCTCATGGACACCGTCGGCAACCAGAAGGCTCGCGTGGAGATCGCGGCCATCAAGATCGCCGCACCGCAGATGGCCCTGAAGGTCATCGACCGCGCCATCCAGGTGCACGGCGGCGGTGGGGTGAGCAACGACTTCCCGCTGGCGTCGTTCTACGCCCACCAGCGCACCCTCCGGCTCGCCGACGGCCCCGACGAGGTGCACAAGCGGACCATCGCCATGACCGAGCTGCGACGCCGCGACCCAGACTGGTCGCCGAAGAAGCGGTGAGCATGAGCAGTACGACGACCGCGCTCGACGCCGTCGCCCTGGGCCGCTGGCTCGCCTCCCGCGGCGAGCCGGTGGTGGGGGAGGTGGCCGTCGAGCGGATCGGCCTGGGCCAGTCCAACCTCACCTACCTCGTGCAGGACGAGGACTCCCACCGCTGGGTCGCCCGGCGGCCACCGCTCGGCACCCTGCTCGCCTCCGCGCACGACGTGGCGCGCGAGCACCGGATCCTCACCGCGCTCGCAGGGACCGCGGTGCCGACTCCCGGTGTCGTCGGGCTCGTCGAGGACGACGCGGTGTGCGCCGCCCCGCTGCTGGTGGTCGAGCACGTCGACGGGCTCGTCGTCGACCGCATGGACGTGGCGGAGGCCATGACCGAGGAGCAACGCTCGCGGGTGGGACCGGGGCTCGCCGAGGTGCTGGCCGGGCTGCACGCGGTCGACCTCGAGGAGGTGGGCCTGCAGGACCTGGCCAGCCACTCGTCGTACGCCCAGCGCCAGCTGAAGCGGTGGATCCGCCAGTGGGAGGCGAGCCGGACCCGTGACCTCCCCGACCTGGATCGGCTCACCGGCTGGCTCCACGACCATGTGCCCGAGCGCACGTCGCTCTCCGTGGTCCACGGCGACCTGCACATCCGCAACGTCATCCTCGACCCGGGGACCGCAGCCGTGCGGGCGGTGCTCGACTGGGAGCTGTGCACCCTCGGCGACCCGCTGGCCGACCTGGGCTCCACCCTCGCCTACTGGCCCGAGGCGGGCGACCCGTGGATCGGGCTCTTCGACGCGACCCGGCTGCCGGGGTTCTCGGGCCGCCGCGACGTCGCCGAGGCGTACGCCGTGGCCTCCGGGCGCGACCTGGAGGACCTCGCCTTCTGGGAGGCCCTCGGGATGTGGAAGGTCGCCATCATCGTCGAGGGCGTACGACGCCGGGCGCGCGACGAGCCTGCGAACGCCGCCGAGGGCGGACCGCCGCCGGCGGAGCTGACAGACGGTCTCGTCGCCAGGGCGCTGGACCTGACCACCTGAAACCCGACCAAGGAGTCCCATGACAGTCACCACCCCGCTCTCCCTCGACAACCTGTTCTCGCTCGAGGGGCGCAGCGCCCTGATCACCGGGGGGTCACGCGGGATCGGCCGGATGATCGCCGAGGGCTTCGTGCGCAACGGCGTCCGCGTCTACATCTCGGCGCGCAAGGCCGAGGCGTGCGACCAGGCCGCCGCGGAGCTCGCGGACCACGGCCACTGCGTCTCACTACCTGCCGACGTGTCGACCGCGGAGGGGATCGCCCAGCTCGTCGCGGCCTACCGCGAGCACGAGTCGAGCCTCGACATCCTGGTCAACAACGCCGGGGCAGCGTGGGCCGCGCCGTTCGAGGAGTTCCCCGAGGCCGGGTGGGACAAGGTCATGGACCTCAACGTGAAGACGCCCTTCTTCCTCACCCAGGCGCTCAAGCCGGACCTCGTGGCCGCATCCTCCGACCACCTGGCCAAGGTCATCAACATCGCCTCGATCGACGGCCTGTCCGTCAACCCGCTCGAGACCTACAGCTACCACGCCAGCAAGTCCGGGTTGGTCCACCTGACCCGTCGCATGGCGGTCGAGCTGATCAAGGACCGCATCGCCGTGTCCGCCATCGCCCCGGGCGCCTTCGCGTCCGACATGAACAAGGCCGCGCGCGACCACGGCGAGGAGATCAGAGCAGGGATCCCCGCCGGCCGCATCGGGGAGCCGGAGGACATGGCGGCCGCGGCGATCTACCTCGCCTCCCGGGCGGGTGACTACGTGATCGGCTCGACCATCACGGTGGACGGCGGCGTCACGCACGTCCGCTAACGGCGCAGGAAAGATGTGCGCGGCCTGCCCACCCTGCGACCCCATGGACGACGCGGCGCCCGTCGCGTGGCAGGGTGCCGGGGACAGCACCAGACAGGAGTGAGGCGCCGTGAGCGAGCTGCAGGACTTGACCATCGCCGTCCTGGGAGGCACCGGCCCACAGGGACGCGGGCTCGCCCGGCGGTTCGCACGGGCCGGCCTCACGGTCGTCCTGGGAAGCCGCGCCGCCGAGCGCGCCGAGGCGACCGCCGCCGAGCTTGCCGAAGTGACGGGGCGACCCATCACCGGTGCCAGCAACGCGGCCGCGGCCGCTGCGGGCGACGTCGTACTCGTCGTGGTCCCGTGGGACGGCCACAAGGAGCTGCTCGAGTCGCTGCGCGAGGCGCTCGCCGGCAAGATCGTCGTCGACTGCGTCAACCCCCTCGGCTTCGACAAGCAGGGGCCCTTTGCCCTGAAGGTCGAGGAGGGCTCGGCCACCCAGCAGGCCGCGGCCGTGTTGCCCGAGTCGCGGGTGGTCGGTGCCTTCCACAACGTCAGCGCCGTGCTGCTCGAGGACGACTCGATCGAGTCCGTCGACACCGACGTGCTCGTCCTCGGCGACGACCGCGAGGCGACCGACCTCGTGCAGGCGCTGGCCTCGGTGGTGCCCGGCATGCGGGGGGTCTACGGCGGTCGCATTCGTAACGCCCACCAGGTCGAGGCGTTCACCGCCAACCTGATCGCGGTCAACCGTCGCTACAAGGCGCATGCCGGAGTGCGGGTCACCGACGTCTGACCGGCGGGTGTTGTCAGCCGGGGACGTGGTCCTCTGGCCCGCTCAGACCTGGCCGGCGCGTCCCAGCGAGTGGCCGCCGTCCATCGTCACCACCTGTCCCGTCACCTGGGCACTCGAGTCCTGCGTCAGCGCGGCCACCTGTTCGGGGGTGGTTGCAGATCCGGTGAGTGCGTCAGCGCTCAGCTGTCGGTGGCGCTCGTGGCCCTCAAGAGGCGAGTAGGCGCGACGCGGAGGTCGGCCTCAGCCTGCTCCAGGAGGGTGGATGCGTTCTCGGCAGCCATTCCTAGAACGCGGGAGCAATTGTAATAATGGTCGTACCATTTTATGATGTGTTGGACCCGCTTACCCGTCAGCTCGTCGCCACAGCTCAAGGAGAACGATGGCCACCAAGCCGCAGACACAGGTCCGTGACCGCTACGAACCGGATCAGATCAAGGATTACTACGAGGCTGGACTGTGGCAGTCGAAGAGCTTCTACGAACTGATCACTGAGCGCGCTGAGAACCACGGTGATCGCCGCTTCTGCTTCGACAGCACCACATCACTCACCTACGCAGAGTTTCACGACCAGGCGCTGCGGCTGGCGGTCGGCCTCAAGCGGCAGGGGATCGAACGGGGAGATCGGGTCGCTGTCCAGCTGCCTAACTGGACCGAGTTCCCGGTGATCGCTGCCGCACTCTCCCGCATCGGCGCGATCATTGTCCCAATCATGCCCATCTACCGTGACGACGAAGTCGGGTACACCCTCCGGCACTCCGGTGCAGTCGCAGCGTTCACGTGTGAGGAGATGAAGGGGTTCAACCACCTGCGCATGTTCCAAGAGTTGCGCGCCGACGCTCCTGACGTCCGCTTCCTGGTCGCAGTCCGCCCGTCAGAGGCCGTCGACAACGGTACGTTCGCGTTCCAGGACTTGCTGGTGGAAGGGTCCCACGAAGAACTCGAGACCGAGGCGGGCGACGACAGCAGCCCGGATGACGGGTTCCTGATCGTCTACACCTCCGGCACCACCAGCCGGCCCAAGGGCTGTTACCACACGTTCAACACCCTGCACGCGAGTGCGAGGGCAATGGCTGACGGCCTGGCCTACACCAGCGACGACGTGCAGTTCGGTCCCTCGCCCATCACCCACAGCACGGGCCTGGTCACCAGCGTGCTGCTGCCGATGCTTGTGGGAGCCCAGACCCATTTCATGGAGGCATGGGACCCCGAGGAGGGGCTCCGCCGCATCGAGGAGCACAAGTGCACCGCGGCCGTGACCGCGACGCCCTTTATCCAGATGCTCATGGGGGCGTACGACCCCGAGAGGCACGACCCGAGCAGCCTGCGCCTGTGGGTGTGCGCCGGATCGCCGATCCCGGGGTCGGTGATCGAGCAAGCGGCCGAGATGCTCCCCGGTTGTCGCACGCTCAGCCTCTACGGCCGATCCGAAAACATGACCACCACCATGTGCAAGGTGGACGACCCGAGCCAGCGCTCGGTGACCTCCGACGGCTCTGCCATGGCTGGCGCCGAGGTCAAGGTGGTCGACTCCGAGGGGAATGAGGTCGCACGCGGCGAGGAGGGGGACATCGCCTTCCGCGGGCCGAGCCACATGCTCGAGTACTTCAACGACCCACAACAGACTGCCGCGCTCTTCACGGCTGACGGCTTTTCCCGCTCGGGAGACCTCGGACGGATGGACGCGGACGGCTTCGTGCGCGTGACGGGTCGCCTGAAGGACATCGTGATCCGCGGTGGAATGAACATCAGCGCCCGAGAGATCGAAGAGCACCTGCTGAGCCACCCCGCGATCGAGAACGCGGCGGTGGTCGGCATGCCCGACGAGCGTCTGGGCGAAAAGGTATGCGCCTACGTCATCCTCAAGCCCGGGGCGGAGCCCCTGAGCGTCGAGCAGACCGCAGAGTTCCTCCGGAGCCACGGCGTGGCCACGCAGAAGCTCCCCGAGCGCATCGAGATCACCGAAGGTTTCCCGATGACGGCCACCGGCAAGATCCAGAAGCACCTGCTGCGCGCCGACGTCGCCGAGAAGCTCAAGGGGTGAGCGGCTAGCAGACGAGCCTCGGGCCGGCATCCGGTCGCGCCCCGCAATGGTCCCTCCCCGGTGCAGCCAGGAGGAGCAATGGATCCATCGAGTGAGCAGCGTTCCGAGGACTCGATCGCTGTGGAGCTCGCGACCGTGGGCCGATTGCTGCTCCGCGACGTCGACCGCCTGGTCGAACGCTTGCTGGAGCCGAGCCAGCGCACGCCGGGATATGGGTTCGCCAGTGCGGAAGACCTGCGACCGTTCGTCGGAGCGGGTCAGCGCATGTTGATCCAACGGGCCCTGATCGAGGGCTCGGACCTCCAGGCAGAGGATCGTGATCTGGCTCAGCGGTCGACGCGGCAAAGAATGAGCAGCGGCTATCAGGCGGCTGACATCCTCAACTCGTTGTCCAGGAGCATCGAGAGCGTCTGGAGCTCTGCCGGTGACGTCGCTGCCGAGCGCGAGTGCGAGCCCGCGGTCCTCGCCAGGCTCGGGGTGCACCTGATGTCCCTGCACCGCAGTCTGATCGACGTCATGACGACGACGATCCGGGAGATCGAGAACCAAGCCCTTGACGACGGGCGGAGCGCGCTGGTGGCCGACGTGGCCTCACTCTTCGCAGGCAGGTCGGCGTCGAGTCCTGAGCTGGTCCGTGCCCTGACACCGGAGAGCGACGTGCAGGTGGTTCCCATCCGGTTGCACGGACCGGAGCACGTGCTGTCCAGCTACGAAGCTCGGCACACCCGCGACGGGTCGATCCTGGCGATGTGCCGGTCCGAGGGCGATCTGGTGGCCCTTGCCTTCGACTCCTACCCCCGCACCGAGGGCATGCTGATCGGCGAAGGTCCTCGCACGGGTCTGTCCGGTCTCGTTCACTCCTGTGCCCAGGCGTCGCGAGCTGTCATCATCGGCAGGGACCTCGGCTTGGAGGGCGTGGTCTCCATCGAGTCGCTCGGAGCACGTGTTGCCGTAGTCGAGTCCCCAGACCTGGGAGCCAGGTTCCATTCGGGCATCATCGAGAAGCTGGGGGCCGACGCCGGCCGGGCCAACGCGCTGCTGACCACAGTCGAGGCGTGGATCCAGAACGGCATGGATGTCGACAAGGTCGCGCAGCAGCTGAGCCTGCACCCCAACTCCGTGAGGTACCGACTGAATCGATTCACGATTCTTACCGCGTTGTCGTTGTCCGACGTGTCCGACCTGGTGATGATCTGGTGGGCTCTCGAGTGGCAACGCCACCATTCGTCCGGGCTCGCGCCACTCTGACAGGAACGGTCAGACCTGATCGGTCGGTCGTACGACGACCTCAGCCACAGCCATCCGCCGCGGTGCAGTGACGATGAACGCCACGACCTCGGCGATGTCGGAGGCCCGCAGCCTTTCGACCCCGTCGAAGAGGCGCTCGTAGTGCTCCTGGACCGCCGACTGCTGATGGCCGAACAGCTCGGTGTCGACAACACCCGGCTCGACCACGCTCACCCGCACGCCCATCGGGGCGTACTCCTGGCGCCATGACTCGGAAGCAGCGGTGACTCCGAACTTCGTCGCGTTGTAGACCGCGACGTTGCGGTTGGCGAAGCGGCCGGCGATCGACGAGATGTTGACCAGGTCGGCCACGCCACGCGGAGAATCGACGGCTGCGACCAGGTGTGGGAGCGCGTGCTTGGTGACGTAGAGCAGAGCCTTTAGATTGAGGTCGACCATTGCCTCCCATTCCCCCATGTCTGCTTTCGCTGTCGGCCCGTTGAGCATCACGCCGGCAGCATTGACCACGACGTCGAGGCGTCCGAAGCGCGCGACGACATCGGAGACGACTGCGGTGGCCGCCGCAGCGGAGGTGAGGTCGGCCGGGATGGCGTGGACCCGGTCCTGGCCGATCTCGGCCGCCAAGGAAGCTAATCGGTCCTCGCGGCGGCCGGTGACCGCGACATGGGCTCCTTGTCCTGCCAACTCGACGGCAACGGCGCGGCCGATGCCGCTGGTCGCGCCGGTGACGAGGGCGACGCAGCCGGAGAGCGCGCTCATCGTGCGACGGCCCTGCAATTGGTCGCGGCGCCCTTCTGCACTCTGCCTGGCGCAGGCTTCCCCGGTGCCGTCCCCCTCATCGTCACCGTGGCAGTATCGAGACAAATTTTCGGTGGGACAACGATGGCCGCCGACCGGGATGGAGGTCTCCACACAGTGCCTGGCCATCACGGTTGTGACAGGCCGCGTCGATGGGTGACGTTGGCCCGATGACTCAGGTAGCGATCGTGACCGGGGCAGGGCGCGGCATCGGGAGAGCTGTGGCGCTGCGCTTGGCCGACAGGGGCTTCGACGTGGCGTTGGTGGGTCGCGACCTGTCTGCCAGCTATGAGCGCTACGGCGAACAGGCCGAGGCGGGCACCGTGCAGGAGGAGGTGGAGCGCCGGGGCCGGCGCGCCCTCTCGATCGAGGGCGACCTGCGCGAGCCGGAGTTCTGCCACGAGGTGGCGGACCGGACGCGAGCGGATCTCGGCCGGATCGACGTCCTCGTCAACAACGCGGGAGGGGCACTGACCCCTGTCGAGCGCAGCTGGGCGTCGCAAATGCCGCTGGGGGACCTCGACGACATGATCAAGCTCAATGCGAACACCGCCATCATGTGCTGCCAGGCCGTCGTCCCCGTCATGCGTGAGCAGGGAGGCGGGTCCATCGTCAATGTGGGCACGCGCGCGGCCCTGGACCCAGCCACCAAGGGCGGGCTGCTGACGCCGTACGCCCTGGCGAAGACCGTGATGATGCAGTACACCCGCTTTCTGGCGCTCGAAGTGGGGCCTGCTGGGATCCGCGTCAACTGCGTGTCGCCAGGCATCGTCGCGACTGGACGTGTCATAGCTGGGGCCGTGGCGCGCGGCATCGGGACCGACGCGGACCGCGACGCGATCCCGATGCGGAGGTTCGCGACACCCGAGGACATCGCCGGTGCCGTCGAGTTCTTTGCCAGCGACCTGTCTGCCTACGTGACCGGACAGGTGCTGCCTGTCGACGGGGGCTCGGTCATCACTGCGTCCTGAACGCGTGCCGCCAGATGGTCGTAGCGCGGCGGGGGACGCAGCGCCAGCTCCCATCCTCGTCCGCCAGGGAATGCGCGAACCGGACGGGCGCCGGGCAGCTGACGTCAGGTGGTGGGGAGGTGGACGGTCATCCCACCGTCCACAGCCAGCACTTGGCCCGTGATGAACGACGACCTCTCTGAGGCCAGGAAGTAGTAGGCATCCGCCAGTTCGTCGGGTCGCCCGAACCGACGTAGGGGGGTGTTCACCTCGATCGCGTGGGCGCGCTCCTCGGGGAATCGCTCCATGGCCCGCGGCGTCGCCGTCACGCCCGGGGCGACGCAGTTGCACCGGATCCCGCGTGGGCCGTACTGCGTGGCGACGTACCTGGTCAGTGACTCGACACCGGCTTTGGCGATCCCGTAGGACGCCCAACCCACATCAGCGGCGCGAGCCTGGGTCGAAGAGGTGTTGACGATTGCGCCTGCGCCTGCTGCAGACATGTGCGGCACCACACGAGCGATCAGGTGGTGGGTCGACCGGAGGTTGACGTCGAGGCTCAGGTCCCACAGCTTGCGAGGCGTCTCCTCTATGAGTCCTTCGGTGCCCACGAAGATGCCGGCGATGTTGACGAGGACATCGATCCGTCCGTGCTCGGCGACGACGGTTTCGACCATCGTGTCGATGGCATCCTCGTCACGCAGATCGGTGGGGAAGGCGTGGCCCTCGAGTGCGTCCGCAACCTCGGCAAGGGGCTCGTGGTCACGGTCGACCAGAGCGAGCACGGCACCGTCGGCAGCGAACCGGCGCGCCGTCGCCCCGCCGATGCCACCGGCTGCTCCTGTGATGATGACGACTTTTCCGGCGAAGTCCTGATCAGTACTCATGAACGCAACGTACGGGTCGCCATAGGTTGGGGCGAGACGTCGCGGGCTGGAGACTGTGGAGACGCACATCTGAGCAGATGTCGGGACCAGAGACCAAGGACGATCGCCGGCTGCTCGGGCTAGACCAGATGTCAGCTCGATCTACATGGTCGTGGCGTGGTGCAGGACGCAGCGCCAGTCCCCGTCCTCTTCCACGAGGGCATGGGTCAAGCGGACGCGGGTGCCTGCATGGCCCGTCCAGCGGAACGTGAGCATCGACGCGCACGTGACGGTCCCCGGTGTCGGCGCCTCGCTCGCGAGAACCTCGAAGTCCACGTGCGGCTCGTGCAGACTGGGGAGGTCGGTGAAGTAGCTGCGGACGCCTTCCATTCCGCGTTTGAGGTCTGGCGCCGAGCCGAAGAACAGGGCTGCGTCCGTGTACAGGTCCACGAGGGCGTCGCTGTCGCCTGAGCAGAAGGAGTCAGTCCAGCGGAGGAGGAACTCGGTCGCGACAGTGCCGGGATCACTCATCGCTGGGTGGCTTGGGCGTTGTGCAGAGTCCGGTAGAGGCCCTCCAGCATGCCGGACACGGGCGCTGCGGAGCCGCTGACCCGTGCCACGTCGACCGCGGCGCCGAGGTCCTTCAAGAGGATGTCGACGCGTCCGCCGGCTGGACCGTCCTCGTAGCCGAGCAGCAGCCCTCGCAGGGCGTTGATGATCCCGGTGATGTTGGTGCTCTCGCCAGCAGACCGGCCCCGGCTGTACTCGCGCAGCATCGCGGAGTCGGCAAGACCGCTCCCCATGGCCGGCAGCAGTGCGTCGGCGTCCAGCCCGAATGCGCGTCCGGTGGCAGCTGCCTCGGCCAAGGCGGCCATGGTGGCGAAGTTGACCATCTGGTTGCAGAGCTTGGCCACTTGCCCTGAGCCGAGTGGCCCCAGGTGGCTGATGCGGCTGCTGAACGCCTCGAGTGCGGGTCGCGCCAGAGCGACGTGGTCGTCCTGCCCGCCGACGAACACGGCGAGCGTGCCTTGTTCAGCTCCCCGCGGCCCACCAGACACAGGCGCGTCCACGAAGCCGATGTCTTCGGCGGCCAACCGGTGCCCCAGGGAACGAGTGACTTCAGGGTGCATGGTCGAGCTGTCGACAACCACCCGCGGGCGTTTCACCGACTGGGTGATCCCGGTGGAACCGAGCAGGACATCCTCCAGCCCGGCCGCGGTGTCGATGCACAGCAGCACCACCTCGCTGCGCTCGGCCACTGCCGCCGCCGAGTCGGCAACGACCGCGCCGGCGTCCCGAAACGGTGCCGCCTTCGCATTCGTGCGGTTCCAGACGGTCAGCTCATGCCCGGCGCCGAGCACCCGCATCGCCATGGGCGCACCGATCTCTCCCAACCCGATGTATCCGATTCGCATGAGCGGACCCTAGGAAGAGCGTCACGACCCCACAACCCGTGGAACCTGCCGGCGCTGGATCGACCTCCATCGCCGTCCGCGACGGGAAGCCACGCTACTTGTGGAATCTCCAAAGTTTCGCGGTCGAAGTCTTCGTCGTCGCCGTAGCGCCAACGGTGATCGGACTCCTAGCGTCGAGAGTGTCGAACCAGCCCGACCTTGCGGGCGGTGGGCAACGAGGAGGCACAAGATGTCGTTGACGGTGATGGATCCAACATGGCAGCCGAATGCGAGCGCTCAGCGCCAGCTGGCGCCGCGCCCGCAGCGGACCGTGGGGTTGCGGCTGGGGGTGCTGTGCAACGGGCTGGGCAACTCGACGGTCTTCTTCGACGAGCTCGTCGTACAACTCATGGAGCGCGGGAGGTTCGACTCCTACGTCAAGGTGGTCAAGGACAGCAAGTCGGTTCCCCCCACGGACGAGCAGTGGCAGCAGATCCGGACCGCGGACGTCGTCGTGACCGGATTCGGCGGATGCGGCAGCTGCAGCACCCGCTCGGTTCGTGACGCTCTCGAGCTGGAGTGGTCTGGTATCCCGGCCGTGTACGTGGGCCACCAGGCACTCCAGCCCGCCGTTGCCGCGATCTCCGAGATCAGCGGCCACGCGGACTATCCCCAGGTCTTGGGTGACCTCAATCCTCCGGTCGCCGCGTGGGAGGACGAAGCGGCACGCGAGCTTGCGCGCCACCTCGCCCCAGCTGTCTTCCGCCGGATCTTCGACGAGTCCGTGCTCGAGGACATGGCCTTGGGTCTCCGGGTCGACCGTGAGCCCGTGCGTACGACGAGCGGAGCGGCGTCATGACCGCGACCCAGGAGCTGCTGCGCGGAGAGTCGCAGACATTCAGCACCCACGCTGATTTCCTCGCGGGCGCCTACGAACGAGGCTGGACCGACGGCCTCCCCGTGGTGGCACCGGACCCCGAGACAGTGATGCAGTTCCTCGACGCCGCCGGCCTCCGGCCCGACGAGGTGCTCGGATCGGTTCCCACGCGCGAGGTGACGGTCACGGCCGAAGCGGCGGCGACGAACGCGGTCATGGCAGGGTGCTTGCCGGAGTACTTCCCCGTGGTGGTGGCCGCGGTGCGCGCGCATCTCAGCCTGCTCGGCAACTCCCACTGCACCACGGCAAGCCTCGCTGGCCCGTCGCACGCTCTCATCGTGAACGGACCGGTGCGGCACGAGCTCGGGATCGCGAGTGGCCAAGGTTGTCTGGGGCCCGGCTTCCGGGCCAACGCCACGATCGGACGCGCCCTCCGGTTGGTGATCCGCAACGTCTGCAAGTCGGTGCCGGGAGTCCTGGACCGGGCGATCTTCAGTACGCCGGCCCGGTACTCCTTCTGCTTCGGCGAGGACGAGGAGATGGGGGCTCCCTGGACTCCCATGCACCAGCAGCTGGGCTTCACCTCCGAGGACAGCACCGTCACCATGTTCAGTGCCTGGGGCACCCTCGAGAGCAACAGCGTCGCGCGCAGCGCCGAGGGGATCCTGGACGACCTCGTCGCGGACCTTCGCTGGAAGGGCTTCTGGAAGGGGCTCGGCGACACCGCGGACGACGTGTTCCTCGGAGACGAGCTCGCCTTCATCGTCGTGGTGGGTCCGGAGCACCGGCAGGTGTTCCACGAGCACGGCTGGTCCAAGGAGATGATCCAGGAGTACACCTTCGACCGCATCACGGCCCCGACGACAGGCCCTCGCGATCGGGCGTGCGCCATCTCCGCACCCGAGCGAATGCTCGTCACGACCGCAGGTGGCACGGGGATTCCCGAGACCCAGGTCCTGCTCCCGCACCTCGGCGCCCCTGTCACCACGCTGATCCCGAAGGGAGTGGCTCGATGACCACTGTCCACGAGGCTCTCAGCCGGCCCGTGATCGAAGTCATCGACGAGCTCGCCGGCATGATCTCCATCGACGGGGGACGACTGGAGCTGCGCGAGGCCTCGCCCGATCGACTCCGCTTCGACCTCGTCCTGCAGGACGCGGAGTGTGCGGAGTGCGTGATGCCGCGCGCGTACCTCGAGGGCATCCTCACCACTCGTCTCGCCCAGGTGAGCAGCTCTCCGCCCGAGGTTCAGATCTCGGATCCTCGTGAGCCCGCAGAGTGACGTGACCTCGTTGCTCGGGCCCGTCGTGACCAAGAAGGACCCTGGCACGACGAATGTCGCACCCGAAGACTTCGACGTCGTCAGCCTGCGCAACCGTCGTGCCGACAACAGGTGGGACCGGACATCCGTGGGTGACGTGCTGGAGCGTGTCACGTCGAGTCGCTGATCTGCGGTGGCAAGGCTGTTTCGGACGGCGCCCTGCCCGACCGAGCCCTGACGGAAGCGGCGATCCGCGAGGGCGACTGCCGTGTGGGCGCCGCCCCCGGAGTGGGTGGAGAAGCTCGGGTCGGTAATGCTCCACCGCGTCACGTACATCGTGAAGTCCGGCGGAGAGCACGTGTCGTCCATGCGCGTCGAGACCGCTCTGTCGATGCACCCCGTCGGACCCGGCTTCGCGGGACTACAGACCCCCAAGCGTGTCGGCTGCGTCGAGTCCTTCCCCGTGACGGTGGGGCGACAACGTGCGGCAGCACGATCCGAGGACGTTGCTCCAACAGGTGTATCGATGCTTGGCCCGTACGGCCGCACAGCGCGCAAGACCCCTTGCCTAAACGGTCAGACCATTCTAATCTCAGATCCAAGAGGTAAGTGTCGCTGAAAGGGCCACCCATGAGCGCTGTGCTGAAGACGATCCAGGATCGCTACACGGAGGAGCAGATCGCCTCCTTCTACGACGAAGGGTTCTGGAAGTCGTCCAGTCTCAACGCAGTGGTCCAGTCCCACGCGCTCGAGCGGCCCGACGCACCGTTCATCTTCGACAGCACGACGTCATACACGTACGGCGAGATGGCGGAGGGGGCTGTGCGCCTGGCAGCTGGCCTGAAGCGGACGGGGCTGGAGCGCGGAGACCGAATCGCGGTCCAGCTGCCCAACTGGACGGAGTTCGCGCTGGTCGTCGCAGCAGCTTCGCGCATCGGCGTGATCGTCGTTCCGATCATGCCCATCTACCGCGACGCCGAGGTCAGCTACGTGATCTCCCACTCCGGGGCCGTGATGGCTGTGACTTGCGGCGAGTTCCGCGGCTTCGACTACGTGGCGATGTTCGATCGTCTTCGCCCCGAGTGCCCCGAGCTGGGCCAGGTCTTCGTGGCCCGCGCCGACGCGGGCCTCGCCCCGGCACTCGGCAAGCCCCTCGACGGGCTCCGGGTCGAGGGCGACCTCACCGATCTCGAGGCGGAGATCGGACCGGACAGCTCGCCCGACGATGCCTTCCTGATCGTGTACACCTCGGGCACCACGTCGCGACCGAAGGGTTGCTTCCACACGTTCAACACCGTACGGGCGAGCGCCGAGGCCATCGCGCACAGCCTCGACTACGGTCCGAGTGACGTGCAGTTCGGCCCCTCGCCGGTGGGCCACGGCACGGGGCTGATCACCAGCTTCGCTCTTCCGCTGGTGACCGGCGCGTCGTCGTACCTGATGGAGGTGTGGGAGCCCGAGGAGGCTTTGCGTCGAATCCAGCAGTACGGCTGCACCACGGCGGTAACGGCAACGGCCTTCCTCCAGATGCTCATGACGGCCTTCGACCCTGCTAAGCACGACGCGAGCTCGCTGCGCCGATGGGTCTGCGCGGGCGCGCCCATTCCCAGCGTGGTGGTCGAAAAATCTCGCCAGATCTTCTCGGGGTGCCAGACCCTCAGCCTCTACGGGCGCACGGAGAACTACCTGACGACGATGTGCACCGTGCGCGACGAGCCCGAGCGTTCGGTGAACTCAGACGGCTCAGCTCTCCGGGGTGCCGAGGTGAAGATCGTCGACGAGCGAGGGCAGGAAGTGCCGCGCGGCGAGGAGGGCGACATCGCCTACCGCGGCCCCAGCCACATGATCGAGTACTTCCGGGACGACGTCGAGACCAAGGCATTGTTCACGCCTGACGGCTTCTCCAAGTCTGGTGACCTCGGCCGGATGGACGAGGACGGTTACGTCCGAGTGACCGGCAGGCTCAAGGACATCGTGATCCGGGGCGGGATGAACATCAGCGCGCGCGAGATCGAGGAGCACCTCCTGCGCATGCCCGGGGTCAGCAACGTCGCGGTGGTCGGAATGCCGGACGAGCGCCTGGGGGAGAAGGTGTGTGCATACATCGTTTCCGAAGACCCCGACAACCCGCCCACGTTGGAGGAGGTGATCGCCCACCTCAAGGAGCACAAGGTCGCCACCCAGAAGCTGCCGGAGCGGCTCGAGGTCGTCTCGGAGTTCCCTGTGACGGCCACTGGCAAGATCCAGAAGCACGTGCTGCGGGCCGACATCGCGGAGAAGGTCTCATGACGCAGGAGCAGAGCAACAGGAACGACTCGACCGCCCTCGAGGCGCACATCGGAGAGTTGAACCGGTGGCTGACGCTCGAGATGCAGCTGTCCGCCGTCGCCGCCCACGGAGGGGGCATCGCCGGACTGGTGCGCCACGCGTCCTCGTTGAGCCCCAACCCGCTCTGGGTGCTCGACTCCCGGCACCGCGTGGTCGCTCGGTCGTATCAGGCCCGAGGGTCGGACTTCCGTCAGCCCGAGCTCCATCGGCTGCTGGAGAGCAGGCCCACGAGCCTCGCGGCGACCGAACCGACCCTCGTGCCTGTCCAGCCAGCCCTGGGCATCGCGCGTCGCCACCTGCTGATCCCCGTGTCCCGGGACGACCACATGTTTGCGTGGCTGGTGGTCGCCGAGGTCTCCGCACGTTTCGGGCGTGAGGACGCCCGCTTTGCTGCGAGGCTGGCATTCCACCTAGCCAGTGAGTACTCGGCGCAGCGTCGGGTTGCGCAGGCATCCTGGAATGCCCGCTCGACCCTGGCGCGTCAGCTCGTTCGCGGCACGACCAGCGTGGCGGACCTGATGGTCGCCGCCGACTACCTGGGCGTGCAGCCACGAGCTGACCGCGTCGTCGTCTACGTCTCCGAGGCGTCGGGCTCCGAACCCCATGACGAAGAGGCCTTGTCCGAGAGCGTCGCTGCTGAGCTGGGCGTCGAGGTGCTCCCCACCCGTGGCAGTGAGGGCGTGATCCTGCTCGTCGAGGTCCCGGAGGAGGCGCCAGGCGCCGCGTTCGTCCAGTCGGTCAAGCACGCAATGACCGCGGTCATGACGGAGCTCGGTGAGCCAGAGGTCGCGGTGGGCGTGTCGGGCGTCAGTCGCATGGGCGCGCTGGAACGCGCCTACCGAGAGACCCGGGAGGTGATCCATTGCATCGATCGGTTCTCCCGTCCGGGCTGCAAGGTGGTCTCTGTCAACGACCTGGGTCCAGCCAGGCTCTTCGTGGCGAACAGTGACCTCGGCGCGGTTCGGCACTATGTCCAGGACGTGCTCGGTGCCCTCCTGACCGGGCTGCCGGGCACCCCCGATCTCCTTCGCACCCTGCAGTGCTTCTTCGACACCGGCCACAGCGTCCGTGAATCAGCTGCCCTGCTGGGCATCCACGAGAACACCGTGCGCCTCCGCCTGGCGAAGATCCACGAGCTCACCGGCCTGGATGTCGCATCGGACGCAAATGACCAGCTCAGCGCGCAGACCGCGCTCCTCGTGCTGCGGCTCGAGGGGCATCCTGCCATTCCCGCGTTCGGTGAGCACCAGCCGATGGTGCAGAAGGTGGCGGCGAAGAAGGACACTGCGTGAGAGCGCTCGTCATCCCGGAGAAGATCGGACCCGACCAAGCGACCCTCCGAGACGGCGTCCCAGAGCCAGAAGGCGCGCATCCATGGGCTGACGGCGAGCGCCTGCTCGTCGAGGTGCGAGCAGCGGCTGTGGCATTTCCAGACGTGCTGCAGAGCCGTGGCGAGTACCAGCATGGCACCGAGGCGCCGTACGTGACCGGGGGCGAGTACGCCGGCGTTGTGCTCGAGGCGCCGTCGTCGTCGCGGTTCCGCGCGGGTGATCGCATCGCGGGACTGAGCGTCTGGGGAGCCGTGGCTGAGCGCGCGCTAGGCATCCCCCGTTATGCCGTGCGGATCCCAGACGAGATGTCCTGGACGGCGGGCGCGGCCTTCTTCCTCAACTATGCGACCGCCGCCTTCGCGCTGCGTCGCGCCGGGTTCGTGGAGGCGGAGTCAGTCCTCGTCCACGGGGCCTCCGGCGGTGTGGGGACGGCGACGCTGGACCTGCTGCGGGGACGTGCTGGCCGGCTTGTCGCAGTCGTCTCGTCGGACGCCAAGGCCGCCGTCGCCCGTGACTGTGGCGCCGACGAGGTGCTCTTCACCGATCAGGAGTGGTCGCGCCAGGTGCGTGAGCTCACCGGCCACGGTGTCGACGTGGTAATCGATCCGGTGGGCGGTGACAGGTTCACGGACTCGTTGCGCGCGCTCGATGTCGGTGGCCGGCTGATGGTTGTCGGCTTCGCCGCAGGCGGCATCCCCGAGGTCCGGGTGAACCGGCTGCTGCTGCGCATCCTCAGTGTCATGGGCGTGGCCCTGGAGCCGTGGGTCCAACGCCACCCCGACTACGGACCCGAGCTCATCGACCAGCTCGAGTCGCTTGCCCAGGAGAGGCGGGTCCGGCCGTGGATCGGGACGACGCTGCGGTTCGGCCAGGCCGAGCAGGCTCTGACGACCCTTGCCAGTAGGGAAGCCCTCGGCAAGGTGGTCGTCGAGCTGTGAGGGCCTAGAGCAGGAGCGTGCCGCCGTCGACCGGGAGCCCGACCCCGGTGATGTAGGCAGAGGCGTCGCTCGCCAGGAACACGGCCGTGCTGGCGATCTCGACCGGGTCCCCCAGACGCCCTGAAGGAATGCGTGCGTCGATGATCTTGCGCTGGTAGTTGGGGCTGTAGTTCGCAGTGGCCTCGGTGAGGAAGATGCCGGGCATGATGGCGTTGACCCGGATGCCGCGTGCGCCCCACTGCGCGGCGAGGTCCCGGGTCATCCCCAGCACTCCAGCCTTCGCAGAACTGTATCCGGCGGCGGGCATCTTCGCCGTCGTCACAGCCATGACACTGGAGAGGTTCACCACCGCGCTCCCGGGAGGCATGACCCTGCCGGCCGCCTGGGCCATCCAGTACGAGCCGAACAGGTTGACGTCGACGACCTGGCGGAAGTGCTCGGGCGGGTCCTCGGTTGCGGGGTTGTAGTCCCCGCCGATCCCTGCGTTGTTGACCAGGATGTCGCAACCGCCGAGCTCGGCCACGGCGGTGGCGACGAAGCGGTCGCAATCCTCGACCTTCGTCACGTCGGTCTCGACGGCGACACACCGGCGTCCGAGGGCCTCGACGAGGCCCTTCGTCTCCTTCAGCATGTCGAGGCGTCGGGCGCCGATCGCGACGTCCGCGCCCGCAGCCGCCATGCCCTGTGCGATGGCCACGCCGAGACCGCTCGAGGCGCCCGTGATGACAGCCACCTTGCCGTCGAGGCGGAAGCGGTCTCGCCAGACTGTCTCGTCGTAGAGGTCTGCGTCGGCATTGGTCATGCTCCGGTTCTACACCCGTGCGACACCACATCGGACACAGCCCGGAGGCCGGCGCTGTGGGCTTCTCCAGCATCTTAGGGAGGGTGCCTTGTTCCAACCGCTGTCAGCGAGAACAGTTGGCGCGTGCACACCATCGGACCTGACGAAGTAGTCGAACGAGCGACAACGGCCATGCGGCGCGTGTCCGCTCACGCCGAAGTGACCGAGCTGGGGCAGCTCGAGGGCGGGGTGTCGAGCCTCACCTACTCCTGCTTGGTGGCCGACTCCTTGGGCGAGCGACAGGTGGTGCTCAAGATCGCCCCGCCGGGACTTGCGCCGGTCCACCATCGAGACGTGTTGCGTCAGGCTCGCGTGTTGCGACTCCTCGCGGGCCTTCCCGGGTTTCCGGTCCCCGGGGTTGTTTTCGAGGACGGAGGTGACCCACCGGACGTGCCCCCGATGTTCGGCATGGAGCTCCGCGCCGGGGACGCCTACGAGCCGGGGCTGGACATGTCCGCGAACCCACCCGCACCCGACGTGGCAGCCGAGCGGATGCTCGCGGCGGCCCGGGCTCTCGGGGTCCTCCAGACGCGGACCCCCGATGAGCTGGGGGTCGGGGAGGAGCCGGTCTCCGCGGTGCAGGACGAGCTCGACAGGTGGGAGCGGCTGTTCTCCACCGTCGACGCGGACATCGCACCCGGGCATCAGGACCTGTATCGACGCCTGTCCGAGCGGGTCCCTCGCGGGATCGAGCCGCGAATGCTCCATGGGGACTACCGGCTGGCGAACATGCTGTTCGTCGGCCGCGACCTCGAGGCAGTCATCGACTGGGAGATCTGGTCGGTGGGGGACCCGCGCTTCGACCTGGCCTGGCTGCTCATGCACCTCAACCCCAGGCATGTCTTCCACGAGGACCGCTCCGATGCAGACGTGGCCGCCTGCTCCGCCCTGCCCTCGGCGCAGGCGATCATCGACGAGTACGTCTCGACCCGGCGCGGCCTCGGTGCGGACGAGGGCCACATCGAGGCGGTCACGACGGGTCTGGAGTGGTTCGTCGGGGTCGGCTTCTACAAGGTGGCCTCGACCATCGCCGCGATCTACAAGCGTGAGCGCAAGCTGCCTCAACCCACTCCCAAGCTGGAGGTGGCCGCCCGGCATCTCCCGGGGGTGCTCGAGGCGGGACACTCGGTCCTCGACACCGTGTGAGAGCGGCCGACGCAGGGTTCCCCTGTAGTCGGCCGCCCTCCTCAGCGGATCTCGACGACGACCTTGCCCACTGCAGTGCGTTTCTCGAGTGCGGAGAGTGCCTCGCCGGCTCGATCCATGGGGTAGACCGCACCGATGCTGGGCCTGAGCTGGCCCTCGTCGAGCAGCGCCTGCACGCCCAGGCGGACGCGCTCGAGCGTGCCTGGGTGCTCGGTCTCCATCACGTCCATGGTGATGCCGGTCAGCGTGAGGTTGCGCAGCAGGAGTCGGTTCACCTTCACGGTCGGGATCGTTCCACCGGTGAAGCCGACGATCACGCCACGTCCTCCGACGCGCAGCGATCGCATGGTGTCGAGGAACTGATCGCCGCCCACCATGTCCACGAAGACCTCGACGCCCCGGCCATCGGTCAGGTCGCGGACCTCGGAGAGCCAGTCTCCGCCCGTCCTCACGACGTGGCTGGCTCCCGACTTCCTTGCTGCAAGGGCCTTCGCCTCGCTCGACACAAGTGCGATCGACCGGTAGCCGAGTGAGCGGCAGAGGTCGAGGGCGCAGGAGCCGACCCCGCCGGAAGCGCCGGTGACGAGGACCGTCTCCCCAGGTTCGGCCCCGGCGCGGTCCAAGGCGTACCAGGCGGTGGAGTAGTTCATGTAGATGCTTGCTCCCTCGACGAAGGACATCGAGTCTGGAAGCCTCACCAGGTAGTCCTCGATGGCGAGTGCCTGGTCGGCCATGGCCCCTTGCCACACGATGCCGCCGACCCGGTCGCCGACAGACACCCAGGAGTCCTCCGGGGCTTCCAGGACGACCCCGGAGAGCTCGGAGCCGCAGATGTACGGCGGCTCCACGCCGCCTTGGTACTTGCCCCACGTCTGCAAGGGGTCGATGAAGGAGAGCCCCACGGCATGCACGTCCACGAGGACGCGTCTCCCGCCCGCCCGGGGGTGGGCTCCTTCAGGGGACGGCACCTCCTTGACGACCGCGGACCCCGGTCCGTTCAACGTGTCGACGACCACGGCGCGCATCAGGCGTCCTTCTCGTAGTAGCAGGTAAAGAGGTGCTCGGCCACGCATGCCGGCTTGTCCTTGCCCTCGATCTCGAAGGTCTCGCGTGTCCTGAACTTGATCCCTTGGTCGACCGGCTCACCGTCGATCAGCTCCATCGTCATCCGGACTCGTGAACCCACCGGGACGGGGAGAAGCCAACGCACCTTGTCGTAGCCGTAGTTCAGCTGCAGAGACGTACCGGTCACCTCGAGGATCTCGTAGAAGAACTTGGGACCGAGCGCCAAGGTGAACAGGCCGTGGGCGATCACGGTGCCCGTGGGGGTCCTGGCTGCCGCCGCGGGATCGACGTGGATCGGGTTCCAGTCCTCGGTCGCGTCCGCGAAGGCCAGAATGCGTTCCTGGGTGACGTCGTGCCACGAACTCGTGCCGATGACCCGGCCGCCCGAGGCTTGCAGCTCGGCGATGCTCAACGAAGTAGTCATGTGGACAGACAAGCCGGTCGCGTGGGGCAGATCCATCTCGTCTGCTCGCCCGTGCTGGAGAATCCCACACCATTCACAGTGCAGCTAGGGGCCGGCCTGGAGCCGGTCGACGTACGGTCCAGGGACCGCCGGGTCCGCTCGTCAAGCGGCCTGCCAAGTTCCCAGGAGGCTCCAAAATGGACTGGTCGATTCCCAAGGACATCACCGAGTTCATCGTCAAGATCGATGACTTCATCGCTGCTGAACTGAAGCCGATCGAGGAGGAGAACCAGGAATTCTTCGACCACCGCCGCGAGTTCAGCCGGACAGACCTCGAGCGGGACGGATTCCCGGCCGCCCGATGGCTGGAGATCCTCGCGGAACTTCGTCGCCGCGCAGACGCTGCGGGTCTGTACCGCTACCCGCTGCCGGCTGCACTGGGCGGCCAGGACGGGTCCAACCTCGCCATGGCAATGATTCGCGAGCACTTGACCTCGCTCGGGCCTGGGCTGCACTTCCCCCACCATGACGAGCACTCGGTGGTGGCGAATCTGCCGATCGCCCTGGTCCTCCTCGAGTACGGCACCCACCTACAGAAGGAGCAGTACCTCGATCGCCATGTCTCCGGAGAGATCGAGATCGCCTTCGGGCTCACGGAACCGGGCCACGGCAGCGACGCGACGTTCATCGAGACGACTGCTCGCAGGGACGGGGACGACTGGATCATCAACGGAGCCAAGCGCTTCAACAGCCTCTCGGACGCCGCGGAGGCTGACCTCGTCTTTGCCCGCACCTCGGGCGAGGACGGAAAGGCAGACGGGATCACGGCGTTCCTGGTCCCGACAGATTCCGAGGGCTTCTCGATCCCGTTCAACCACTGGACCATCAGCATGCCGAGCGACCATCCTGAGGTGCATCTCAAGGACGTTCGCGTTCCTTCGTCGGCTGTCGTGGGTGAGGTGGGGCGTGGGCTCGACTGTGCGCAGCTGTTCATTCACGAGAACCGCACCCGTCAGGCGGCTTCGTCATTGGGCGCCGCTCAGTTCTGCATCAACCAGAGCGTCAAGTACGCACAGGAGCGTGTCGCCTTCGGTAAGCCGCTCGCCCAGCACCAGGGGATTCAGTGGCAACTCGTGGAGCTGCAGACCGAAGCTGAGCTGGTGCGCAACACACTTCACAAGACGGCCGCGATGATGGACGAGAGCGGAAGAACCTCCGTCTCGGACAAGGTCGCGATGGTCAACGTTCGGGGCAACCAGCTCGCGTGTAAAGCCGCAGACCGAGCGATGCAGATTCACGGCGGCATGGGTTACACCCGAGCCCTTCCCTTCGAGCAGATCTATCGCCACCACAGGCGATACCGCATCACCGAGGGTACGGACGAGGTGCAGTTCCGCCGGATTGCTGCGGCGATGTTCGACTTCAAGTCGGCTGGCTGAGGGCTCGGTAGCGCTTGGCAATCACCCAAGACCAGTCTTGCGACTTTGGTCAGACCATTCTATAGTTGCGACTAATTGGTCATTGCCGGTCTCGCTCCGGGCGGTCGGCGCCTCCTACGACGGGAGCAGCGAATGGATCTGCGGGACGCCCCCGACGAAGCGGCTTTCCGCGCCAGGGTTCGTGAGTGGCTGGCGACGACGTTGCCATCGCTTCCCTGGCCGGAGCCGCACGGGCTCGAGGAAAAGGTTCCGTTCTGGCGAGAGTGGCAGCGGCAGCTCCACGACGCGGGCCTGGCCGGACTCACCTGGCCGAAGGAGTACGGCGGTCAAGGGCTGGACGAGCGGATGCGCGCGATCTTCAGCGAGGAGTGCGACCGCTCCGGAGCCCCAGAGCGCCTGAACATCATCGGCGAGGACTTCTGCGGCCCCACCATCGCGCACTACGGCACGCCGGAGCAGAAGGAGCGCCTGCTGACCCCCATCCTCACCGGCGAGGAGATCTGGTGCCAGCTCTTCTCCGAACCGGAGGCCGGCTCCGACCTGGCGAGCCTGCGCACCAAGGCCACCCGGGTTGAGGGAGGGTGGCGCATCAACGGGCAGAAGATGTGGACCAGTCGCGCCCAGATCGCGGCACACGCCATCCTGCTCGCGCGGACCGGCGGCACCGACCCCGACAAGCAGCGGCACAAGGGCATCACGTTCTTCCTGCTCCCGATGGACAGTGACGGCATCACGGTCAAGCCCCTGCGGCACATGCTGGGGGAGGCGGAGTTCAACGAGGTGTTCCTCGACGACGTCTTCATCCCGGACGAGCTCGTGGTGGGCGAGGTCGACCAGGGCTGGCAGGTCGCTATGGGCACTCTGGCCTTCGAGCGCGTCGCGATCGCGACGGGCCGTGTCAACACGAGCAAGGCGGTCGCCGACATCATCGATGACGTCCGCGGAATGACGGACTCCGCGGGCGAGCCACTCGGCGCGGACCCCAGGATCAGGCAGACGATCGCGGACCTGTGGTCGCGTGCCCTGATCCACCGGGCCATCGGCCAGCGCGTGATCACGGGCGCGGCCGCCGGCGCTCCTCCCGGTCCCGTCACCTCCATCGGCAAGCTCTACTTCTGTCCACTGGTGGAGAACTTGGCGGACTTCCGGTTGTCCTTCGCGCCGTTGGGCGGTCAGTTCCAGATGGCCGACCACGAGGGTCAGGAAGACGACGTCTCGGCGTGGCTGCGCCTGGCCAACCAGGGCCGCGGTACCGCGATCGCCGGCGGCTCCACCTACATCCAGAGAAACATCGCTGCCGAGCGGCTCCTCGGCATGCCTCGGTCGTGAAGGAGAGCTGAATTGACCTACGTCTGGAACCCCTCGGCGGACTACCTCGAGAACGCCAACGTCCGACGGCTGATGCGTCGTCTGGGGGTGTCCACGATCGAGGAACTGCGCGAGCGCTCGGTCGCCGACATCGGCGCTTTCTGGGGGGAGGTCGTCTCCGACCTGGAGATTCCCTTCCATACCCCGTATCGCTCGGTCGTCGATCTGAGCCGCGGGATCGAGTGGCCGGAGTGGTTCGTCGATGGCGGCCTCAACGCCGCGGAGGCGTGCCTGGGTAAGTGGGCGGCTCGGACGCCGCAGGCGATGGCGGTGGTGCACGAGGACGAGGCCGGTCGGGTCACCCGACTCACCTATGCCGAGCTTGCCGACGAGGTGGCCCGACTTCAAGGGGGCCTGCGCACACTCGGGGTGGGCAAGGGAGACGCGGTCGCGGTCTTCCTGCCGATGATTCCCGAGGCCGTCGTTGCGACCTACGCCGTCGCCGGCCTGGGAGCGATGTTGGTGCCGCTCTTCTCCGGCTTCGCCGCTGCAGCGATCGCCAGTCGGATCCAGGACGCCTCCGCCAAGGCGGTGATCAGTGCCGACGGCACCCTTCGCCGGGGGCGGGCGACGTCGATGCTTCCTGCCCTCCGGGAGGCCCTCACGTCCTGCCCCACCGTGCAAGCGGTGGTGGTGGTCGACAACGTCGGCACGACCGGCGAGCTCGGGGAGCGAGAGCACGCCTGGACCGACATCATCACCTCCGAGCCGGAGAGGGCGGTCGAACCGACGGCGTCCAGCGACGTTCTCCTGTTGGCCTACACGTCCGGCACGACCGGCAAGCCCAAGGGGGCCGTGCACACGCACGCCGGCTTCGTCACGAAGACCGCCTCTGAGGTCTCCTACGCCTTCGATATCAACGAAGGACGGACCTTCTTCTGGGTGACGGACATGGGCTGGATCATGGGGCCGCTGTCGATCTTCGGAACGCACGGATCTGGCGGAACGCTCCTCCTGTACGAAGGTTCTGTCGACGTGCCGGACACCAACCGGCTGTGGCAGCTCGTCGAGGACCACTCCGTGTCCATGCTGGGCGTCAGTCCGACCCTCATCCGCACTCTCAAGGCAGCCGGTGGCGTGCCTGAACAGGAGCTGGGCAGCGTGCGGACCCTCGGTTCCACAGGTGAGCCGTGGGACCCCGAGTCCTACGAGTGGCTGGCGCGCGACGTGTTCGACGAGCGCGTCCCGGTCATCAACTTCTCCGGCGGAACCGAGGTGGGCGGCTCGTTCCTGTGCCCCTACCCCGTCGAGGCGATCCGGAGCTGCTCGCTCGGTGGGCCGGCTCTGGGGATGGATGTCGATGTCGTCGACGACAATGCCCAACCGGTCCGAGGCCAGATCGGTGAACTGGTGTGCCGCCAGCCCTGGCCCTCCATAACCAGAGGCGTGTGGAACGACGACGCGCGTGGTACGCGCTACCACGAGTCCTACTGGTCAACGTTCGACGGACTGTGGCGCCACGGTGACTTTGCGTTGGTGGACGAGAGCGGCAGCTGGTTCATCCTTGGACGGTCCGACGACGTCATGAATGTCGCGGGGAAGCGAGTCGCCCCGGCCGAGATCGAGTCCATCGTCGCCACCGAGCCCAGCGTGGCCGAGTGCGCTGTGGTGGGCATCCCTGACGCCACCAAGGGCGAGGCGGTGTGGGTCTTCTACGTGCCCAAGGTCTCCGCGTCGGAGGAGGAGGAACTGGAGATCGAGGCTCGGATCAAGTCGCGGGTGGCTGCAGGGGTCGGAAAGCCTTTCACGCCGAGCCGCGTCGTTCGCGCTGACCACCTGCCCAAGACCCGGTCGGCCAAGATCCTTCGGCGGGCGATCCGTGCGGCCGTCCTCGACCAGGACGCCGGCGATCTTTCGGGGGCGGAGAACCCCGAGGCAGTCATCGAGATCCGCGAGCGCTCCCGGGGCTGGCGTGACTGAGAGTCACTCGTCCGAGACGTCGATGGCAGTGCGCTCCTCGACTGCCAGCACGGCCTCGGCGTACTCCTGGACGTGGCGCGACATCCGGCGCACCGCGGCCTCGGGGTCGCCGTCGCGAATCGCGCGCGTCACGCTCTCGTGGGCTGACACGGTCGTCTTCCGGACCGGCGCGTCGACGAACCCCTGGTTGTCGGTGGAGGCGTAGATGGCCCTGGACAGCGCAACCATGAACCCCGTCAGCAGCTCGTTGTGCGAGGCGACAGCCACTGCAACGTGCCAGTCGATGTTGGCCTTGAGGAAGTCGGCCAGCGACCCCTCGGCCGCGATGGCGACGTTCGCCGCGTCGAGAGCCTCGAGGTCTGCAGCTGTCCGGTACTTCGCAGCCAACCGGGCGCACGCCGGTTCTACGGCCTCGCGGGTCTCCAGCAGCGCCGCGAGCCGGACATTGCGGCCGCGGATCAGGAGGTTCACGGTGCTGGCAATCGAGTCCTGTCCCGGACGTTGTACGAAGGCCCCTCCGGTCCTGCCCGTGCGGATCTGCACGAGACCTTGCACCTCTAGGATCCGCAGCGCCTCCCGCACGGTGGTGCGACTCATCTGCGTCTGTGCGACGAGCTCTCGCTCAGGTGGCAGCGGCGTCCCCTCAACGAAGTCGCCGCGCAGGATTCGCTCGCGCAGCTCGTTGGCCAACACGTCCGACGCCTTCGGGACCTGCATGGGGCTCAGCCGAGTGGTTGACCTCAAGGAGTCGGTCTCGACGGATAGGGCATCAGGCATCGATGCCACCTTTCTGGTGCGTGCCACGGAAACGGTCTTACCTAAAGTACCAGTGGAAGGCGGTCGATCTTCGATCCTCCACTGGAGAACTGCACAGATGGAAGGGCATCAGTGATGGAGTGGAAGTTCTCTGAGGAGCAGGTCGACTACCAGAACGTGCTCCGTGGCTGGCTGCAGCAGACGGCCCCCATGGACCAGGTACGGCGCTGGCTCGGCACCGACGACGAGCCAGCGGATCCCGGTGACTTCGAGCGACGTCTCAGTGCGGCCGGCCTGGCCGGGGTCGGCGTCCCGGAGGCGCTGGGAGGGCAAGGTGGCGGAATCATTGAGCTCGCGCTGACGGGCGAGGAGTTCGCGCGAGCAGGGGTTCCATGCAGCGCATGGCTCGCGACGGTGCTCGCCTTGCCCGCACTCGACTCGCGACCGGATCTCGCAGAGCAGGCCCTCGACTCGGCGCCGCTCGCGTGGCTGATCAGCGCCGAGAACATCCCCGATCTGCGCACGGTGGAACTGGCGAACGTCGAGGCTGACGGCCGCCTGAGTGGGAGCTTCACCCGTGCACTCGGCGCGGATCGCGCCGCGCGCCTTCTGGTCGTCGCGGAGGTGGACGGGCGCGCACAGGTGCACGTGGTGGACACGGAGGCTGATGGAGTGCGGGTGGCTCCGCGCCGACTGCTCGACGCTTCACGCTCAGTCGCTGACGTCACGCTTGACGGGGTCAGGTCCCAACCGCTCGACGTGGACGCTGCCCAGTGTCTGGAGAGGGTGGCGGAGATCGCCGCAGTACTGACGGCCGCTGACTCTCTCGGTGCCATGGAGCGCATGCTCGACCTCGCGGTGGAGTACAGCGGGCAGCGCCATCAGTTCGGCAAGCCCATTGGCTCCTTCCAAGCGATCAAGCACGCGGCAGCCTCGATCCTGGTCGAGGTGGAGGCGGGGCGTACGGGGGTCTTCTACGCCGCGGCGTCCGTGGACAGCGCACATGAGGACAGGGCGATGCACGTGGCTGCGATCAAGGCCCAGGTGACGGCGGGGGGCGCCGTGACTGCGGACACCGCGCTGACCATCCACGGAGCGATCGGGTACACGTGGGAGCACGACCTGCACCTGTACTACAAGCGTGCGCGATTGAACGAGCACCTCTTCGGCCCGCCCGCTGAGTGGAATGAACGTTTGGCGAATCGTCTCCACCTCGTCTAGGCAATGGTCCAACCATTTGGTATCGTCATGCCAATTGATTCCAGGGTCCTGTCGCGACCCACACCTGGGAAACGGAGAGTGACTCGTGGACTTCGAGCTCAGCGAGGATCAGCAACTGATCCGCTCGGCTGTCGCTGACCTGGCGGCGCGATTCGACGATCAGTACTGGATGGAGAAGGACGCGTCCCACCAGTTCCCCGAGGAGTTCTACCAAGCCTTCGCGGAGGGCGGCTGGCTCGGAGTCACCACCCCCGAGGAGTATGGCGGCAGTGGCTTCGGGATCACCGAGGCCTCGCTGCTCCTGGAAGAGGTGGCGGCCTCAGGCGCCGGCATGAACGGAGCCAGCTCCATCCACATGTCGATCTTCGGCATGCATCCGGTCATCGTCCACGGCTCAGAGGAGATGAAGAAGGAGAACCTGCCGCGCATCGCGACCGGTGACCTTCACGTCTGCTTCGGAGTCACGGAGCCCGGAGCAGGACTGGACACCACGCGGATCACCACGTTCGCGCGTCGAGACGGCACCGACTACGTCGTCAACGGACGCAAGGTGTGGATCTCCAAGGCACTCGAGTCGGAGAAGATCCTGTTGCTGACCCGGACGAGCAAGTTCGAGGATTCGGCCAAGAAGACCGACGGTCTGACCCTGTTCTTCACCGACCTCGACCGGGCTCACGTGGATATCCGCCCCATCAAGAAAATGGGAAGGAATGCCGTCTCGTCCAACGAGCTGTTCATCGATGACCTCCGCATTCCGGAGGAGCACCGCGTCGGCGAGGAAGGGGAGGGATTCAAGTACATCCTGGACGGGTTGAACCCAGAGCGCTGTTTGGTCGCGGCTGAGGCACTCGGCATCGGCCGCGCCGCGCTCCGTCGCGCTGTCCGCTACGGCATCGAGCGCGAGGTCTTCGACCGACCGATCGGCATGAACCAGGGGATCCAGTTCCCCTTGGCCGACTCCTTGGCCAAGCTCGACGCCGCCGAGCTGATGCTGCGGAAGGCCACGTGGCTCTATGACCGTGGTCTTCCCTGTGGGCGCGAGGCCAACACCGCCAAGTACCTGTGCGCGGAGGCTGGCTTCACCGCCGCCGACCGTGCGCTGCAGACACACGGTGGCATGGGGTATTCCGAGGAGTACCACGTGGCGAGGTACTTCCGGGAGGCCCGGCTCACCCGGATCGCACCGATTAGCCAGGAGATGGTTCTCAACTACCTGGGGTCGCACGTCCTCGGCTTGCCGAGGAGCTACTGATGAGGGTGTTCTCGCTCGAGGGCCGCTCGGCGCTGGTCACTGGCGCGGGCAACGGCATCGGAGCGGCAGTGGCCGAAGCGTTCGCTGCTGCCGGAGCGGCAGTCATGGTCACTGACGTCGACCCGGACGCCGCGGCCGTCGTGGCCTCGCGCATCGTCGAGGCCGGAGGCCGTGCCGAGTCCGCCGCACTTGACGTGCGCGATGCAGCACAGGCGGCCCAGGTGGCCGAGCAGGCAGCGGGTCTCACTGGCCGCACGCTGCACGTGTTGGTCAACAATGCCGGTGCGATCGCGCCGGCCATGTTCCCCAAGATGACGTCGGAACAGTTCAGCTTCGTGGTCGACGTGCACCTGGGTGGCACGTTCACCGTGAGCCAGGCAGCAACGCCGTTCCTGGCTCAGGACGGCACAGGACGGATCCTCAACGTGACATCGGCCGCAGGCTTGGTTGGGACCATCGGCCAGGTCAACTACTCGGCCGCGAAGTCGGGCGTCATCGGGATCACCAAGTCCTTGGCCAAGGAGCTTGCCCGCAACCAGATCACCGTCAATGCCATCGCACCGCTCGCCGCGACCAGCATGACGCAGAACATCCGCAGCAACGAGAAGCTCGCCGCGAAGACTCTCGCGAGAATCCCGCTCGGCCGTTGGGCCGAGCCGGAGGAGATCGCGGCGTCGTTCGTGTTCTTCGCCTCGGACGCGGCGTCGTACATCACTGGGCAGGTCCTGCCTGTAGACGGAGGAACGGTGATCTGATGGTCTTCGCAGGAACCGGTCGCGACGCGTGGATCGTCGAGGCGCTGCGCACCCCGATGGGGCGAGCGCACAGCGAGCGTGGTTGGTTTCGAGACGTACACGCCAACGAGATGCTGGGTTCTGTCTACGCAGCGCTTCTGGACTCAACTGGTCTCGCGCCGCTAGACGTCGAGGACCTCATCGTCGGCTGCACGGCTCCCTTCGGCGAGCAGTCGCGCAACGTTGCGCGCAACGCATGGCTGCAGGCGGGCTATCCGCCCGAGGTGCCCGCGACAGTGCTCGATCGACGTTGCGGCTCGGCCCAAACGGCCGTCGAGATGGGTGCCGCGCTCATCGCCTCGGGCACCCACGACATCGTGGTGGCGGGCGGGGTCGAGAACATGACCCGGGTCCCGATGCACTCGGTCGTCAAGGTCGAGGAGCTCTACGGAGTCGCGTGGCCCCCGGAACTCACCGATCTCTATGACTTCCCGACGATGGGAGAGAGTGCAGAGCGGATCGCTGAGCGCTGGGGAATCTCACGCACGGAGATGGACCAGTTCGCTGTCCGCTCGCACACCCTGGCTACGGCAGCGGTCGAGGCCGGCCGATTCCAGCGCGAGATCATCGCGATGGACCTTGATGGCGAGACCCGGAGCAGCGACCAGGGCATCCGGCCGGGCACGACGCTGGAGACATTGGCAGCTCTCGACCCGGTCTTCCGAGCCGAAAGTGGCCGTATCACCGCAGGAAGCTCGTCCCCGCTGACTGATGGCGCTGCCGGCGTTGTACTGGCATCGGATTCGGCGGTCACGACACACGGCCTGGCAAAGAGGGCGCGCATCCTCGACCAGACCACCGTCGGAGTCGATCCGGAGATCATGCTCACCGGCCCCATCCCGGCCACGCGGAGACTGCTGGAGCGCAACGGGATGACGATCAACGACATCGAACTCATCGAGATCAACGAAGCCTTCAGCTCCGTCGTGCTCGCCTGGGAGCGTGAGCTCGAGGCCGACATGAACAGAGTCAACGTCAATGGGGGTGCGATCGCCCTCGGCCACCCGGTGGGCGCGTCCGGCTCGCGGCTCTTCGCCACGCTCCTCGCGGAGATGGAGCGCCGCGACCTGGAGGTAGGACTCGTCACGATGTGCTGTGGGGGCGGGCTCGGCACCGCCACCTTGGTGCAGCGGGTTTGAAGGCGTGTGCCATGACGATCGACGTTGCTGACTTCCTCGACAGCGGACAAGGTGTCTGGTGGGGTCAGGGTGCTGCCGAGCCCGAGCTCCTGGTCAACCAGGTCCTGGACGCCGTCGACCGAGTGGGACCGATCCGAGCCTTCTCCGGGCTCTCCTGGAACGAGCGGCTCTCCGAATCCATCCCCGACAAGCTGACCGTGATCTCTTACGGTGGACTGGGCCGGTTGAGCCAGCTCAGTCGGCACGGGATCCTCGATGTCCTCCCCTGTCACTACTCGGCCATCCCGCGCCTCTTCGCCAAGGGCCAGCTACCGAACGACCTTGGCCTTGTCCAGGTGTCGCCACCGGACGCCCAAGGTATGGTGACGCTGGGAATCGGTGTCGACTACGTGGCCGACGCCATCGTCCACACCCGGACTCTGGTCGCCGAGGTCAACCACCAGATGCCCACCACCCGGGGAGGACCACGCCTTCCCCTTTCGAGGTTCGCCGCCGTCATAGAGACCGATCGGCCACTACGCGAGGCGCCTGGTCGACCGAGCGATGACGTGGACCGGGCGATCGCCAACAACGTGGCTTCGATCATCGATGACGGCTCCACTGTCCAGGTGGGCGTTGGTGCTCTTCCGGCTGCGGTTCTCGCTGCTCTCTCCGGCCATCGGGCACTCGGCTTCCACAGCGGAATGATCACTGACGGTGTTCTCGACCTCATCGAGGCCGGTGTGATCACCGGGGAGAAGAAGGAGATCGACCCCGGTGTGGTGGTGACCGGTGCGGCGCTGTGCACCAGTGACGGCTATCGACGTCTCACGCACCACCCCCTCGAGTTCCGGGCGGCCAGCTACACCCACGCGCCGGCGGTCCTGTCCCGGCTCGGTTCGCTCGTGTCGGTCAACTCGGCGATCGAGGTGGACCTCCTGGGTCAGGTCGGCGCCGAGCTCGCCCGTGGGGTACACATCGGTGCCGTGGGCGGTCAGGTCGACTTCAGTCGAGCGGCAGCGCTGACCGGTACCCGCTCGATCATTGCGCTGCGCTCCACCGCCGGCAAGGGCGAGCGCACGCACTCGACGATCGTCCCCAGCCTGTACAGCGGGGTCGTCACCACGGCACGCGTCGACGTCGACGCGGTCGTGACTGAGCATGGTGTCGCCATGCTGACCGGTTGCACCGTCGCCGAGCGCGCTCTGCGCCTGGTCGAGGTTGCAGCCCCCGAATACCGGGAGGCGCTCGAACGCAGCCTCTCGGAGAAGGAGGTGTCCTGAGATGGCTGTGTCACCCAACAGCACCCAGGGGGAGAGTCGCCGCGTGCACGTGCGCGAGGTGGGGCCCCGGGACGGGTTCCAGAATGAGCCCGAGACCGTCCCCACAGCGGAGAAGATCCGACTCATCGACGCGCTCGGTCGCGCCGGCTTCAAGCGGATCGAGGTGGCGAGCTTCGTTCGAGCCGATGTGATCCCGCAGTTGGCCGATGGTGTGGAGGTGCTGCACGGAATCAACGTGCCCGAGGACGTCGACCGGATGGTTCTGGTGCCCAACAGCAAGGGCCTGGACAACGCGCTGCGTGAGCGTGCCTACTTCGAGGAGGCGGCGGTGTTCGTCTCTGCGTCGCAGACTCACAACAAGCGCAACATCAACCGCACGGTCGAGGAGACAATGGCCGACGTGCGCACGATGGCGCCACGCATCCTCGCGGAGGACCTCAAGCTCTGCGCCGTCGTTGCCACATCCTTCGGTTGCCCCTTCGAGGGCAAGGTCCAGATGGAGCGGGTCCTCGACCTCGCAGAGCAGTTCGCCGAGGCTGGCGCGACCGAGATCGGGTTCGGGGACACCACCGGGATGTGCAACCCGGCCTATGCATCCCGGTTCTTCGCCGCTGCCCTGGAGCGCCTTCCGGGCGTCGAGGTGACGGCGCACTTCCACAACACCCGGGGCCAGGGGCTGGCCAACGCCTACGCCGCACTCGAGGCGGGCTGCACCAGCTTCGAGTCCAGCTTCGGCGAGCTGGGCGGCTGTCCTGTGCCGGCCGGCTCCACCGGCAACATCGCCACTGAGGACCTCGTGTCCATGTTCGAGGAGATGGGCGTCGACACTGGCCTGGATCTCGGCAAGGTCATCGAGGCCGCCCGTGAGGCCCAGGCGACCCTGGGCCGCAAGCTCACCAGCCACTCGATCGTAGCCGGCCCGGTCATCTGGGCACCCAGCGTCTGAGTCAACGAACTCCAGGAAGAGGTAGGAAGCATGAATCGCGTCGCACTTGTCACCGGAGGAGCACAAGGAATCGGGAAGGGCATCGCCAGCACTCTGGGCCGGGAAGGCTTCAAGGTGGCAGTGGCCGACCTTAACCTTGCCGTCGCCGAGGAGACGGCAGCCGCCATCAGCGAGGCGGGCGGAGAGGCCGTGGCCGTCGAGATCGACGTGACCTCCACGGAGTCGGTGAAGCACGCAGTGGCCGCGATCGAGGAGAAGCTCGGCCCGATCGAGGTCGTCGTGAACAACGCTGGCTGGGACGACTTCATGCCCTTCGTGAAGACGTCCGAGGAGTTCTGGGACAAGATCCTTGACATCAACTACAAGGGCGCCCTGCGGGTCATCCACGAAGTAGTGCCGGGCATGATGGAGCGGGGCTTCGGTCGAGTCATCAACATCGGTTCCGATGCGGGTCGGGTGGGCTCGTCGATGGAGGCCGTTTACTCGGGCGCCAAGGGTGGCATCATCGCCTTCACCAAGACCTTGGCACGCGAGGTCGCTCGCAAGGGCGTTACCGCCAACACGGTGTGTCCCGGACCGACCGACACGCCCGCCTTGCGCAAGTTTGCCGACGGTGCAGGCGGCGGCGATGCCGAGAAGGTGATCGCGGGCATGACAAGCGCGGTCCCGATGAAGCGGCTTGGCACCCCCGAGGACATCGGCCCGGCCGTGGCCTTCTTTGCCTCCGACGGGGCGGGCTTCGTGACCGGGCAGACCCTCTCGGTGAGCGGTGGTCTCACGATGGCCGGCTGAGGCGTTCTCGCCAGATTCCGTTCCCACTCCCAAGTGAAAGGACATCACGACGATGTCAGCAACTCCCAGCGCGGTGACCTGGAAGCCCGCTTCCGACGGCGTCCTGCTCGTTACACTCTCCAACGGCCCTGCCAACGCGGTTGGCCCGCCCATCATCGACGGACTCGCAGCCATGCTTGACCATGCCGCGGCCAACCAGATCAAGGTGGTCGTGATCGAGTCCGCCCTGGAGCGGTTCTTCGCGGCAGGAGCCGACATCAAGCACATGGGCGACGTCAACGCCACCACGTTCACCGCCTACGGCGACAGCATGCGCGCTGTCTTCGACCGGTTGGCGGGGTCGGAGCTGATCTCGATCGCCGCCATCGAGGGACTCGCCCTGGGTGGTGGTCTCGAACTCACAATGGCCTGCACGATGCGTGTCGGCGGAGCTGATGCCAAGGTCGGCCTCCCCGAGGTCAAGCTCGGCCTGATCCCCGGGGCCGGCGGTACCCAGCGGTTGCCGCGGCTCGTGGGGCGCGGCCGGGCGCTGGACATGATGATCACCGCACGTCAGGTGCCCGCTGACGAGGCGAGCGCGATCGGACTGCTCGACCGCCTCGTTCCCGCCGGACAGGCGACCGAGACCGCGTTGGAGCTGGCTGCCGAGATCGCCCGACACTCTCTCCCCGCCCAGCTGGCCGTGGTGCGCTGCGCCGACGCGGCCTTCGACCTTCCCCTGACGGAGGGCTTCCAGTTCGAGATCGACCAGGAGCAGGAGCTGTTCGAGAAGGGGGAGGCGCAGGAGGGGATCGCGGCCTTCATCGGAAAGCGGGCTCCCACGTTCGCGTGATCGACACGACGCACCAGCAGGCCACCAGGGCGAAGGTCCTGGTGGCCCTGCTGCTCGTGTACCTGGTCTGGGGGTCGATCTTCCTCGCGATCAAGGTCGTCGTCGAGGAGGGCGCCCCGCCCCTCTGGGCGATGTCGGTCCGCTTCGTCTGTGCCTCGGTCATCATGGGAGGCCTCCTGGCGGCACGAGGCGGCGTGCGAAGGCTGCACGTCTCTGCCCGCGAGCTGCGCGGGACCGTCGTGATGGGGCTGTTGCTCCTCTGCTTCGGCAACGGGCTCACCTCGCTCGGGATCTTGGGCGGTGTCAGCTCGGGTGGAGCGGCCCTTCTCGTGGCGTCCACGCCGATGTGGATCGCGTTGTTCCGGACGCTCGACGGTGACCGGCCGTCGGTCTTGGCCCTGGTCGGGATCGCATTGGGCGCCGTGGGGCTCGTCCACCTGATGTCGAGCGGGCAGCTCGACGTCGAGACCGCGTTCCCGCTGATCGGCAGTCTCATTGTCCTCGTGTCTGCGCTGTCGTGGTCTGCCGGCTCTTACCTGCAGCCGCGAATGTCGCTGCCCAAGGACAACCTGGTGGGGGTGACGTATCAGTTGCTCGTGGCTGGCATCGGTCTCGGCATCGGGGCACTGCTCCGGGGCGAAGAGGTGACGCTCGACTTCACGCCACTTGCGTGGCTCGCGGTTGCCTTCCTCGCCGTGCTGGGGTCGCTGGTGGCCTTCACCGCATACTCGTGGCTACTGGGGAATGCGCCTATCTCGCTGGTGTCCACCCAGGCGTATGTGAATCCGCTCGTCGCGGTCGCGCTCGGTTGGCTCGTCTTCAGCGAGCCCGTCACCCCGGCCATGCTGCTGGGGTCATCCTTGATCCTCGCCTCAGTGCTGGTCCTGCTCTACACGGAGCGATCTGCCCGCCTCAGACGGGTAGTGGCGACGCCGCCGAGCCTGGCGCCGCGACCCTGATCACGCAGGTTCAGCGGCGGATACCCATCGATCCGGAGGTTGGAACCCGCCCGTCGAACCTCTGGGACGTGGCGATGAGCGCGTCCAGTCCTGTCGCGACCTCCGCCGGGAAGTCGACTGCCCTCCTGGTGGCCATGCCGACATGCACCAGCACCATCTCGACCGTGCTCGAGATGGAGTGCTCCTCGTGGTCGAGCAGGAACGCGAGGAGATGTGCGATTCGGGCTGAGCGATCGAGGAGCATCGTGTGGACCGAGAACTGGCCGCCCTCCGACAGCTCGCGGAAGAGGCGGACGTGGTGCTCGGCGCTGAACACGGCCATTCCCTGCTCGGCGCGATAGGCGTCGTCGACGCCGACACTCCGTAGCAGCATCTCGGCCCCCTCCTCGCCACGCTCCACGTGCCTCTGCATGCTCATGTGGCCGTCGAGGTCCAGGTCGGACGAGAGCACGCGACCCTGCATCAAGGCAGGAAGTGCGAGGACGGCTTCAGGGGACGGCAGCAGCGGTTGCACATGTCGCACCATAGCCAGGGCGGGAACTGTGAGAGCCCACAGTGGGGGTCTGCGTTGTACCTGCACGGGCCTGGACGAACCCCCTAACGTGCCAGGTCAAAGGACATCAGGAGGAGCAACATCGCCTACGGCGTGGGCCCGGACCCCCTCATCTGGTCCACCAGCTCCACCGCCACCAGATGATCGGCTCCTTGGGACGCGTAGCGCGTGCCTCGACAACACCGCCGTGGAGTCGTTCTTCTCGTTGCTTCTCTCCGACACCCCGTGAGATCGCCCCTACGTGTTATTCAGTGGCCACTGATCACTGACCCTGAGACGCGAGGGTCGGTCTTCGACGTTGACAAGGATTCGGCCCGTCGCTGCTCGTAGGGCCCACGCACCTTCACACTTGGTGGAGAAGTCAACAGCAGGTGCGGGGTCGTCTCGTGACGTGTGCGACCTTCGGATATAGCGTCCCGTGCAATATCAGCCGAGTCCCGGCCCAGAGACCAGCGTTCAGTTGACGATGTCGATGAATTAAGTCGACCAATTTGGCTGCTCACGGAATCCCTTGAACCGGGTGGCTACTGCACCCTCAGATGGAGGACCTAGAATGCGCACACGCTCTTGGCCGCTTGTCGTGACTGCCATGATGGCGGCAGCAACCGCTACAGCCTGTGGTTCAGACGGAGGCGTTGCAAACCAGGACCAGATCACTTTCAAGTATGCGACCTACCAGCCCGAGAACTCGACTGACGCCAAGGTCGCGAAGTGGTGGTTCGAACGTGTTGACGAACTCACACCGAACCATGAACTCGACGTGAAGATGTTCTACAGCGGGTCGCTACTTCCGCCAGACGACACGCTGAATGGTGTGGCGTCGCGGCGAGCAGACGCTGCGCTCTTCGCAACGAGTTACCATCCCAAGGAACTTCCTCTGTCTCAAATCGCGACTGTGCCATTCCTGTCCACATCTGCAGAGGCAAGCGCCCGCGTCCACGCGGAGATGTACGAGAATAATGAGGCTTTCCGCGAGGAATTCAAGCGAAACGGCCTCGTTCCGCTGGTCTGGGCCGTTGTTCCCAATAACACGCTGGGATTCGTCGACCCGGTCGACTCCGTCGACGACCTGGACGGCAAGAAGATCCGTGCTGTGGGAATCTCGGCGCAGGCTCTCGAGGCCAAAGGGGCCGAGGTCGTGGCTTTGCCTGCCACCGACCTCTACGAATCACTCGAGCAAGGGGTGATCGAGGGGTTCTCGACACTCATCTTCACTAACGCGGTGCTGGGATTCAACGTGGCGGAAGTTGCACCGAATCTTGTCGACAGCGGCTTGGGACAGTACGTGCTGGCCACGCAGGTCGTGATGAACGCGGACCTGTACGAAGGGCTGCCGGATGAGGTCAAGGGGGCCATGGGCCAAGCGGCCGAAGAGGCTCTCGACTTCAGTCTGAAGGAGACCCAAGCGGAGGGCGAGCTCGCCTGCGACAGGCTCCAGGAGCTGGGCGGATCGGTGACGACCTTCCCGGAGGACGAAGTGAGTGCGTGGAAGGACGGGCTGTTTGAAGGCCTCCTGGACCAGTGGTCGGAGTCTGCGAGTGAGTCGCCTGATCTCACAGAGGACGCGATCGAAGAGTTTGAGTCTGAGTACCTCGAGGCAATGTCGGAGCGTTCAGGCGAAGCTGCGCCGGACATCTTGACCGAATGTGCCAACCGAGGCTGAGAAGCCTGAGCGGACAGCAATGCTGGCCAGCGTCCACCAGTTGCCGACTGCCGGGACACTCCAGGAGTCCACCGCAACGATGTGGCACTAGGCAAGGGGATAACAGATGCGTTCAGCTGTGCGCCGCCTGACGCTTGCTCTCATGATCGTAGCGTCGCTACTCACGCTCTTTCTCATGGTCATGATCGCCGGGGACGTTCTCCTAAGGTATGCCACGGGGTCAGGCTTCCGAGGCAGTACAGAGGTCGCTGAGGTGATTCTTCCAGCGGTCGCATACCTTGCGATGGCCTATACCCAGCGACGCGGAGAGCACGTCGCGTCGAGCGTCGTACTTGACCGGTTGCCTACCCGGCCCGCGCGGATGCTTCACTCGGCAGGCATGGTTGTTGTGACCGCCTTCCTCGCAGTCCTCCTCTTGGTCACAACAGAGTCGGCCATCGACTCCGCGAATATACGCGAGTCCAGGTACGGCCTCCTCGGTCTCGCCGTCTGGCCAACCAGGATCTTGCTAGCGATCGGGCTGCTCGCCCTTCTCCTGGAGAACCTCGCGGACACGTGGGAATGCGTGCGATCCAGCAACAAGAAGGGCTCGGGAGTACAGGTTGTCCCTGGGGCTCCCGAGACGCAAGGAGGATCCTGAAGATGTCGCTCGCCCTGATTGTGGTCACGGTGTTCATGCTCTTCTTTCTTCTCCTAATGAGCGCCGTCCCTGTTGCCTTCTGCCTCGGTGTGAGCGGGGGAATCGGTATCTGGCTCTTGGATGGACAAGAAGTCATGTCGGCGTCCTTGGCGTCCATTCCGCTCACGTCCAGCGCACGATATGGTCTCGTCGTCCTTCCCATGTTCATCTTGATGGGGGTCTTGCTGGCAGAAACCGGGATCGCTCGTGATCTCTATCGGACGGCTGAACGCTCTGTAGGGCGGCTACCGGGCGGCTTGGCCGGCGCTACGGTGTTCGCCTGCACGATATTCGGCGGCGTTTCCGGATCCAGCACTGCGGACGCTGCGACCATCGGACGCATTTCGATCGAAGAAATGCGGAGGAACGGCTACCGTCCCGAATATGCGGCGGCAGTCGTGGCTGCCGCCGGCACCATCGCTGTCCTCATTCCGCCGAGCATCATTCTGATCATGTATGGCGTGATCACAGGCGAGTCCGTGGGTGCGCTCTTGCTGGCTGGCCTTGTGCCTGGCTGCATGATGGGGCTGGCGTTCTTCGCCTACGCGGTGACGGTCGGCCTCCGTGGTCGAGACCGTGCACTGTCGGTGCATACGTCACAGCTCCCCGCTAGCGAGCGTCACGCGGGCAACGGCGCCACGAGGAGCCGCAATCGCGGAGACGGCGAGAAGAATTCCCTGACGAACTATCTGAGTCTGCTCTACGCCCTGGTCCTGTTCGGGGTCGTGCTTGGCGGCATCTACCTCGGAGTCTTCACGTCAACAGAAGCGAGCGCCGTGGGTGCGGCTACGGCGTTGGCCCTTGGTGTGATAGCGATTCGTTCACCGACCCGCAGTCTGGAGATGCTGCGCACGGCGGTGCCGCATGCGGTATCGACGGTAGGAATGATCTTCGCGATCTTACTCGGCGGCACGATCTTCACATACTTCTTGATCTCCGCAGGGGTGCCCGCCAGTTTCACGACGTGGATTCTCGAGATGGAGCTTCCGAGTGAACTGGTCGTCATCATGTTGCTCGCCACACTGATCCCTCTCGGGATGTTCCTGGACGGGCTCTCAATGATGTTGGTCACCGTTCCACTGTCGTACCCGGTCGTCACGGCACTTGGTTATGACGGAGTGTGGTTCGGAGTCCTGGTGTGCGTCCTCATCGAGGTCGGGCTACTGACTCCGCCCGTGGGACTGAACGTCTTCGTCATCTCGGGTCTACCCGGAGCACCTCGGGCCGAGCAGATTTTCGTACAGGTTTTGCCATTCGTCCTTATCCAGCTCCTTCTAGTGGCCCTGTTCATGCTGTTTCCCGATCTCGTCACCTGGCTGCCATCGAGAGCTCAATCGACATAGAAGCCTCCGATTGATCACGGAGGCACTCATCACTCTAATGAATGGAGGTTCGCATGATCACCCCAGCGAACTTAGAATACCAGAACGGACCGCAGGATCCGAATCACTGGACCGACACCTATTTCTTTCCCATCTCGATTCCGGAAGCCCATCTGCTGGTCACGTTCTACGTCGTGGTCCGGGCGAACCTGGGCGTAATGTCGAACGAAGTGGTCGCTTACGGAAGTCTGACCGACACCAGGGCCGAGGTGCTGTACGTCGACGGGCAGATGCACCTGCCTGCGCCGGAGAAGTTCTCGCAGATGGAATCATCCAACGGTCTCTCGATCGTCGCCATCAATCCTCCGCGGGACTACCGGATCGACTATGTCGGTTATGACGACACCGAGGTCCACGTGGATTGGCGTGGAATCATGGACCCTTGGGACATCCACGATCCCGATCACAACTCTCTGCTGCCTGAGACCGAGAGCGAGCGGATGGCCGCCACCTCGATGGGTGAGGGCTACAAGGGTCATTTCGATATGACCGGTCGGGTGACCGGAACGGTCAAGGTCCGAGGTCGTGAATTTGCCGTGGACGTGATCGACAGGATGGATCACAGTTGGGGTCCCCGCCACGAACTGGAGATGCATCCGATGAACTCGATCTCGGTGCACTTCGGCGAGGATCTCGCCTTTCGTATTCTGGTGAAGCTGGATCTGGACGCTCCTGCGGGGCAGGATCAGGAATTGGCCGCCGGGTACGTCCTGGACAACGGTATCCTGCATTCCATCGTGAAGGCGGACATCGACACCGTGAGGCTCGGGTTGGCTGTTGTCGCGATGAATGTGCTCGTGTCGGACGATCGTGGAATCGCCTACATGCTGCGGGCGCAGGCGGACGTAGGTGGGCCTTGGAATGCGTATCCTTCAAATGTCACCTGGCAATCGATGATGCGGTGGAGCCTGAACGACAGGTATGGGTACGGGGTGGTCCAGGAGCATCACCCCCTGCCGCTGGAGACCAAGCGTCGCGGTCGCTGGTGGAGCGATCCTCAGCCATCCATCTCATCGTGAGTGAGTCCATGGAGACGGCTTCCGCTCGCTCCGTACAGATGCAAATGGGGAGTTCGGCATCGGTGCAGAGATTGATCCTCGCGCGGCATGCGCAGACTGAATCCAATGTGCTGCGGGTCCTTGATTCTGCCCTGCCCGGTCCGAAGCTGACCCCCGAAGGAATTCGGCAAGCGAAGGCCCTCGCAGAGCGCCTGGCATCGAGGGACGTGGAGGCGGTGTTTTCGAGCCCCGCGGCCCGAGCGCGTGAAACGGCTGACTTCGTTGCTGAGTCGCACGGAGTTCCGGTCAGCGTGGTCCCTGGGATCCAAGAACTGAGCGTCGGAGACTGGCACGGCTCGTCCCGCGACGTCGATCGCAACGAGTTCCGGGACATGTATCGCCGTTGGCTCTCGGGTTGCCAGGACCTTCGTGCGCCGGGCGGCGAATCGGCGTCGGAGGTGATCCAGAGGTTCGTGGAGGTTCTCCAGGGCGTGGTGTCGCGCGCGTGGACGGGTGACGTGGTCCTCGTCACTCACGGTGGAGCGCTCCGTCTCGCAGTCGCTCACTTAGCCGTGAACATCGACGGGTCCTTCGCTCAGGCGCATCCCGTGGGAAACACGGGAATCGTGGAACTGGAGTACGAGGAAGGCGTCTGGCGGTGTGTGGAGTGGTGCGGTGTCGAGCTCCCGCCATCCGATCGATCGGCCGCGGAGGGATCGTCCAGAATGCAGGTGTATGAGTATCCGAGTGGTACCGATCGTCAAGGGCCGAATTGCTGAGGAGTTGGAGTGCACGTGAATCAGACGACCGTACAGAAACATCTGGACGACCTCACATGGATGAGTGGTGGGCTGCGGGACTCGCCGACTGATGCTTTCGTGGAGCGTCTGAGACAGCGGTTTCCGACGGAGTCGGAATTCGACGTCTTGGAAACGCAAAAGCTGAAGCGACGCCGGGACGCTAGGCGCCCGATTCCGTCGCTCTCCACCATGGAGGGATCATTCCGAAACCTGCTCGATGTGCACGTCAAGGACGGTTACGACCTGTCTCATGTGCGGTGGCTGTCGGGGGGTGCCTCGAAGCTGCAGATGGCATGTGAGCTGCGGTGGAGGGACCCGAAGCTTGACTCCGATGTCGTGGATCAAATCGTCGTCAGAATGGAGCCGCAGGAATCGTTGAATGCAACCAGTCGGCTGCGGGAGTTCCAGGCATTGCGGGCGGTCGCTGGACTCCTGCCGGTGCCGCGAACATTCTGGGTGGATGCAGAGGCTCGGTTCTTCCCTGAAGCGGCACTCATCTATGAGTACGCCACCGGAGTGACGAAGGTGTCGGGCGTGGAAGGTAGGACGTCCGGCGTGGGCAACGCCTTTGGCCACAGGTTGCGCCCCCTCTTGGGTGAGCAGTTCGTCGACCATCTCGCGAAACTCCACAGCTTCGACTACTCCACGGCGGAATTGGGCGCTTTTGATGTGCCAAGCCCCGGCACGACGGAGAGTGCCAATTGGCAACTCAACCGTGCCTGCCGGGTGTGGGATTCTGATCGTCCCGAAGAGATGCCCGTCATCGAAGTCGCGATCAACTGGCTCCGCCGGAATCTTCCGACGCTCGATCGCGTCAGCCTGCTTCATGGGGACTATCGCGGTGGAAACTTCTTGTTCGATGAGGCGTCCGGAAACATTACCGCGTGGCTTGACTGGGAGCGCTCGTATCTCGGCGACCGCCATCGAGACCTAGCTTGGATCACCCTCCCCCAGTTCGGTCATTTCTCGGAGGACGGAAGAACATTCCTGGTCTCGGGTCTGGTTCCTATTGAAGAGTTCTATGACCGCTATGCAGAGAAGTCGGGGCTAGAGGTGGACCCGGAACGGATCCAGTACTACAAGATCCTCAACACCTTTCAGCTCATTGCGTCCTCCCACGGGTCGGCCTATCGCGTGTCCAGCTTGGGTCGCTCCCATCAGGACGTCCTGCTCACGTGGATCGAAGGAGTCATCTATTCGCTGGTGGAAGAGCTTCGCCTGCAGTTGCTGGAGGTCGGGTCATGACAAATCATTTCCAAAATGTGCTGGGGGCAGCGATCCGGTCCATCGACGAGACCATCGTGCCTGCGATCGATCCGGACCATCCGTTGGCGCTTGAGCAGGCGAAGATCATCTCTTCCGCTCTGGGGCACATCAGGGAATCCCTGGATTCTGCCTATCAGTATGACAAGGTGCAGCTCAAGCTGTCCCTCGATCTGTTGACTCAGGTTCTCGAGCAAGGCTTTCCGGACGGTTCCACGATTCCATCCCTCGAGGCGGTCATCGACTCCGGCGCCCGGGTGCTCGCCGACGGTCCATCCAGCCAGGAGGAGTTTCGTACTCTGGCGGTGGCCGCGAATCGTGGGGTTTCCGCTGTGATCCGCGCGGCAGGCGAGGTGGAATCGGAGGAGGCTCGAAGGCTCGAGGCGACCGTTGTGCGACAGGCCCAGGACAGTGTGGCGCTGTCTCGGTCGTGGTTCCGAGTGTGTGGCTGGGAAGTCGACCCCAGCCAAGTGCTTCCGCTCTCTGACGCGCTGAACCGCCTGGAGCACGGAAGTTGATGGTGACGACGCTCGGCCGGTTAGCCGGCCTTCCGGCCAGAGCATTAGCCGCGGGCTCGGACCCGCAGGACAGGGTTGGCTGCGCATATCCCCGGCAGATCCCTACTCGTTTCTCTTCTGGAGGTCACCATGTACGGCATGGTCGTGTTCAGTGGCGGTCACGGACGTGACCGCTTCGACAGGGCAGGCGAAGTGGTACGGCGCGCTGAGGAGGCTGGGTTCGATGCCGTGTGGACGGGTGAGCTCTACAACCGCTCCGCGACGATTCCGATGGCCAACATGGCCCTGTCCTCATCGCGCGTACGGATTGGGAGCAACATCGCCTACGGCGTCGGTCGGAGCCCCCTCATCTGGGCCGCGGAGGCGCGCGACCTCGATGAGTTGTCGGAAGGGCGGCTGACACTTGGACTGGGGAACGGCACCGCGGGGATGATGGAGAACTGGCACGGCGTGAGCGGCGAGGCGCCCGCCTTGCGCATGGAGGAGTTCATCGACGTATTCCGCAAGTTGTGGCGCCTCCATGAGGGGCCGGTCCACCACGAAGGCCGTTTCTACAACGTGCATCTAACGACCACGGCCGACACTCTGCCACCTATTCAGGGTCACCTTCCCATCTGGATCGCCGGCATCGGACCCCGCATGGTCCTGGCAGCTGGAAAGAAGGCCGATGGCCTGGTGGGGCACCCGATGTTCACAGGGAGATACGTTCAGGAGGTCATCCGACCCCAGCTGCAGAAGGGCGCCGTCTCGGCTGAGCGTGACCCCGACGATCTGGCGGTCATGGGCATCCTGATGTGCGGCATCGGGGAGGACCAGGAGGCAGAACGACGCCGGATGGCCTACTCGATCGCCCAGTACGCCGCCTCCAAGGTGTACGACGGACTCTTCGAGATGCACGGCTGGGGTGCGGCGCAGCTCCAGATCCGGGAGGCGGCCCGGCAACGCGACACGGACGCCATGATCGCGGCAGTGCCAGATGAGGCCATCGACGCGATCGGCGTGGTGTGTAAGCCGGCGGAGCTCCGCGAGCGGGTGGCCGAGCACGCCAAGGACTACGACCACCTCGCCCTCGTGACCATGCCCTGGGGGCTCAACGGTGACGAGGCCGAGGTGGCCACGCTCCAGATCATCGAGCACATGCGCTGATCGCCAATACGCGCTATTTTTTGGTCTGACCACTTGTAAGGTCCGCACTTTTGGCTCTAGAGTGGAGCGCACGTGATACAGGTCACGGAGAGCGACGAAAGGTCAGATGATGAACCGACGAACGATGCGGCGGGTCTTCACTGCCGGAGTGGGGCTGGCTCTCGCCATCCCCTTGGCGGCGTGTGGCAGCGACGGTGGTGACGGCGGCAGCGATGGTGAGTCGTTCGAGTTCACCGTGCAGTCCGTCTACGGCCCCGAGGCCGAGCAGACCAAGGCGCTGCTGGAGTGGACGGAAGCGATCACCGAGGACACCGACGGCAATGTCACGTTCGAGTTCGCCTATGGCCCCACCTTGGCTCCGTTGGCTGAGGTGGAGGAGGCGATGAGCTCCGGACTGGTCGACATCGCCTTGGGTCTGCCCAGCTACAGCCCGGAGAAGTTCCCGATCAACTCGGTGCTGCCCGAGCTCGCACACCTGGTCGATGCTTCTCCAGTCCTCGGAACTCTTCAGATGGGTTCATTCATGGAGACCGGATTCGACAAGGACGTGGTCGGCGAGATCGAGGCCCTGGGGCTCAAGACCCTCATGCCGATGTGGGGCTATCTGAACGAGTACACGCTGATCTGCAAGGACAAGCCCGTGTCGTCGCTGGCGGAGGCGAAGGGGCGCAAGGTGCGGGTGCCCGGGACGATCTGGGCGAACGAGGTCGAGGCACTGGGTATGGAGCCTGTGTTCCTCCCGTCCGATGAGCAGTTCGACGCTTACCAGCGAGGAATGTTCGACTGCATCGTCCAGAACTGGGGCGACATGGTCCACACAGGTCTCCTGCAAGAGTCCAACTACCTGATGACCGACCCCGAGGTCGGGCTGACGGGTTGGGCGTCCCTGCACCTAAGCATGGGTCAGGACCAGTGGGACTCGATGCCGCTGGACTACCAGCAGGCGTTCTGGGACAACCTCAGCAAGCACAACGAGCGGTTCGTCCAGTCGGGCTTCATCAATAGCAAGAACGCGGATGCTGTGGTGGAGGAGAAGGGCATCGAGATCGTCGAGTTCGAGGACGATCTGCGAGAGGCGCTGCGCGAGTACCAAGCCGCCAACGTGGAGTCGGTCAAGGAACGCCTCGACGGACTTGTCGAGGACCCCGATGCCCTCGTGGACGGTCTGGTCGAGGACGTCGAGGAATGGAAGTCCGTCTTGACTGACGACCTCGACATGGGGGAGTACGAGCAGTACGGGACTTGGGCCGAGTGGATGCAGGCGGAGGGCGACGGTGAGGTCGACGTCTCCGCGTGGTCCGACTACCTCCAGGAGAACATCTACGGCCCGCGGCGCCCGGAGTAGACCCGGATTCCGGCAGTCAATGTCATCGCATCAGGTGTGGGTCGGTGGTGGATCACCGGCCCACACCTGACCGATCCACCTGGAAGGAAGTCCGCCATGAGCCTGGTCAGGATCACCACGGTCGTCGACCGCATGACCTACGAGCTCGCCCGGGCGATCGGCGTCGTCGCCATGCTCGGTTTCATCGTTCACATCAGCGTGGATGTATTCGTGCGCGCCACTGCGGGTCAGAGCTGGCGCTCCACGCTCGACTTCACCGCCTTCTGGTACATGCCACTCCTCGTCTTCGCAGGATTCGCCGTGGCCGAGCACGCCCGCGAGCACATGGAGGTCAACATCCTCACGGCGCGGCTCACCAGGGGCGCCCAGGATGCACTGGAGCCCCTCGCCCTCATCTGCATGACCACCTTCGCGGCCCTCGTGGCGTGGTACGGCCTGGAAGGAGCCAGGGAGGACATGGAGCTCGGCAAGGCTGGCGTGATCAGCGACCTGCCTCTGTGGCCACTTCGCTTCATGGTCCCGGTAGGTGCCGGGTTGCTCATCGTGCAGGTGCTCTGCTCCCACGTCCTCCGAAGGGCCTCTGACCATGGATGACCTGGCCACAGTCACCCGCCCCGTGGAGCCCGCGGTCACCACTCAACCTGGGCGTCGTCATCTCTCTCGCCTGGTGGTCGTGGTCGGCTACGTCCTGCCGGTGCTGCTCGGATGGCTGATGCTGGGAGGAGACCTGGAACGCACGCAGATCGGGTTTCTGGTCATAGCGATGATGCTCAGCCTCCTGTTCCTGAAGGTGCCGATCGCTGCTGCGATGGGTCTCTCAGGACTCCTGGGCATCTGGGGGATACGCAGCTTTGACACGGCTGCCGCGGCGGTGAAGAACCTTCCGTACACCAATGCCGCCAGCTGGTCCCTGAGCGTGCTGCCGGCATTCATCTTCATGGGCGTCATCCTCTGGCGCTCTGGCGCCACAGCTCGGATCTACGGGTCGGCGAAGATGTGGCTGTCGTGGCTGCCCGGCGGCTTGGCCATCGGTACCAACGTTGCTGGAGCCGGGCTGGGATCGGTGAGCGGCTCCACGATCGGTGTCAGCTACTCGCTCGGACGCATCGGCATTCCCGAGATGCTCCGGGCCGGTTACGACCGGAGGTTGGCCATTGGATCCGTGATGATGGCCGGTACGGCGGCGAACCTGATTCCGCCGAGCATCATGATGGTGCTCTTCGCAGGAATTGCGACTGTGCCGGTGGGTCCGCAGCTGCTCGCAGGGCTGATTCCGGGCCTGATGCTGCCCGTCGCGTACTCGATCGTCATCCTTGTCCTGTACCCGGTTCTGACGCGACGGAAGACGGTCGCCGCCGACGAAGTGATCGAGTCATCAGAGGTGACCCTTGTTGACCGATTGCGCTCCCTCCCCCCGTTGTGGCCGTTCCCGCTCCTCTTCCTCGTCGTGGTGGGTGGCCTGTTCGGGGGGGTGTTCACGCCAACAGAGGCAGGTGCCGCGGGGGCGCTCACAGCCCTGGCGGCAGCGCTTGTCATCTCCAAGCGGGGAGACCGCCTGAAGATGGTGGTCACGGCCGCGACCGAGGCAGTGGCCTCGACGGGCGCCATCTTCATGCTGATCATCGGTGCGGTCATCCTCAACCAGGCCCTGACCCTGACGGGTATCACTCAGGACATGATCCGTGGCATCGAGGGTCTGGGGCTGTCTTTCTGGCCCTTCATCGCACTCCTGATCGCCATCTACCTCATCCTCGGAATGTTCATGGATCCGCTGATGATGATGTTGATCACGGTGCCGCTCATCGTCCCGATCCTCCCCGAATACGGGCTCTCGGTGATGTGGCTAGGTGTCTTCGTCGTGCTGGTCGCCGAGATCGGACTCGTAACGCCGCCGGTCGGGATGCTCACCTACATCATGCACAAGCTGGCACAGAAGGAAGAGGTCAACCTCGGCCAGAGGATCACCCTCGGTGACACCTTCCAGGCTGTTCTGTGGTTCATGCCGGCAACCGTCGTAGTGGTGATCGTGATTGCTGGGTTCCCTGACATCGTCCACTGGCTTCCGGACATCTCATCCTCCAAATAGCTGGGTGTGCGTGACATGCCGGCACAGGTCTCCTACTCATCGACGAAAGCGGCGCTACTCGGCTTCGTGAAGAGCGTGGCCGCGGAGAACATCACGCCGCGAATCACCGCCAACGGCGCCCTGCCCGTCATTGCGAGCAGTGGCGTGCTGTCCATGCCTCAGGAGATTGTCGACGCCTGGGCCGGGGAGATCCCCAACGGGCTCGTGGGGCCAGCCGACATCGCCGCCGCGGTCGCGCTCCCGTGCCCGCCGTCGGCCGAGAGCGTTGGCGGGCAGTTCCTCACCGTGGATGGCGGGATATGGCCCTGAATCGCATGTCGGTGACGTTGTCCGTGGCGAATCGAGGGTGCCAAGCATGACAGGGCTCCCAGAAGTCGGGGACTTCTACACGCCGATGGAGGTCACGGGGTTCCGCGCGACGGGTCAGTGGATCGAGGAAACGCCGCCGACGATCCTCGAGCAGCTCGCGTTCGAGCGGCCCGACGACGTCTTTGCCATCGACTCCGTAGGAACGCTCACCTACCGCGAGTTCCGCGATCGCGCCTGGCGCCTTGCCGGTGCCATGCAACGCCTCGGTGTCGCGCGTGGTGACTGTGTCATCGTGCAGCTGCCCAATTGGAACGAACTCCTGATCGCGATGATGGCAGTGACCAGAGCCGGGGCCGTACTCGTGCCAGCCATGACGACCTATCGAGCCGATGAGATCGAGTTCCTCATCGACAACACCGGTGCGAGAGCGGCCATCACGACCGGTGTCTTTCGTGGCTTCGACCACGCGGCGATGTTGAGTGACGCCCTGGGTCGGCGGACCAGCCTGGAGCTCGGCGTCCTCGTGCGTGGGCACGCTCTCCCGGGGATGCACCGGTTCGAGGACCTGATCTCTGGGACGGAGGAGCCGGAGGAGCCGGAACTCGGCCCGATGCCCAACCCAGACGCGCCCCACATCGTCCTGCACACGTCGGGGTCGGAGTCGCAGCCCAAGGGCTGTGTCCACAGCTACAACACAGCGGCGTTCACCTCTCGAGCCGTCGAGCAGCACCACGCCTGGACGCCGGCTGACAGGTCCTTTGGCCCGTCGCCGGTCGCCCACAGCAACGGGTACATCAACCACTACCTGGTCCCACTGCGTGCCGGTGCCTCCACCGTGCTCATGGAGAAGTGGGATCCAAGGCTGGCCATCGACCTGGTCGACGAGCACCGTTGCACCGTCACAGTCACGTCGACGACGTTCCTCAGCACGCTGATCGAGACACGCCGCGATGGCGACGATCTCTCGAGCATGCGCCTGTGGGTGGCATCGGGGACAGTCATTCCTCCGGAAGTCGTGCGCCGCGCACGCCTCGCTATGCCTGACTGTGAGGTCCTGAGCCAGTACGGACGCAGTGAGAACCTCTTGACCACCCTCTGCCCAAGCGGGACGGACCCCGGCAGGGCGCTGACCTCCGACGGGCTGGTGCCGCCCGGAATCGACGTGATGCTCTTCGACGGCGACGGACAGCAGGTCGTGGTCGGTCCGGGTGAGGTCGGATACCGGGGGCCGGGGCACATGCTCGGTTACGTGAGGCGTCCTGATCTCACCCAGGCCATGATCAACTCCGCTGGCTACTCGCTCTCCGGAGACCTAGGAGAGTTCGACGCAGACGGATTCCTCCGCATCACCGGGCGGATCAAGGACATCATCATTCGGGGCGGGGTCAACATCAGCGCCAGAGAGGTGGAGGACCATCTCCTCACCCACCCGGCGGTCCATGACGTCGCCGTCGTCGCGATGCCTGACCCCCGACTGGGCGAGAGAGCTTGCGCCTTCGTCGTTGCCGAGGCTGGTGCCCAGATCGACCTGGACCAGATCTGCACCTACTTGCGCGATGAGCGTGGGATCTCGGTCCAGAAGCTGCCCGAGCGTCTGGAGCTGATCGAGGTGATGCCGATCAGCCCCACGGGCAAGATCGACAAGGCCGACCTCCGGCGCCGGGTCAGGGAAGACGACACCGACCACCACAGGACCTTGGCATGACAATTCGACGCAGAGCACTGGAGACCGGGGCCGTGCGCGAGGGCGGCGTCGGAAAGGCGATCGTCAGGCGGCTCGAGGAGGACGGCCGACCGACCGAGAACGCGGAGCTCGGGATCACCGCCGTCGTCGTCCTTCCGGAAGTGACCACCAGCTAGGGCCTCATGTCCATGCCGCCGGAGATCCTGCAGGCGTGGGAGGACACGGAACCGGCTGGGTTCGTGGAGCCTGCGACATCGCCGATGCGGCGGCCTTCTTCGCGTCCGCGGAAGCGGGTCGGGTCACCGGGCTGCTGTTCATAGTCGACGCCGGGGACATATCGCAACACCCGGTCGGTCATCCGAAGCATGTTGGCCTCCAAGGCGGCGACCAGATCAACCCCCACGGGCCGGGAGTGGGTCTAGGAGATCGGCCGCGCCGGGAAACGGAGCTGGCGTCAGGGTCGACGTGGGAAGTGGCTGAAGTCGGGAGCACGCCGCGACTTGAATGCTTCGCGACCCTCTTGGGCCTCAGCGGTCCCGTAGAAGAGCAGGTTGGCGTCGTGCGCGAGCTGCTGAATCCCGGCGTAGCCGTCCTCATGGGCGTGGAAGCTGGCCTTGGAAAGTCGTAGGGCGTAGGGGGAGAGTGCGAGCATCTCGCGACACCACTTGAGCGTCTCCTCCTCCAGCTGCGCGAGGGGAACCACGGTGTTCACCAGGCCCATGTCGAGTGCGGTCGCGGCGTCATATTGACGACAGAGGAACCACACCTCCTTCGCCTTCTTGGGTCCGATGAGGTCGGAGAGGATGCTGGCTCCGTAGCCTCCGTCGAAGGAACCTACTCGTGGGCCGACCTGGCCGAAGACCGCGTTGTCGGCGGCGATGGTGAGGTCGCACACCAGGTGGAGCACGTGTCCGCCACCGATGGCCCAACCCGCGACCATGGCGACGATCGGCTTGGGACACCGCCGCATGGCGACATGCAGATCCGTGACGTGGAAGCGACCGGTGGCACCCTCGCTCAGCTGGTAGCCACTGTCGCCGCGAACCCGCTGGTCGCCGCCGGAGCAGAACGCCTTGTCACCTGCGCCCGTGAGGATGATGACTCCCACTGACTCATCCTCGCGAGCCTCCATCAGGGCTCGATCGACCTCGACCAAGGTCTGCGGCCGGAACGCGTTGTGAACCTCTGGCCGGTTGATCGTGATCTTGGCGATTCCGTCCTCGGTCGTCTCGTAGGTGATGTCCTCGAAATCGCCCGAGGCCGTCCATGGGTTGTCAGTCATGACGCCATGTTCTCAGCCCGGTTACGAAGCCGGAATCCGGCGTGGAACAGTTCCATGGAGTTCTACACATCCTCAGACATGGACTAATGGCCCGACCATTGGCATACTTTCCCGTTCTAGTGCAGCAACGGAGCAGCCGCTGCGTGAGGCCGAAAGGTGGGACGGCATATGCCAACGGATCAGGGATCGGGCAGGAGTGGACCCCTGGCCGGGGTGAAGGTCGTCGAGATCGGCAGTATCGGCCCGGGCCCGTTCTGCGCGATGCTGCTGGCCGACCTCGGTGCGACAGTCGTCCGGGTGGACCGGGCCCGCGGAGCCGCCCTGGTCGGACCAAGCTCGGACTTCCGCACGGAAGTGATGCACCGCGGCCGCCAGTCCATCGCGGTGGACCTGAAGCACCCGCGAGGAGCCGAAGCCGTCCTCCGGTTGGTCGAAGATGCCGACGCACTGATCGAAGGGTTCCGTCCCGGTGTCACCGAGCGGCTGGGCATCGGTCCTGAGGACTGTCTGCGGGTCAATCCGCGGCTGGTCTACGGCCGGATGACCGGCTACGGACAGGATGGGCCGATGGCGCAGGCGGTCGGTCACGACATCAACTACGTCGCCCAGAGCGGCGTTCTCAGCATGATCGGCCGGCATGGCCAGCCCCCGACCGTCCCGCTCAGCCTGGTGGGCGACTTCGGTGGCGGGGGAATGCTCCTGGCACTGGGGATCGTGGCGGCGATCCTGGAGGGCAGGCAGTCAGGCAAGGGGCAGGTTGTCGACGCAGCCATGGTGGATGGCGCTGCGCTCCTCGCGGCAGCCTTCCACGGCTTCGTGAGTGCAGGCAGCTGGAACACGACCCGCGGGACGAACATCGTCGACAGCGGCTCGCCCTTCTACGACGTGTACGAGACCAAGGACGGCAAGTGGCTGGCGGTGGGCGCCATGGAAGCCCACTTCTACGCCGACCTGCTCGAGATCCTCGGGCTCGACCCCGCGTCCCTCCCCGACCAGCATGACCGTGAGGCCTGGCCCGAGATGAAGACAACCTTCGCGGAGACCGTTCGCACGCGGACGCGTGATGAGTGGACCGAGCGAGCGGCCGGGCGCGCGTGCGTCTCGGCAGTGCTCGATGTGGAGGAGTCCTGGGTACATCCCCACAACGTGGCGCGGCAGACCTTCATCGAAGTGGGCGGCGTCACGCAGCCGAGACCCCAGCCGCGCTTCAGCAGGACTCCGACTCAGGTCGATTGCGTCCCGCCCGTCCCTGGTGAGCACACCCGGGAGGCATTGTCACAGTGGGGCGTTTCCGAGGACCTGATCCAGTCATGGGAGGAGTCCGGCGCCATCGTCCAGACCGACGAGGAACCTCTCGAGAGCCCGCAGCAGGAGGCCAGTGCCCGATGAGGAGCCTTGACCGAAGCTACGAGACGCTGGCGTTGGAGCAGGTCTACCCCGGTGTAGTGGTGATGACGCTTGACAGACCCGAACGCTACAACGCCATGACCAATGTCATGTTCGCAGAGCTGGAGCGTGCTGCACTCGACCTCAACGACGAGGACGACCTTCGCGCCCTGATCATCACCGGCGCGGGCAAGGCATTCTGTGCCGGGTTCGACCTGGCCGACGCCGAGCACCTCTCGAGCCTGGGTGCGATCGGCATGCTCGACCAGCAGGAGCTGGCGGCCAGAGCGCTCTCCACCATCCGGGCGATCCGCGTCCCCGTGATCGCAGCGGTCAACGGTGCGGCCGCTGGCGGCGGTCTCGCCCTGGCGCTCCAGGCCGACATCAGGCTGGCGTCCTCTGAGGCCAAGTTCAACGCCGCGTTCGTGAAGATCGGCCTGACGGCTGGCGACCTCGGCACGTCGTGGCTGCTGCCCAGGCTCGTAGGCCCCGCTGTTGCCAGCGACATCTGCTTCACCGGCAGGATGGTCTGGGCCGAGGAGGCTGAGGCTATCGGGCTGGTGAACAGCCTCTCCGAGCCGGAGGATCTCCTGCCGAACGCCGTGGCACTGGCACGCCAGATCGCGTCGAACAGTCCGGGTGGCGTGCAGCTGTCGAAGCGGGCGCTCCAGGCCAACATGGAGGTCGGGTCCTACGCGGCAGCCCTCGAGCTGGAGAACCGGGGCCAGGCACTTCTCACGCGCAGCACCGACATGCCTGAGGCGCTGGCGGCGTTCAAGGAGAAGCGCCGACCGGTGTTCAAGGGAGAGTGACCGCAATGAGCCCGTCCGAGGAGACCAGCACCGTGACCATCGATTTCCCTCCGCTCGAGGAGCTCTCGTTCGAGGTGCTCCCCGACGCCATCGGGGTGCTCCGGATCAACCGGCCCGACCGGATGAACAGCCAGACGATCCGGATGTTCCACGAGCATGGGGAGGCAGCGTTCGCCCTGCGCGACGCACCGTTGCGGGCGCTGATCGTGACAGGCGCCGGCGACCGCGCCTTCTGCGCCGGATTCGACCTCGATGAGATCCACGCGATCACCGAGATGGGAGTCCGGGAGTTCCTCAAGTTCCAAGAGGTCGCGACCGGCGGGATCCAGGGGATTCGGCACCTGCCCTACCCCGTCATCGCCGCGATCCACGGCCCGGCGACAGGTGGTGGGCTGGCCATGGCGCTGGCGGCGGACATCAGGCTGTGCGACGAGAACGCCAAGTTCAGTGCAGCCTTCGTCAAGGTGGGGCTCTCCCTGGGAGAGCTCGGCACCTCGTACAACCTCACCCGGCTCATCGGCCCGGCGCGTGCGGCGGAGATCGGCTACACGGCACGGCTCGTGGGCGCGGAGGAAGCCGAACGCATCGGCCTGGTCAACCGGGTGGTCCCCAAGGACGACCTCTTCGGCGAGGCCGTCGCGATGGCGCGCATGATCGCCCGCAACTCTCCCAGCGGGGTAAGGATGTCGAAGCGAGCCATCCAGCGAAACCAAGAGGTCACGTCCTACGCCGCGGCGCTGGAGCTCGAGAACCGCGGGCAGGCCCTGATGTCGCGCACGCAGGACATGCCCGAAGCGTTGGCCGCCTTCCGGGAGAAGCGGCCCCCGCGCTTCACCGGTCAATGATGTGGAGGGTCGATGAGCGACTGGGACTGGTCGAGGCAGCAGCGTCGCCGACTCGGGGAGTTCCTCGAGGAGCACGGGCTCACCAGGGGAGCGGTGGCGACTCGTCGGATCGGGGACGGCCACTCCAACCTGACCTACCTGGTGAGTGACGGAGCTGGAAACCGGGTGGTCGTACGACGCCCGCCCCCGCCGCCGACCCCGCCCGGGGCGCACGACATGCTCCGTGAAGCTCGTCTGATCGGAGCACTCGCCGACACGCCGGTGCCCGTGGCCAAGTTGCTCGCCACGGCGCAGGCGGACGAGGTCATCGACGTGCACTTCTACGTGATGAGCTTCGCCGAGGGCCCCGTCGTTACCACCCACACACCGCCGCCCCTCGCCACCCCGGAGACGCGCCGACTCATCGGGGAGACGCTGGTCGACACGCTCGCTGACCTCCACGCAGTCGACTGGCGTGCGGCCGGACTGGCTGACCTGGGTAAGCCGGAAGGGTTCAACGCGCGGCACCTGAAGCGGATGGCCCGCCTCGTGGCAGACGCCGACGGAGGGCCGCCAGCGCACTTCGCGGCGATCGATGAATGGCTCACCGCCCATGTGCCGGCCGAGTCCGACGCGACGATCGTCCACAATGACTTCCGCATCGGCAACCTGGTGCTGTCGGTCGAGCGACCAGGCGCGGTCCAGGCCGTCCTCGACTGGGAGCTCGCCACCATCGGGGACCCGCTGTTCGACCTGGGCTACTTTCTGGCATCGGTCCCCGAGGAGCCGCCGTACAACTCCACTCAGGAGTTCGGCACAGCCATGCTCGAAGAGGGCTACCCCGACCGTTCGGAGCTGGCCGAGCGCTACGCCTCCCGAACCGGTGCAGACCTCAGCGAGCTCACGTGGTACACCGCGCTGGCCCTGTGGAAGCTCGCTGTCCTGTACGAGTACGGCCATCGTCGCGCCAAGCGCGGCGTGGGAGACCCCTACTACGCCGACCAACAGCGGGTCCAACAGTTCCTACAGGACGCCCACCGCACGGTCGGCCTCCCACCACCCCCTCCCGAGAGCACGGAGTGAACGACATGGCAGACAGGTCCCACGAAGAGTTCCACGACGCGGTCATCACCCCGGACGAGACAGAGGGACTGCCGGAGCGGTTCTTCGACCGCTTCGTGTTCAACTTCCACCCCCAGGACGCGACCGTCCCGTCGGTGCTGGTCGGCCTGGGCCTGCACCCGATGCGTGACACCGTGGACGGGTTCGCCATCGTGTCCAACGGCACCGAGCAGCGAAATGCCCGCTTCTCGACCGAGCTGTCAGCAACCGACTGGGGGACGTGCGGCCCGTTCAGCTACGAGGTGGTCGAGCCCAACAAGACTTGGCACCTCTCCTTGGGCGAGAACCCGACCGCGATGACGTTCGACCTGACCTGGGAGTCGCGCACGCCCGCTTGGTGGGGTGACGTCGAGGTCGTCAACGCCGCGGGGGAGAAGACCTCGTTCGAGCACCTCTTCCAGTCCGGCCACGCCCGCGGCACGATCACCATCGATGGGGAGACCCGTGAGGTCGACGGTTGGTACAGCCAACGCGACCGGTCGCGTGGGGTCCGGTCGATGGCCGGTGGCCAAGGACTGCACATCTGGTACCAGGCGCAGTTCCCGGACCGGTCCGTCGGCTTTCTCCTCGTGGAGGGTCGAGACGGATCGCGCCTGCTGCTCGAAGGTGCGGTGATGCACACCGATGGGCGCGTCGACACCATCACCGACGTGCGCCACGCACTCGTCTTCGACGACCTCGACCTGCGTTCGGGTCTCGTCCAGGTCACGACGGCGTCGGGTGAGGTCCACCGGATCGAGACCGACGCCACCTCTGGCGGCGGACTGATGGCCGGGGGTGGCTACGGAGGCCATCACGGCAAGGCCCTGGGGCGCGACCACGTGGAGGGCGAGGTGTGGCCGCTCGACGGGTCGGTCACCCAGCGCACCGTCGACTCCTCCCTGACGGATCGGCTGGCGACCTTCGACTGGGACGGGACGCCCGGCTCCGGCATCTTCGAGTTCGCACTCACCCGGTCGCCTTCCTACGCCTACCGCCCCACCCTGGTCTGACCCCGGGACGACCCACGGCATGGCGACGCGAAGGGAGAGGTCCGCATGGATCTGGGACTGACAGGCAAGGTCGCCCTGGTCACCGGCGGCAGCGGCGGGATCGGTCGCGCCGTGGCGCAGGCGCTCGTCGCCGAGGGTGCGCGCGTCGTCCTGCTCGGTCGTCACCGTGAGACGCTCCACGCGGCCACGCAGTCGATCGGCCCCGACGCGATGAGCGTCGTGGCGGACACGACCGATTCCGCGCAGGTCGAGTGGGCGGTCGCCGAGGCGGCTGCCTCGTGGGGCCGCCTCGACGTGGTGGTCAACTGCGCCGCCCCGAAGGCGTTGCCCAACGCGCCGACGGGCGTGGCAGGGCTCGATGAGGCGGACTTCCTCCGACAGGTCGACACCAAGGCGCTCGGCTACGCGCGAGTGGCCCGGGCTGCCGTACCGCACCTGAAGGAGTCCGGAGGTGGGGCGATCGTCAACGTGAGCGGCATGAACGCACGACTGACCGGCTCGATCACGGGTTCCGTGCGCAACCTGGCCGTCGTCGCCATCACCAAGAACCTCGCCGACGAGCTGGGCGCGAGCGGCATCTCAGTCACGTGCGTCCACCCGGGGCTCACCCTCACCGACGAGCTCATGGACCGCCCCGATTCCCGTGAGGCGGCCTCGAACAACTCGCTGGGTCGTCCCGTGACAGCACGAGAGGTGGCTGGGGTGGTGGCCTTCCTCTGTTCACCGGCGGCTGCAGCGATGACGGGTGCAGTGATCACCGTGGATGGTGGCCGGCCCGGATCGATCTGGGCATGAGCCCACGATGTCCAAGCTCCCCCGAACGAAAGGATCGGCCTTGAACGTCGCAACCGCGATCGAGAGGTACGGCGCCGACCAGGTCGCCGCGTTCTACGAGCAGGGTGTCTGGCGGGACGCCAGTCTCATCACCCTGCTGGAGACAAGGGCGGCAACAGCGCCGGACCGCATGTTGGTGCGTGACGACACCGGTGCCCTCTCCGGGGCCGAGCTGCTCACGCAGGCCCGCTCCCTCGCCGCCGGTCTGGAACGGCTGGGCGTCGAGGCCGGGGACCGGGTCGCGGTGCAGCTGCCCAACTGGCGGGAGTTCTTCGTCATCGTCGCGGCCGCTAGCTACCTGGGTGCGATCACGGTGCCGGTCATGCCGATCTATCGGCGAGAGGACGTCGGCCACCTCCTGCGCGACGCCGGAGTCAAGGTCGCGTTCACTCCCGCAGAGTTCCGGGGCTTCGACCATGCAGCGATGTACGACGAGCTGCTCGACTCCGTGGATTCCCTCCAGTCGGTCGTGCTCGTACGCAGTGCCAGCTCGACGGCCAGCGCTCACACGCGTCTGGAGGATCTGCTGGCGGCTCCGTCGGACGACTTCGCACCGAGCCCGGCCTCGCCGGACGATCCCTGGGTGATCGTGTACAGCAGCGGCACCACCTCGCGCCCCAAGGGATGCGTGCACAGCTTCAACACGATCGGCAGCGGTGCGCGCCTGCTGGCTGAGGCGCTGGCCTACCGCGACGGCGACGTGACGTTCGGCCCGGCCCCGGTCACTCACACCCAGGGTCTGGTCAACGCGTTCTTGATTCCGCTGATCTCGGGTGGGAGTGCGCGGATCCTCGAGGCCTGGAGCGCGGGGACGGCACGCGAAGCCATAGACAGGGATCGGTGCACCGTCGTGATGACCCCTCCGGCCATGCTTCGGATGCTGTTGGACGATGGCTCGACCCGCGGGGGCGACCTGCCGAGCGTACGACTGTGGATCCTCGCGGGCGCCGCCATCCCGCCCGACCTCATGCGGCAGGCCGGGGAGGTCCTGCCCCACGTGCGACTGCTGAGCCTGTACGGGCGGACCGAGAACCTCACCACGACCATGTGCGTCCCGGAGGATCCTCCGCAGCTCTCCGTGGACACGGACGGTCGGGCACTCCCCGGGATGTCGGTGCGCATCGTGGGGGACGACGGGAAGGAGCTGCCTCTCGGTGAGGAGGGCGACGTCGCCTTCCGAGGGCCGACGCACATGCTCGGGTACCTGGGCCTGGAGGAGGAGACGGATGCGCTGTTCACGCCGGACGGCTACTCGATGTCGGGCGACCTGGGGGTGATGGACGAGAACGGGTACGTCCGCGTCACGGGCCGCACCAAGGACATCGTGATCCGTGGGGGGATGAACATCAGCGTGCGCCAGATCGAGGACCTGCTGGTGGCCCACCCCGCGGTGGCCAACGCAGCGGTCGTGGGGATGCCCGACTCCCGGCTTGGTGAGATCGTGTGTGCCTTCGTGATCCTCAGGCCGGGCGCGTCGCTCACGCTGCAGGAGGTGCGCGACCACCTGCTCGGCGAGGGGTTGCCCATCCAGAAGGTCCCCGAGCACCTCGAAGTCGTCTCGGCGATGCCGCTGACGGCTCTGGGCAAGGTGCAGAAGGCAGAGCTGTGGGCTCGCGCCCGGGAGCTGGCCTCCTCGACCGAATGAGAGCCGCTCAGTCGGGGTGGCGGGTCACCGCATCCGCCACTCCGGGTCCCGCTTCTCCCGGAACGCGGCCACGCCCTCCTGGATGTCCTCGGTGGTGAAGGCCAGGGCCAGCTGGGCCTGCAGGGCGGACAAGGCGTCGTCCAGGCTCAGGTCACGTGTCTGGTCGATCGCCGTCTTGCCCATCCGCATGAGTAGCGGCGACTTGGCAGCCAGTCGCTGGGCCCACTCCCGGACGACCGCGTCGAAGTCCTCTGCGGGCACGACGGCGTTGACGAGGTCGAGTCGGGCAGCCTCGTCCGCGGTGATCAGCTCGCCCAGCATCATGAGCTCGTTGGCCTTCAGACGAGGCACGTTGCGGTAGATCAGGGCCGAGATCATGAACGGGAAGACGCCGACGTTGATCTCGGGACAGCCGAACCGGACGCCCTCCTTGGCGATCACCAGGTCGCAGGCCAGGGCCAGGCCGAACGCCCCTGCGAGGACGTCCCCGCCGGCGGCGCAGATCACCGGCTTGCCGAGGCCCCCGATGGTTCGGTAGAGGCGCGGGAACCGGTCGAGGCCGGTGTACTTCTGGATCGTCGGCACGTCCGAGGCGAAAGCCTTGAGGTCTCCGCCCGCGGAGAAGACCTTGTCGTGGGAGGACCCCAGGACCACCACTCGCACGTCGTCGTCGCCCTTCGCCTGCTCGAGGGCGGCGAGGAGCTCGTCGAGCAGTGAGTCGCTCAGGGCGTTGCGGGACGCCGGCGCGTCCAGCGTCACTCGGGCGACGCCGTGGGCGTCGAGCGCGTAGGTGACTTGGGACATCGTGGCCTCCTGTCGGTGGGAGCAGATCAGATCTCGAGCACGATCTTGCCGAAGGCTTCGCCGGACTCCATCCGGGTGTGGGCCTGCGCAGCCTGCTCCAGGGGGTAGACCCGGTCGATGACCGGCGGGGAAGCGCCCTGGTCCATCAACCGCAGCAGGCCCGAGAAGTCGCGAGGACTGCCCATGGTGGTTCCGAGCAGGCTGTACTGGCCGAAGTAGTAGGGGCGAGAGTCCAGGGTTGCCTGCTCCGCACGGCTCGCGCCGAGCACGGCGAGGCGACCGCCCGGCCGCAGCGCGCGGATCGACGCGGCCCAGTCGCCGACCGGGTCGAGCACGACGTCGAACCCTCGCCCGCCGACCAGGTCCCGTGCCGCCTCGGGCCAGCCGGGATCGAGATATCTCACACCACCTCGTGCTCCGGCGGCGCGCGCACGCGCGATCTTGCTCTCGTTGGACGAGGTCACCCAGACACGGGCGCCGATCGAGACCGCGAGGGAGACCGCAGCGGTGGCGACTCCTCCACCAGCTCCGAGAACGAGCAGCGACTCACCCGACTTCAGCCCTGCGCGGCTGACGAGGGCACGGTAGGTGGTGAGCCCGACGAGTGGCAACGCCGCTGCCTCGGTCCACGAGAGTCCCCGCGGCTTGGGGGCGACACACTCCTTGGGCACCTGGACCAGCTCGGCATAGGTGCCGGGGCGATGGTCTCCCAGGATCTCCCAGTCGGGGCCGGGCGCGGAGTCGTCGTCGCCCCACCAGAGCGACGGGAGGATGACGACTTCCTCCCCGGTGGACAGGTCGACGCCCGCGCCGTCGGCACCGGGCGTGTGCGGCAGCGGAGAGGAGTACTGGCCCTGTCGCACCAGCACGTCGTGCCAGTTCAGGGCTGCGGCGCGCAGCTCGACGGTCGTCAAGCCCTCACGTGGTTGCGGTGGGGGGACGTCGGCGAGTCCCAGCACTCCCGCTGCGCCGTACTCCTCCTGGACGATCGCCTTCATGCTGCTCTTCACGTGCCAGGGTTGGCGGCCAGGAGCAGGCGACGTACCTCGCCCGCCATGTCGACCGTCTCCTCGACGGACTCCGACACCCCGACGAGCGTCAGGGTCCTGGCGCCGCCGTCGACGTAGGGCTGCAAGAACTCGGCCACGTCCTGCGCGGTGCCGGCAGCCGAGATGTGCTGGAACTTCTCCGGTGGCAGGTTGTAGAGCTCCGACATGCGATCGCCCAGCCGCTGGCGGGCGGACTCGCGGTCGGCACCGAACCCGACCCAGACATTGAGCCCCGCGAAGGTCGGGCCGGGTCGTCCCGCTTGCTCGAAGGCCTCCACCAGCTGCTGCTGGGTCGCGGTGTAGCGGCGGGCCGAGCACCACATGGCGAGCCAGCCGTCTCCGTGGGCCGCCGCCCGGCGTACGGCGACGTCCCCGGCGCCGCCGATCACGATCGGGACCCGAGGCTCCAGGGCCGGCAGGATCCTGGCCTGCTCCAGGCGGTAGAACTCGCCCTCGTGGTCAACGGCCTCACCGCTCGCGAGCTGGTGCAGCAGGCCCAGCGTCTCATCCATGCGCCTGCCTCGCGTCGAGGGGTCCACGCCCATGTTCGCCACCTCGGTCCGGTCCTCGCCGCCCACGCCGACTCCGAGGATGAGACGTCCGGGCGCCACCTGGCTCAGGGTGGCCAGCTGGCGGGCAGTCGCCATCGGGTGCCGCAGGCCGGCGAGGTAGATCCCGATCATCACCTTGAGGGTGTCGTGGCTGGCAAGAGCGGCCGTCGCAGAGACGAAGCCGTCGAATCCGGTGCCACCGTGGAAGCTGATGTGGTCACCGACGGTGAGGTGGTCGAGCCCCACGTCGCCCATCCGGTCCAGCACGGCACGCCTCGCCCCCGGGTCGGGGACGAGGAGCTCGTCGTTGATCGCGATGCCTACCTGGATGCTCGAAGTCACCCCGTGAGCATCGGGGGAGAACCCTGCCGAGGACAAGGCGGACGCCTGCTCAGGCTGGAGAACTCTCCACCGTGCAACGGGACGGTCACTTGTGGACCGGCGCCGCGAACAGCGAGATTGGGAGGGTGACCACAAGAGGCATCACCGTTCTCGCTGGCAGTCTCGCGGAGACCGTCGACATCACGACCGCTGCCGAGGCTGCGGGCTTCGATGCCGCGTGGTCGGGCGAGTTCCTGAACCGGTCGGCCGTGGTCTCGGTCGCTGCCATGGCGGCGGCGACGCGGCACATCGGCGTCGGGACCGCCATTGCCTATGCGGTCGGCCGCTCCCCACTCGTGCTGGCCAACGACGCGCGCTTCCTCGACGAGCTCAGCGAGGGACGGTTGACCCTCGGCCTCGGGACGGGCACACGCGGCATGATGGTGGGGTGGCACGGCGTGAAGGACCCGGACGGGCCGGCCTCGCGACTGGAGGAGCTCATTCCCCTGCTGCGTCGGCTGTGGCGCCTGCACGAGGAGCCCGTGGTCCACGAGGGCCGCTTCTACTCCTGCAATATCACGCCGACCGCCGACATCGAGCCCCCGCTCCGTCCGGAGATCCCGATCTTCACCGCGGGTGTCAACCCGCGCATGATCGAGGTCGCGGGTCGGGTCGCCGACGGACTGGTCTGCCACCCCACGCTCACCGACCGGTACCTCGCCGACGTGGCTCGCCCGGCAGTGGACCGAGGTGCTCGCAAGACGGGGCGTGATCCCGGGGCAGTGAAGTTGAAGGGCGTCATCATCACGTCCATCCACGACGACCCCGCGCAAGCTCGTCGGGAGGCGGCTGCCCAGATCGCGTTCTACGTCGCCCCGAAGGCGTACGGGCCCGTGATGGAGGCCTCCGGGTTCGGCGAGGAGGCCGCCACGATCCAGACCGCTTTCCGCGCCAAGGACCACGACGCCATGGTGGCCGCCGTCTCCGACCGGATGCTCGACGAGATGGCTGCGGCCGGCCCGTTGGACGAGGTACGTCAACGAGTGGCTGCCCTGGAGAAGCGCTACGACCATGCGGCGTTGTACTCGCCCAGCTTCACGATGAGTGCCGAGAGGGTGCGCGAGAACACGATGAACATCATCGAGGCCTTCAGCCGCTGACCCCGGACATGGACGAAGGCCCGTCCCGGGCGGGCCTTCGTCGTCGTGCTGTGTGCCGGGACGCCTCGGCGAGAGCGCCGGCCGGGGCAGGTCAGAAGAGCGCCTTCGCGATGATCTCGCGCTGGATCTCGTTGGTCCCGCCGAAGATCGGCGGAGCCAGGGCACGTCGGACCTGGAACTCCATGCCGTACTCCCGGGCATAGCCCGCGCCGCCCATCAGCTGCATGGCCGCCAGCGCGGTGTCCTTGGCGACCTCGGTCGCGCGCATCTTGGCCATGGCCGAGTCCTGGGCGAGATCACTCTCGACCCCGTCGTCGATCGCCTGGGCGACGTCATAGATGAACGACCGGGTCGTGGCGATGTCGGTGGCGAGGTCGGCGACCCGGTGCCGGAGGGCCTGGAAGTTGCTGATCGACTGCCCGAACGCGTCGCGCTGACGCATGTAGGCGATGGCGTCCTCGAGCGACCGGCGGGCTGCACCGATGCTGAAGGCGGCGATGATCATCCGCTCCACACTCAGCCCGCGCATCAGGTGTCCCCAGCCCTGGCCAGGGGTTCCCACGACAGCCGAGGCGGGGACCCTGACGTTGTCGAAGAAGACGTCGTTGCAGGTTCGGGCCTCCATGGTGACGACCTCGCGCATCTCGATGCCCGGCGTGTCCGTGGGGACCATGAGCAGTGTGAGCCCCTCGTGCTTGCGGCCGGTCGTCTCCTCGCGGACCAGCAGCAGGAGGTGCTCGGCCACGTGAGCGGCGGAGATCCAGGTCTTCTGCCCGTTGATGACGTACTCGTCGCCGTCACGGACACCTCGGCACTGGACAGCGCCGAGGTCGGACCCCGTGCCCGGCTCGGACAGCGCAATGGCTTCGATCTTCCCAGCCACGAGGTTCGAGACGATCGTCTTCTTCTGCTCCTCGGTTCCCCACTTCAGGTAGGTCTGAGCAGCGGTGAGGCCGGTGGAATAGCCCAGCACGGGCGCCAGACCACGATGGCTCTCCTCGAGGAAGACACATTCGTCGACCAGGCCCGCGCCGGCGCCGCCGTACTCACTGGGCAGTGAGACGCCCAGCCACCCGAGATCCGCCATCTTCTGGAGGATCTCCGGACTGTTGGCCACCGTCTCGTTCTCGGTGAGCGCGTCGCGTTGGGCGAGGGTGCCGAGCTCACGCTGGCAGAAGTCGCGGATGGCGTCGGCGAACTCGACCCGCTCGGCATCAAGCCGCATGGCGGCTCGCCTCAGTTCCCGCGGTAGGCCGAGAAGTCGGGCTTCCGCTTCTCGCCGAAGGCAGTGATGCCTTCCTTGGCCTCGGCAGTCTCGCCGAACATCTTCAGCGTCGTGATGGCCAGCTGCCCGACGGCGATCATGTGCTCGGTGTCGGTGTTGAAGGACTGCTTCAGCACCTTCAGGGCGGTGGGGGAGAACTCCAGCATCTGGTCGGCCCAGGCGCGCACCTCGGCCTTCAGCTGGTCCGCGGGCACGACCCGGTTGACGAGACCCCAGTCGAGGGCCTCCTCGGCGCTGAGGCGGCGGAGCATGAACCAGATCTCCCGGGCGCGCTTCTCGCCCACCACACGTGCCAGGTAGCTGGAGCCCAGCCCGGCGTCGAACGAGCCCACGCGGGGACCGTTCTGCCCGAAGGTCGCAGTGTCCGCCGCGATCGTGAGGTCGGCGAGCACGTGCAGCACGTGGCCGCCGCCGATGGCGAGGCCGTTGACCGCAGCCACGACGGGCTTCGGCACGTCGCGCATGACCCGGTGGAGCGCCTCGACCTCGAAGAGGCCGGACTGCGAGGGACCGTAGTCGCCGGTCTCGGCACGCTGCTTCTGGTCACCGCCCGAGCAGAATGCCTTGTCGCCGGCGCCGGTCAAGGCGATGACGCCGACCTCGTCACTGCCCCAGGCCTTCTTGAAGCTCATCACCAGCTCGTCCACCGTCTTCGCCCGGAAGGCGTTGTAACGCTCGGGGCGGTTGATGGTGATCCAAGCGAGGCCGTTCTCGACCTCGTAGGTCACGTCGGTGAAGTCATCCATGAGAGACGTCGTCCCTTTCTTCGAATGGGGTAAGAGGTGGTGGCAATTGGCCTGACCATTTGCAAGAATAGACACAAAGGTGTCAACCCCACAACCCTGGAGGTCGGATGAGACTGCACGAGGTGACGATCGTGCCGAGTGCACCGGACACGCTGTTCCTGGGCGGTTCGACCCGCCAGTCCGAGGACGTGATCGTGGCGGAGATGAGCGTCGGTGAGCACCTCGTCGGCTCCGACGGTCGCGCTGCGGTCGGCGCGCTGGGTGTCCTGGTCGACAACGTGCTCGGCTACGCACTGATGGCCTCCCTTCCGCCCGACACCTGGTCCATCAGCACGGAGATCTGGGTGGACGTCGTCGGCGTCATGCCGGTCGAAGGAGTCCTCGTCGGCGAGGCGACACCGAAGCAGGCGGGCTCCTACGCCGTGGGGACCGTGGTCGCCGCCGACGGCAGCCCGGTCGCCGAGTGTCGTCAGCGTGGTCGACGGTTCCCGGGAGGCATCCCCTCCAGCTCGCACAAGAGCGGGTCCGGTGCGGCTCGTCACGAGGTGCTCGCACCGATCGGCGACTTCCTGGGATTCCGTCGAGAGCGGGACATCGACCAGTTGGTCGTCGAGCATCGACACTGCAACCAGCGGGACGTGTTGCACGGGGGTGTCTCGCTGGCTGCTTCCGAGGTCGCCGCCACGGACTCACGCGTGAGGAGCGGGTGCGAGCTCCCGACGGCCTCCGTGCACATCGTCCACGCCCGGGGAGTCCCTGCCGGATCCAGGATCGACTTCGAGACGACCACGCTGCACGCCGGCCGCACGTTGTGGGTCAGCCAGGTGATCGGGACCGTGGACGGAAAGGTCTGCACCACGGCGACGGTGACGGCGCAGGAGTAGCCGGGTCTCAGGAGTAGCCCGGTCTCAGGAGTAGCCCTGCCTCAAGCCTTGCGACGAACACCCATCGAACCGGAGACAGGGACCTGCCAGGTGACGTCGTCCCGCCTGGCGATCCACTTGTCGAAGCCGGCAGCGATGTCGTCCGGATAGGGAGTCGGTCGGCGGGTGTCGAGACTGACGTGGACCGTGACGATCTCCAGAGTGGCGGCCAACCAGTCGCCCGTCTGGTTGAGGATGAACGAGAGGAAGTGCGCCGCCTTGTCCGATCGCTCGAGCACCAGCGGGTGTGCGGTGAAGAGATCCCCTTCGTGCATCTCGCCCAGGTAGCGGATGTGGTGCTCGACGGTGAAGACGCCGAGTCGGCGCCGCTCCCTGTACTCGTCGTCCACGCCGATGTCGCGGAGCGCGCGATCGGCGCTCATGGCTCCCGCGTCCAGGTAGTGCCTGACGTTCATGTGCCCGTTCGCGTCGATGAACTGGGGGGCGACCCTGCCATCGTGCGTGTGCGGGATGGCACGAACCTGATCGGTGGAGGGGAACGGTACGGCGCTCATGTCCGCAACCTAGGCGGCTCGGGGCCTGCCTGCCACGTGTCATGAGCCGCAACATGTAGAGCGGCACATCGGGAGCACCGCTGTGACTTTGACGAACGTCGGTCGCGATGGTGGTGTGAGCGACGTCTAGGCGCAGGAAGGACATGATGACCCTCGAAATCACGGTGGCGGAGCTGGCGAAGGCGGAGAGCTTGGATCTGGGTTCCTCGCCGTGGCAGGTTGTCGAGCAGCAACGTGTCGACACGTTCGCGGACGCCACGGACGACCATCAATGGATCCATGTCGACCCCGAGCGTGCTGCGGACGGTCCGTTTGGCGGGACCATCGCCCACGGATATCTCACGCTCTCGCTCGTCCCCTCGCTGTTCAAGCAGCTCCTGGTGATCACCGATCACGCTCGGGGAGCCAACTACGGGCTGGACAAGGTCCGATTCACCGCGCCGGTGCCGGTGGGCGCCGAGATCAGGCTGACCGCCTCCATCCAGGAGGCCGAGCTCCGCGAGGACGGTGGGGTCCAGTACCGAGTGCGGCTCGCGATGGAGATCAAGGGCCAGGAACGGCCCGCGATGGTGGGGGAGTCGATCTACGTCACCTATCCAGCCGGTTGACCGCGTGGGAGCAGTCGCCCAGGTGGTGTGGCAGTCGACAGAGGCGGCGTTGCTCGGTGGTTGCCGAAACGCTGGAAGGCGCGCAGGGTCGCATGCATGAGTTCTGATGCGCTCCCGCACCCTGACCGTGTTCATCGTCTCGAGGGTGCGCTCAACCTGCGCGACCTGGGCGGGCTGGTCGGGTCCGACGGAAGGCGGGTCCGCCGGGGACGCATGTTCCGCAGCGAGTACCCCGGGTTCGCGGACCTGGCGGACGGCGCCGCGGTGCGATCTCTCGGACTGCGCACGGTCGTGGACCTGCGTCGCGGCACGGAGATGAGCTTCGAGTGCGTCCCCTGGGCGGAGCACGGCGTGGACCATCACCGCTTTCCCCTGTCCGCCGGAGGTGAGAGCTCGTGGCGAGCGCGCTACCACGCCTACCTCACGAGCCGGCCCGACACGGTGGTCGAGGCGGTCCGTCTCGTGACGACGGCTGCGGCACATCCGGTGCTGTTCCACTGCGCGGCAGGCAAGGACAGGACCGGCGTCGTCGCGGCCCTGGTCCTGCTCGTGCTGGGCGTGTCGGAGGAGGAAGTCGTCGCGGACTACGTGCTGACGGAGACGTCGCTGGATCTCGTCCTCGAGCGGCTCGCGAGCGCCGGCCCCTATGCCGAGATGCTCGCTGGGAGCTCGCTCGATGACCAGCTGCCCCGGGCGCGCAACATGCAGGGGCTCATCGACTGGCTTGCCGAACGTGGCGGGGCCCGAGAGTGGCTGCAGGCCAACGGCCTGAGCCACGGGCATCTCGAGACCTTCCGCGAACAGGTCCTGGAGCGGTGAGGCGGGACGCTGTCGAGTCCGCGTCATCCTCTCCCGTGGGTCTGCGCGATGTAGACGTCACAATGCGCCTTCTGCGCCACGTCTGCCGCGATGCTGCCCAGGATGCGGGCGATGCCCTGCACACGCTTGTTGCCGACGACGATCAGCTCGGCCTCGACCTCCTCGGCGTAAGACACCAGGGCCTTGGCCGGCCTGCCCTCCACACTGGCCGCGATGACGCTGATCCCAGGGCTTTGGACGCGGAGCAGCTCGGCCGTTGCCTCGGCATCACGCAGCGCATCCTCACGGGGAGTGAGGTGAACAGTGACGTTCTCTGCGCGAACAGTGCGCTCCTCGATGTGCCCGAAGGCTGACACGACGTGCAGCTCGGCGCCGGTGTGGGAGGCGAGGACCGCTGCTCGCGTCGCTGCCTCGTTCGCGGTCGGCGAGCCGTCGACCCCGGTCACGATTCGTGGCGTCATCCCTTACCTCCTGGCAGGACTTCGTGCTGGTTGGTATATCAATTTCAAAGACACTACCATTGGACCAATGTCTCGCGGAGGGTCCCGAAGGATGGGGCGCCTCGTGCCACCCGAGCCAATGGCCCTCACAAGCCCCCCGAACACTCACCAGGAGCACAGATGAGCATCACCGATCAGACCATCGCGATACTCGGTGGCACCGGCCCGCAGGGTCGCGGTCTGGCGCGGCGCTTCGCTGCGGCTGGTCTCGACGTCGTGATCGGCAGCCGTTCGGCCGAGCGGGCCGCCACGACGGCTGCTGAACTGACAGGTTCGGTCCGCGGTGCGTCGAACGCGGAGGCGGCCGCCGCCGGCGACGTCGTACTCGTCGTGGTGCCGTGGGACGGACACAAGGAGCTGCTCGAGTTGCTGGCGCCCGTGCTCGCCGGCAAGCTGGTGGTCGACTGCGTCAACCCGTTGGGCTTCGACAAGCAGGGTGCCTATGCGCTGCCGGTCGAGGAGGGCTCGGCCACCCAGCAGGCCGCGGCGGTGCTTCCGGACTCACGTGTGGTGGGTGCCTTCCACAATGTCTCGGCAGTGCTGCTGGAGGATCCGGAGGCCGTCTCGATCGAGACCGACGTGCTGGTTCTCGGCGACGACCGCGAGGCAACGGATCTAGTCCAGGCGCTGGCCGACGTCGTGCCCGGCATGCGCGGCGTCTACGCCGGGAGGCTGCGAAACGCTCATCAGGTCGAGGCGCTCACCGCCAACCTGATCAGCATCAACCGCCGCTACAAGGCCCATGCGGGCGTTCGCGTCACGGACGTGTGAGATGGACGTGGCGGCTGGGCCCACCTATCGCGAGGTCGCCCGCGCGCTGAAGCGCGTCGAGCGGGGCGCGGCGGTCGACGTCGCGGAGGCAGCTGCGCTGTTGCGTGCTCGGGGCGAGGACCTGGACCGGTTGTGTGCAGTGGCCGCGCGGACGCGCGACGCAGGTCTTGTCGCCGCCGGGCGGCCGGGGGTGGTGACCTACTCGCCCAAGGTGTTCATCCCCGTGACGAGGCTGTGTCGCGACCGCTGCCACTACTGCACCTTCGTGGAGTCGCCGGCGCAGGCGGCGCGCGACGGGCGGGCGCCCTATCTGTCGCCCGACGAGATCCTGGCGATAGCTCGCGAGGGTGCGGAAGTCGGCTGCCTGGAGGCGCTGTTCACGCTCGGTGATCGTCCCGAGGACCGGTGGCCGGAGGCGCGCGAGTGGCTCGACGAGCAGGGCTACGACTCCACGTTGGCCTACGTCCGGGCGATGGCGATCCGGGTGCTGGAGGAGACAGGCCTGTTGCCGCACCTGAACCCCGGGGTGATGTCGTGGGAGGAGTTGACGAGGCTCAAGCCGGTGTCTCCGTCCATGGGCATGATGCTGGAGACCACGTCGCGTCGCCTGTTCGAGACCAAGGGTCTGGCGCACTTCGGATCGCCCGACAAGGACCCGGACCTGAGGTTGCGGGTCCTGGAGGACGCCGGCCGCGTGGGCGTGCCGTTCACCTCGGGACTTCTGGTAGGGATCGGCGAGACGCTGGCCGAGCGCGCCGCGACGATCTTCGCGTTGCGCAAGGTGGCCAGGCAGTACGGCGGTCTGCAGGAGATCATCGTCCAGAACTTCCGGGCCAAGCAGGACACCGCGATGCGACACGCCGACGACCTGGGACTCGACGAGTACCGCGCGGCGATCGCGGTCACGCGCATCGTGCTCGGACCGCGGATGCGAGTCCAGGCGCCGCCCAACCTCACCGACCTGGTCGAGTGCACTGCACTCCTGGACGCGGGTGTCGATGACTGGGGCGGGGTGTCCCCGCTGACGCCGGACCACGTCAACCCCGAGCGACCGTGGCCCTCGCTGGAGCGGTTGGCCGAGGTCACTGCGGCGTCAGGGATGGAGCTGAAGTCGCGGCTGACAGTGCACCCGGAGTATGTCCTCGGCGTGCTGGGTCGTGGTGAGGCGTGGCTCGATCCCCGGCTGGTCGGGCACGTCGTCGCCCTGGCCGGTCCCGACGGCCTGGCGCGCGAGGATACTCGGTCGACCGGGATGCCCTGGCAGGAGCCGGACGGTGGGCTCGAGGCGGCGGGACGTGTCGACCTGCACACCGCCATCGACACGAGCGGACGCACCCAGGACCGCCGAGCTGACTTCGACTCGGTCTACGGCGACTGGGACGCCCTGCGCGAGCAGGTCGGGGCGCCGGGTTCCGTGACTGGTGCCAGTGCACCCTCCTCGACCAGCGATGCCGGCTGGGCGGCCCTGCGCGCGGCGGAGAAGGACCCGGCCGGGCTCACTGACGAGCAGGCGCTGGCGCTGATCACCGCCGAGGGCGACCTCCTGACCAGCGTGTGCCAGGTGGCCGATGACCTTCGTCGGGACGCCGTGGGGGACGAGGTCACCTACGTCGTCAACCGCAACATCAACTTCACCAACGTGTGCTACGTGGGCTGTCGGTTCTGCGCGTTCGCCCAGCGCCGTACGGACGCGGACGCGTTCTCACTGTCGCTCGAGCAGGTGGCCGACCGCGCAGAAGAAGCGTGGAACCTGGGTGCCTCCGAGGTGTGCATGCAGGGCGGGATCGACCCCGAGCTCCCAGGCACCGCCTACTTCGACCTGGTCGCAGCGGTCAAGCAGCGTGTGCCGTCCATGCACGTGCACGCGTTCTCCCCCATGGAGATCGTGAACGGCGCAACCCGGACCGGGTTGTCGATCGAGGACTTCCTGATCAAGGCGCGGGAGGCCGGACTGGACACCATTCCAGGCACCGCGGCGGAGATCCTGGACGACGACGTGCGCTGGATCCTGACCAAGGGCAAGCTGCCTGCGTCCACCTGGGTCGAAGTTGTCTCCACCGCGCACCGGGTGGGGCTGCGGTCGTCCTCGACCATGATGTACGGCCACGTCGACAACCCGCGTCACTGGGTGTCGCACCTGCGAGTGCTGCGAGGTATCCAGGAGGAGACGGGGGGATTCACCGAGTTCGTGCCGTTACCCTTCGTGCACACCTCTGCGCCGATCTACCTCGCGGGCGTGGCCCGCCCCGGTCCGACGATGCGCGACAACCTCGCTGTCCACGCGCTCGCCCGGATCCTGCTCCACGGCGCGATCGACAACATCCAGACCTCGTGGGTCAAGCTCGGTGTCGACGGCACCCGCGCCATGCTGCGTGCCGGTGCCAACGACCTCGGCGGAACGTTGATGGAGGAGACCATTTCTCGCATGGCCGGCTCTGAGCACGGCTCGGCCAAGACCGTCACGGAACTCACCGATATCGCGGCCGGGATCGGGCGCAGTGTTCGCGAGCGGACCACGACGTACGAACGCATCCCACCGCGAACTCTCGATGTGGTGCCATGAATTGCCTCCCCCATCCGGGGGTCTCGGTCGTGGTGCTTGCCAAACACGCTGGCCATGCCAAGTCGCGCCTGCGGCTCCCCGAGCGAGAGAAACGGATCGTCGTTCGAAACCTTGCTGACGCGACCATCCGAACAGTCCTTGCCACCCGATCGGTAGGTGCGGTGTGGGTCGTCACGAGCGATCCCCTCATCGCTGCTGGAGCCCTCCGGGTGGGCGCGAACCTCGTAGCCGAGGGATACCCACGCGGGATGAACCGAGCCGCGGCGATGGGCAGACGCCAGGCTTTGAGCGTCCGCCCTGACGAGTCAGTGGCTGTCATGGTGGCGGATCTTCCGCAGCTGCGAGGAGCCGATGTTGATTCCGTGCTGTCGGAACACCTCGATCGGGAGACGCCTTTGTACGTCGCCGATCACCATGACAGCGGTACCACAATGCTGGTTCACGGCCCTTACGAATTGCCCGGAATCGCTTTTGGCCACCGGTCGGCGGCGATGCACGAGCGGCTCGGATATGAGCGGTCCGATCGCGCCGAGCGGGGGATGCGTGTTGACCTCGACACGCCTGAGGACCTCGAGGCTGTGGGCCCTCTGGTCAGTGTGGCCGCCGGCGGGGATGAGTAGCGCCGCAGTGGTCGGATCCTCTCGGCGACGCCTGTGCAAGCGCGGGTCAGCCGCTCACCGAAGCACCCAGCATGGCGGGAGCGTAACGCTGTCGCCGCCTACCGGACACCTGTCCACCCACTCCAGGAGAGCGCATGAACAACGACAAGATCATCATCCTTGACGGCGCCCGTACCCCGATCGGCAGCTTCGGCGGCATCTTCAAGGACGTGCCGGGCTTCGAGTTGGGCGCGACAGCGGCGAAGGAGGCGCTGGCCCGGGCAGGGGTCAGTGCGGACGACATCCGCGAGGTGGTGATGGGGTGCATCGGCCAGGTCGGCCCGGACGCCTACAACGCCCGCCGGGTCGCGATCACTGCCGGCCTGCCTGCCAACGTCCCCGCCTACACGGTCAACCGGCTCTGCGGCTCCGGGCTGCAGGCCATCTGGTCGGCAGCGATGGAGATGCGCTGGAACGACCTGGACTTCGCCCTCGCCGGCGGTGACGAGTCGATGACGCGGATGCCGTTCTACGACTTCGGCGCGCGCAGCGGCTACAAGCTCGGCAACCGCGAGCTGGTCGACGGCACCGTCATGATGCTGACCGACCCGTTCCATGGAATCCACATGGGGGTGACTGCCGAGAACGTTGCGGACAAGTACGACGTCTCGCGCGCCGAGCAGGACGAGTTCGCGGCCGAATCCCAGCGTCGTGCAGCCACCCCGGAGGCGCAAGCTGCCTTTGCGGAGGAGATCGTCGCCGTCGAGGTGGGTGGTCGAAAGCCGTTCACCGTCGAGGTCGACGAGCACCCCAAGCCCGGCACCACGGTCGAGGTCCTGGCAGGACTGCGGCCGGCCTTCGCCAAGGACGGCACGGTGACTGCCGGCAATGCCTCCGGCATCAACGACGGCGCCGCAGCCGTCGTACTCGCTCGTGAGTCAGCGGCGGGTGAGCGTGGCCTGACCGGCCTTGTCACGCTGGAGACGGTCACGACTGCGGCGATGGAGCCCGAGCTGATGGGCTACGCCCCCACCCTGGCGCTGCGTAGCCTGTTCGAACAGACGGGCACCTCGCCCTCCGACATCGGCATCATCGAGCTCAACGAGGCGTTCGCGTCACAAGCGGTCGCGGTGATGCGCGACGTGGAGCTCGATCCGGCGCAGGTCAACCCCTACGGCGGTGCCATTGCGCTCGGCCACCCCGTCGGGGCGACGGGAGCCAACCTCACGCTCCGGGTGGCCAAGGATATGGTGCGCCGCGACCTTGAGCTGGGCATCGTCACCATGTGCATCGGTGGGGGCCAGGCGCTCGCCGCACTCTTCAAGCGGGTGTGAGAGGGTGACCCGGTTTGAACACCGGGAGACAGTCGTGAGTGAAGCCCGCGATGCACGGCGAGTCTCGCTGTTGCTGGGACTGCTTTTCGGCCTGGCCGGCATGGGCTCCTCCTCCGCGGCCATCGCACTGCCGGCGGTGGCCGACGAGTTCGGTGCCAGCATCGGAGTCGCGGCCTGGACGATCAGCGGTTACGTGCTGATGCTCGCTGTCGCCACGCCGATCTACGGACGGGTCTCAGACCTGGTCGGGGTTCGCATTCCTCTGCTCGTGGGAGTCGGGCTCATGACGCTCGGGGCGCTGGGCGCCACCGTGGCCACCTCGTTCGAGCTTCTGCTCGTGGCGCGCCTGCTCCAAGGCGCGGGTGCGGCGGCCGTCCCGACTCTCGGCGTGACCCTGATCAGTGCGAGGTACGACGGACGGGTGCGCAGTGGTGCCCTCGGAAGACTGGCGGCCGTCGCGGCCGCTGTCAGTTGTGTGGGGCCGCTGCTGGGCGGGGCGGTCGAGCATGTCCTGGACTGGCGCGCCGTGATGGCCCTGCCAATCTGTGGACTCCTTGTGCTCCCGCTGATCTGGCAGGCGGTGGCTGGCGACGGCAGCAGGGCCAGGCTCGACCTGCTGGGTGCAGCCTTGGTCGCCGCCACGTCGGCGGGCCTCGTGATGATCGTGCAGTCGCCCTCGGCGGGAAGGCTGGTGGGCTTGATCGGCACGGTGCTGTGCCTGCTGGGGGCGCCCCTCGTCGCCCGGCGGGTGAGGCACCACCCCCATGGTTTCCTGCCGGCCACGGTGATCCGCAACCCCACGGTGATCCGCTCTGCGGTGGTGGGCGCGACCGTGCCGGCCTCGTGGTTCGCTTTGCTGATCGGCGTCCCCGCCGCTCTGGTTGGCCACGGCTGGGAGCCCTGGCGCGTGGGGCTGCTCCTGCTACCGAGTGCGGGGGTGGCTCTTCTCATGCCGAAGGTGGCTGCGCACTTGCTCGAGCGCCATGGGGGCACGCGGGTCCTGGCCATGGCAGCCATGACATCGTCCGTCTCGCTGGTCGTGGGTGCGCTCGGCACCGCACAGACGGCGCCGATCGCCGTAGGTGTGGCGGTGATGCTCACGACTGCCTCATTCGGATTCGGGCAGCCAGCCATGATCACTGCGGTGGGCGATGCCGTGCACGACGACGTGAGAGGCGCAGCTCTCGGGATCGCCACGCTGCTCTTCCTGGTCGGCGGAAGCATCGGCTCTGCGGTGGTGGCGGGCCTCGGCGAGCCGCTCGGCATCCCGGGCAGCCTGCTGGTCCTGGCCCTGCTGCCGCTCGTGGCCCTGGTAACCGTGATCCCAGGACTGGGGCGCGCGGCCAAGGCATCTGAACTGTCGGAGGACCGGTAGCTCCACCTGGTCGATACCGGCGTCAACCGCCCGGCCGGACCACCAGACCATTGTCGGCCAGCTCGTCGAGAGCGGTGGTGACCAGGGCCTCGGCCTCGGGGTGCGGGCCGTGCGCCTCGACGGCGACGGCGACCAGGTTGTCGAGGGTCTCCGACTGGGCGAGCGCCAGCCACAGGGTGGTGCCGAGGCCGGTGAGGAGGTGGGCGTTGTCGCCGATGAGTACGACGAGCTGGTCGTCGTACTGCACCGCGTCGGCCCAGGCGACCCGGGACCACTCGGCCCCGACGGGGGAGCGGGTCTCGGCGGGCGGGTGGTGGACGGGTGCGGGCGAGGCGGGCAGGTCGCTGGCGAGCAGGTCGGTCAGCGTGTCGACGTGCTCGCGGATCTCGCCGTAGTGGAGCGCGAACGCGCCGCCACACGTGTCGATGATCCGGGCGAGGGTGAGGAGCGGGGAGTCCAGGAGGACCAACGACGACGTCTGGGGGACGATCTCGACGATCGCCTCGGCCGTCGTGAGCGGGACGAGCCCCACGTCGGAGCCGTCGCGGCGGAGCAGCACGATGCGTCCGAGGCGGGCGCTCTCGGGGGTGGGCGCGAGGTTGGCGTCATCGGGGGAGATCGACAGCTTGCGGGAGCGCCCGGTGGGGAGCTTCTCGTCGGTGCACACCGAGAGCGGCTTGGGGTGGGGGTGGATCGTCAGGTCGTCGAGCTCCATCGACACGGTCTCGTCGGAGAGATAGCCGAGCTTCTCGGCGAGCGCGGTGGTCGCGGTGGTCTTGCCGCCCCCCGACGCGCACACGAGCGCCAGCGCCTGCCCGGCCTCGTTGGCGACCGCGCCGGCGTGGAGGCTCATCCGCTGGCCGGCCGTGACCTCGAGCGCCGCGAGCGTGACGCGCGTGGTGACGGCGTAGTCGTGGTCGCGGGGGTCCTCGAGGCCGTCGAGGGCGACGACGAGGCGGGTCTCGACGGGGTCGTCGGTGAGGGCGCGGCTCCACTGGTGGCGGAGCCGGGCGCCGGCGTCCTCGTCGACCACGGGGATGCTCACCACCACGCCCATGGCGCGCACGACGACCGGGGGCAGGCCAGAATCGAACTCGTCGAACGTCATCTCGAGATCCACGGGCGTCACACTAGAGTGGGTGTCCAGCATCACTCCAGGGCGACCGCTTCGTGGTCAGCGCCCATTCGGCGGCGCCACAGGCGGGCCGAGCCCTAGGGTGAACCGCGATGAGGATGACGTGGTTGCCGTGGTCCGCGGCGAGCCTGGCGTGCGGCGCGGTGCTGATGGTGCTGGGCTCCTTGTTGCTGCCCGCGGGCGGGGACTTCGCCGACCTCGTCGCGTCGGTGGAGAGCGACCACGGGCAGTGGGTGGTCGCCTCGTTCGCGTTCTACCTCGCCGCCGTCGGCATGACACTCGGGATGCCGTCGGTGATCGTGCTGCTGTCGGACCGCGGACGCGTCCTGGGCCTGACCGGGATCGGCATCTGGGCGATCGGCACGATCGGCCTCGCGGGCTACGCCGCGCTGCTCGTGCTGCTGCGCGCGGTGATCGGCAGCGCCGAGCTCACCGCCGGGGACGTCGAAGCCGTCACCAACGACCGCACCCTGCTGGCGTTCGTGGCGGTGTTCGCGGTCGCCTTCGTGCTGGGGGAGCTCCTCACCGCTCTTGCCCTGCTGCGCTCGAGGGCGGTGGCCCGGTGGGTCTCGGGCCTGCTGGTCGTCCATGCCGCGCTCCAGGCCGTGACCGCCCTCGTCGCGGACATGACTCCCGACCTGGTCCGCGACCTCACGGCGATGCTGCTCGGCGTCGCACTCATGGGCGTGGCTGTCGAGGCCAACGACGAGTGGAGCGCAACGGCCGCCTGAAGCGGCGCCTCACCAGCGGAACCTCGTCGCGCGGACGGCGTACAGCAGGCTCACGACGAGGGTGAACCCCGCGACGAGGCAGGAGGCGAGCATGGCGCGGTCGAACGACGCGCCGGTCGGCTCGCCGTCGAAGGTGAGCACGAAGAGGCCGAGCGTGCTCCCGAGCGAGAAGCCGAGGTAGCGCAGCAGCATGTTGAAGGCGACCGCGCTGCCCGTCTCCGCGGCTGGCACGGACACGACCAGCAGTCCCGGGATCGCAGCCAGCGCGAGGCCGCTGCCCAGGCCGGCCAGGACCATCGCCCCGACGAGCTGCCACACGGTGTCGTGCCACAGCGTCATCGAGACGAACGCCAGGAAGTAGGTGCTGCACCCCAGCGGCAGGAGCATGAACCTGCCCACCACCGGCCCGAGTCGCAGGCCGAGGCGGCTGCCCGCGACGCTGATGAGGGAGTACGGCACCAGCAACAGGCCCGAGACGGCCGCTCCGCGGTCGAGTCCCCACGGCGCCTGCACCACCACGACGACCAGCGGCAGCAGCAGGTAGACGCCGACCCCGATGAGGAACGACGTGGCGTGGGCCAGCAGCGGCACGGGTCGCACGGCGAGGGCGAGGTCCACGATCGGGTGCGGGCGTCGCCGCGATCCGTGGACCCAGAGCGTCCATCCGATGACCGCGACGAGGAGCAGCGCCGCGGTGAGCAGCGGCGGGGCCGCGGTGAGCTGGGCCAGCGCCAGCAGGGCTGCTGTCGTCCCGCCTGCGAGGAGCACCGTCCCGCGCCAGTCGACCGGGACGTGCGTGGTGCCAGGGCTGGGCGGCAGCGTCACGACACAGGCAGCCAGGGTGGCGGCGACGAGCACGGCACCCACGGCGAACGCCGCAGAGAGACCCCACGCCTGCGCGAGCCCGGCCGAGACCGGGTAGCCCAGCCCGGCGCCGGCGACCGTCGTGACCGAGAGGATCGAGATGGCCGCCGCCCGCCTCTCGGCCGGCAGGCTCGTCCGGGCGATCGCGATGGCGACAGGCGTCAGGCCGTAGCCCAGGCCCTGCAGCCCGCGCCCGGTCAGGAATGCCGCGAACCCCACGTCGACGGTGCACAGCAGGGTGCCGAGCAGCACGGCGGCCAGCGTCGCCGCCACGACCGCGTTGCGGTGCCGGCCGCCGCTGAGCCGGCCGAGCACCGGCGTCGACGCCGCCCCGACCAGGAGGGTGAGGGTGAGCGACCACTGCGCGTCCTCGAGCGGGACGTCGTGCTCGGTGGCGATCCCGGGGACGAGTGGCGCGCCCAGGCTGCCCGTGAGCGCGGTGATCGTGGTGAGGAGCGCGAGCGTCGCGAACAACCCCCTGCGGGGGCTGGTCGGCGAGGTCACCGGCTCAGGGTAGGTGGGGGGTCTGACGGGCGCCGATTATGGTCGCGACATGAGCGCTGTCGAGACAACCCGCCCGCCGCCGGGGGCGTCGGAGACCGAGCGCCAGCGTCGTGCCGGGCCGATCGTCCTCGTCCTGGCGCTGTGCGGCACGTCGGTCTCCTTGATGCAGACCCTGGTCGTGCCGCTGCTGCCGGACTTCCCGGGCCTGCTGGACACCAGCATCGACAACGCGTCGTGGCTGGTGACCGTGACGCTCCTGACCAGTGCCGTGGCGACGCCGATCCTCACGCGCCTGGCCGACATGTGGGGCAAGCGGCGGATGGTCGTGGTCTCGCTCATCGTGCTGCTCGCGGGCTCCCTGCTCGGGGTGGTGAGTGACTCCCTGCCGCTGCTGATCGTGGCGCGTGCGCTGCAGGGCTTCGCCCCGGCGTTGATCCCGATCGGCATCTCGATGATGCGCGACGAGCTGCCGCCGGAGCGGATCGGCGGCGCGGTCGCCCTGATGAGTGCGACGCTCGGCATCGGCGGCGCCATCGGCCTCCCGCTGTCGGGAGTGATGTACGAGCACTTCGGCTGGCAGTCGGTGTTCTGGGGCAGCGTCGGCATGGCGGTCGTGATGCTCGTCGCGGTTCTCCTCGTGGTGCCCGAGTCCGACGTGCGCGCGCCGGGCGCCTTCGACTGGGTGGGCGCGATCCTGATGTCCGTGGCCCTCACCGGCCTGCTGCTCGGCATCTCCAAGGGTGGCCACTGGGGCTGGACCTCGCAGTGGACGCTCCTCTCCTTCCTGGTGTCGGCGGTGTTCTTCGCGGCGTGGGCCCCCTGGGAGCTGCGCAGCGGCGCACCGCTGGTCGACCTGCGCACGTCGGTGCGTCGTCCGGTGCTGCTCACCAACGTCGCCTCGCTCCTCGCCGGCTTCGCGATGTTCGCCAACCTGCTGGTCGCCATCCAGCAGCTGCAGTACCCCGTCGCGTCCGGGGTGGGCTTCGGGCTCGGGGTCACCGAGGCGGGTCTCGCGATGCTGCCCGGCGGCGTCCTCATGATCATGATGGCGCCGCTCTCGGCCTCCATCACCCGCAGGTACGGCGCCCGCACCACGCTGGTCGCCGGCCTCCTGGTCGTCGGCTTCGGCTATGTCGTGCGGGTCCTCTTCGACGCTAGCGTCCTCGAGCTGCTCATCGGGGTCACCATCGTCTCGATCGGCATCGCGGTGAGCTTCGCGGCCATGCCGGTCCTCATCATGCAGTCGGTCCCGATCACGGAGACGGCGGCCGCCAACGGCCTCAACACGGTGGTCCGGTCGGTCGGCACGTCCACCTGCTCGGCGACCGTCGCGGCAGTGCTCGCCGCCGGCACGCTGGCGGGCACGACCATTCCCTCGCTCGCGGCCATCCATGCCACCAGCTGGCTGGCGGCCGGTGCCGCACTGCTGGGTGCGGCGGTGGGCGTGCTGATCCCGGCCCGGCCCACGCCGGCCCTGGCGCCCCTGCCCGACGGTGGAGCGGCGCAGGTCCCCGCCCGGGCGGACGCCGTACGGCGCGGCGAGGGCGCGGAGGTCGTCGTACGCGGCCGGGTCCAGACGCCCGACGGCAAGCCGGTCCGGCTCGCGGTCGTGTCGGTGCTCCAGCGCAACGGCCGCCAGGCGGACTGGGCGCGCGCCGACAACGACGGCCGCTGGTCGGTCGTGCTCCCCGGCTCGGGCGAGTACCTCATCGTCTGTGCCGCGGAGGGCTGGGCCGCGAGGTCCGAGCTGCGCCAGCTGTCCGCGGACGAGAGGACCGTGCTGGAGATCGAGGAGCGCCTCACCGTCGCCGGAGTGGTCTCGCGCGACGGCTGGCCGGTCGACGACGCCCTGGTCGTGCTGACCGACGCCACCGGGCAGTCGGTCGGCGCCACGCGCACCGACACCGAGGGGCACTACGAGCTCGGACTGCCCCCGCTGGGCCGCTACGTGCTGACCGCCCTGGACCGGCGCCACGGCGTCGCCCAGTCGGAGGAGGTCGTGATCACGGCCCAGCGGCGGCGGTTCAACGTCGTGCTGCCCCCACTGACGAGCGCCGACGGCACGGAGACCGGCGCTAGCGTCGGCGCCGCGGACTGAGGTCGCGCAGCAGCACCGGGCGACGCAGCCGGTGGTGCAGCTCCGCGACCTGGGCCAGGAACAGCTCGCCGGTGGCGATGGCGTCGGTGAGCGCCCGGTGGGCGGTGTAGCGAGGGAGCCCGAACTGGCGGCGCGCGTCATCGAGGCGCAGCCGGTCGGGCCGGACCTCGCCGTGCTGGCCGACCTCGAGCTCGTGCTGCAGGGCCATCGTGTCCACCGCGGTCAGCGGCAGCCGGGCGTCGAAGGTCTCGCGAGCGGCTCGCTCGAGGAACCCGATCTCGATCGGGGCGTGGTGCGCGAGCAGCACGTGCCCCCGCAACGCGGCGAACAGCTCGGGCAGCACCTCACCGAGGGGCGGCTCGGACGCCAGGGCGTCGTCGGTCAACCCGTGGACGGTCGCGGAGTGGCCCACGCCGGCACCCTCCGGGGGGTGTACGACGAACTGGGCGGCCTCGCCGAGCACGACCTGGCCGTGGCGCACCGGCACCCAGCCCACCTCGAGCACGTGGTCGCGGCGCGGGTCGAGGCCGGTGGTCTCAACGTCGACGGCGAGCAGGTCGAGCTCGGAGACCGGGGTGTCGGGACCCGCGGCGGGAGCGGCGGCGAGGTCGCGCACCGGGCCGGCCGGGTAGCGGCTCGGGTCCGGCGGTCGCCGGCGGGGGATGAGCCGCATCAGTCGAAGCCCGGACCCAGTCGGGAGGAGAGCTGCTGCTGGGCCGACTGCACGATGTGGAACGCGTCCTTGAGGTGACGCCGCTGGCGGTCGGTCAGCTCGGCGGGGGCGAGGTGGTTGTCCGGCTTGTCGCCCGCGCGGACCTGCTCCACCTGGTGGCGCAGTCGCCGGTAGGACATGAGCTCCAGGGCGTCGCGCAGGTCGGTCGCGGTGCCCTCGCCGAGCAGTCCCGCCTGCTGGGCGGCGACCAGCCGGGCCCGTGTCGTCAGGGCGCTGGACCCCGCGCGGAGGGCGTGGACCCGCGCGAGCTGCACCACGGCGGCGATGCCGCGTTTGATGTCGAGGGTCTCGCGGTGCTCGCCCTCGCGCTCGAGCACGAAGCCGCGGAAGAACCCCAGCGGCGGGCGCATCCGCAGGGCCTGCGAGCCGAGGTGGCCCAGGAGACGGGGCGAGACGTTGTCGGCGGCGGCGCGGCGCACGGCGTCGGTCAGCGCGGGCGTCCCTCCGAGGTGTCGCATGTCGTGGAACACCGCCACGTGCAGCACCGCGTCCGGATCCGGCTCCCGCGACCACGACATGAACTGACCGCGCCACCCCTCGACCGTGAGGCGCCAGTGCGGGTTGGTGGCCATCACGTCGCCCGGGCAACGGGGCCAGCCGCACTCCTCCAGCACCTCGGTCACCCGCTCGGCCAGGCGCGCGAACCACTCGTCGTGGCCCTCCTCGCCCAGCACCAGCGCGTGGTCCTGGTCGGCCGAGAGCGCCTCCTCCTCGCGTGCGACCGAGCCGAGCACGACCCAGCTGTAGGGGGCCGGGGCCCCACCGAGCTCGGCCTCGACCAGGGTCAGGACGCGGCGTCGTACGCCGTCGCCCAACGCGGTCACGACCCGGCAGATGTCGCCGGCGGTGACGTCGCGGTCGACGAGCATGGCCAGCACGTCGGGGATCCGGTGGGCCTGCTCGACCACGCCGGCGATCGTGGTCTGCCCCCCGATGTCGGCGGCGAGGTAGACCGGGTTGGAGTTCTCGAGCCGGATGAGGTCGGTCGTGGTGACCAGGCCGACGGTGGTGCCGTCGTCGTCGATGACGGGCAGGTGGTGGATGTCGCGGCCCACCATCTCGAGGAGCGCCTCCAGCGCGAGCGCCCCCGCCGGGAGAGTGGCGGCCGGCGCGGTCATCACGCTGCTCACCGGGTCGCCGGGGTCGCGACCGGCGGCGAGGACGCGGGTGCGCAGGTCGCGGTCGGTGACGATGCCGAGCAGGTCCTGGCCGTCGACCACCAGGATGCAGGAGACCCCTGCCTCCGCCATCTGCGAGGCGGCCGCGGCGATGGTGGCCTCGCCACCGATGGTGACCGGCTCGCGCCGGACCAGGTCGCGCAGCCGGGTGCCGAGGACGGTGCTGCCGGAGGAGGCCTTCTGCAGGTTCTCGATCGCGCGCGAGAGGCGCGCATGGTGGCTGGCGGCGTAGAAGGTCGCGAAGCCGGGATGCTCGCGGGACAGCTCGTGGAACAGCTCGGCCGGCATCAGCAGCAGCAGGGTGTCCTCGGTGGCGGTGCTGCGGTAGCGCGTCGGCTTGTGCTCCAGCAGCGAGGTCATGCCGAAGGCTCCGCCCGTCCCCACCCGCTCGATCAGCCCGCCGGCCTCGTCGACGACGTCCACGGCGCCCGACCTGACGACGTACATCCCCTCGCCGTGGACACCGACGTCGACCACGACCGACCCGCGCCGCGCGTAACGGATCGTGCAGGCGCGCGCGATGCGGTCGAGTGCCTGCGGGGGCAGGCCGTCGAAGGGCGCGTGCTTCGCCAGGAAGTCACGGACCTCCGCCAGCTCGACGCCCGCCGGGCCACTCATCGGGCCACTCATCGGGTCATCGTGGCAGCCGGGAGCGATCAGCGCACGCGGCCCTCGGCCTTGACGGTCACCGTCCTCGGCACCGCTCCGCCGGCCGAGACGGTGACCCTCACCGCGACTCGCTTGCCCTTCCAGGCCTTCTTGAGCTTGAGCTTGGCCTTGGTGGCCCTGGCGATCTGCTTCTTGCCCAGCAGCCACTGGTACGACACCGAGGTCGCCGCGGGCTGCCAGGTGCCGGCATTGGCCCGCAGCACCTTGCCGACCTTCAGCTTGCCCGTCACCTTCGGTTTGGTGAGCAGCGTCATCGACGTCGGAGCCGGGGGCTGGGGCGAGGGCGGAGCCGGCGGCGGGGGCGCAGGCTGGGGAGCCGGAGAGCCTGTGTCGGTCGGGGTCGGCTCGCTCGGAGAGGGCTCCGAGGGAGAGGGCTCGGTCGGGGTCGGGTCGGTCGGCTGGTCGGAGCCGAAGAGCCGCACGGCCGAGCCGGCCTGGGTGGCGTCGATGCGGGCCAGTCGTCCATCGTCGAGCTGTACGACGTCCTGGCGGTGCGTCTCGTTCGGCAGCAGGCAGCCCTGAAGAGGGCCGACCACGACGTCGGCGCCGCCGCGCAGCACGAGCATTCCGCACCGCGGCGCCTCGTCGGGGTAGTTGCCGCCGGCGCCGTTGTCGTAGAAGACGGCGACGTCGTGACCGTGGGCGAACACTCCGCTGACGGAGACGTTGCCGGTGGTGATCCCCGCGTCGGTCCACGTCACGTCGGTGCCCGAGGCCCGGTCGAGGACGATCGACCTGCCGTCGGCTCCCTGCCGGTCGGTGACGACGACCTGACCTGCCGAGGTGGTCACGGTGTGGGAGCGGCTGAGTGGCCAGCGACCCTCCACGACGGCGTCGGGTCCCGGCCTACCGGCCCCGGCGGGGATCGCGATCCGTGCGCCGGAGCCGGGAACCCCGTTCACCTGGCGCCAGTCGACGGCCCAGTCGGGCGTGCCCCAGTCGTCGAAGCAGAAGGTGTAGGACGACGGCGGCTGGTTGCACGGCCTCGACAGGGACTGGTTGAGGACCACACGAGCGGTGGGGCTCCGGCGGTAGCTCAGGTGGATGCGCAGCTCGCCCGCCTGCGTGTAGGAACCCGAGGGGTCCCAGGACTGGCTCACCGGGCAGGACGTCGAGATGCCGGGCGACTCGCTGAAGTCCAGCCACTCCTGGAAGTACGGATCCTCCGGCGGGTTCGCCGGCAGGTCGGGGGAGGCACAGTTGACCAGCGGCCCGCCCGAGGAGATCAACGGCGCCGGGTCGCCCCACGTCGCGTCGCCCGGGTCGAGGTGGACCACCCATGCGGTCTCCGAGGCGGCGTCCCACGGACGCTCGGGCACGCCGTCCCACACGTCGTCGACGTTGGGGCTCCCCGCGGCGCCTGGCGGGTTCAGCGCGTGCTCCATCGTGTGGACGGGGCGGCGCTTCTCGAGGGTGAAGAGAAAGCTGATGCGACCGTCCGAGTCGCGCGAGGCCTGGACGGGGTCGCCCTGAACCAACCTGAACTGTGGCGACTGCGGCGACACCAGCGCGGACTCCGGGCCGTAGGCGTCGCTGTCCAGGATGGGCCCCCAGCTGCCCGCCGCCCAGCGACGGGCATGGAAGGGGGAGGGCGACTCGGCGTCCAGGTCCATCGTGGCGCTGGTGTGACCCTGCAGGTCCGCCCAGGCGACGGTGACCTGGCCGCCCCCGGCCACGAGGCGGGGCCGGACGTGGCCGACCTGGAGCGCGGTGGAGAGCGCTCCGTTCGTGCGGGCCGTGTAGACGAGCCCGGGCGTCCCCCACGTGCCCGAGGCGTCACGCGAGACCGAGCGCACGGGCCACTGCCCGGGCGTCAAGCTGGCCTCGGCCCAGACCGCGAGCACCCGGCCGGCGGGGTCGGCGTAGGTGTCGAAGGTCCGCCCGTCGACGTTGCCGGTGGCGAGGTCGACGACCTGCGGCGCGCCCCAGGTGTCGTCGGTGCGGATGCGGGACACCAGCACCGAGGAGCCGGCGTGGCCGTAGGTGCCGTTGTCGCCCACGACCACCAGCGCCATCAGCCGGCCGTCGGGGAGCTTCTCGAGCCTGGCGGCCTTGCGGTTGGTGATCCCGGTGTCGACCACCCAGCCGGTCGAGATCCAGCTGTCCTGGTCGAACCCGGCGGCCTGTCCGGGAGAGGCGGCGACGACGAGGAGGACGGACGCCACCAGCCCCCCACCGCTGACACCGCGACTGCTGCCTGACGTCTGGCCCAACCCCCGTGTGTCATGTCCGGAAAGTAGTCGCGCAAGGCCCGTTGCGGCAGGGCCGGTCTGGACCGGCTGGGCGGGGGAATCCTCAGGTCGGACCTCGCGCAGCCGATGGCCCGGGTGTCAGTACCCACGGAAGGGTGCGAGTGGAGGGCAGTCATGGAAGACCTGGAAGGACTCGACGAGATCGTCGGCGAGTTCCTGGTGGAGAGCCACGAGAACCTGGACCAGCTCGATCGGGACCTCGTCGAGCTCGAGCGTGCCCCGGGGTCGCGTGAGCTGCTCGGGAGCATCTTCCGCACGATCCACACCATCAAGGGCACCAGCGGCTTCCTGGCCTTCTCCCAGCTGGAGGCCATCACCCACGTCGGTGAGAACCTCCTGGCCAAGCTCCGTGACGGCCACCTGACGATGACGCCCGGCACGACCGACGTCCTGCTGGCGATGGTCGACCGGGTCCGCGACCTGCTGGCCGCGATCGAGGCCGACGGCACCGAGGGCAAGGTCGAGGTCGCCGACGTCGTCCAGCGGGTCTCCGAGGCGCTCGAGGGTCGCGAGTCGTCTCCCGCGCAGCCCGCGGCGTCCGTGGAGGAGGCGGCCGACCCGGTCGTCGTACCAACCGCCGAGGTGCCTGAGGACCTGCCCGTCGTGGTCCCCGAGGTGACGCCCGTCGCCGTGCTCCCGGACGTGCCGGCCGAGGTCCCCGCCGAGGCTCCCGCAGAGCGCCGCTCGGTCGCGGACGCCTCGATCCGCGTCGACGTCGACCTGCTGGACTCCCTGATGCGCCAGGTGGGCGAGCTCGTGCTCACCCGCAACCAGATCGTGCGCCAGACCGGGCACGGTGAGGACCTGGAGCTCACGCGCTCGGCGCAGCGGCTCGACCAGATCGCGACCGAGCTGCAGGAGGGCGTCATGAAGACGCGCATGCAGCCGATCGACCACCTGTGGGCGAAGCTCCCGCGCGTGGTCCGCGACCTGGGTGCTGCCTGCGGCAAGCAGGTCGAGCTCGTCATGGTCGGTCGTGAGACCGAGCTCGACCGCTCGCTGCTGGAGTCGGTCAAGGACCCGCTCACCCACCTCGTCCGCAACGCGGTCGACCACGGGCTCGAGTCACCGGAGCGTCGTACGGCGGCCGGGAAGCCCACCGAGGGACGTCTCACCCTCCGCGCCTACCACCAGAGCGGCCAGGTCGTGGTCGAGGTCTGCGACGACGGCGGCGGGATCGACGCGGCCGCGGTGGCGGCCAAGGCCGTCGACAAGGGGCTCCGCACCGCCGCCCAGGTGGCGCTGATGTCCCAGGCCGAGCTGCTCCAGCTGATCTTCACGCCCGGGTTCTCCACCGCGGCGGCCGTGACGAACGTGTCGGGTCGCGGTGTGGGCATGGACGTGGTCAAGACCAACATCGAGGCCATCGGCGGCACCATCGAGATCGAGTCGGTGCTCGGGCGCGGTACGACGTGCCGGCTGCGGATCCCCCTGACGCTGGCCATCGTGCCCGCGCTGGTCGTGGAGTGCGCCGGCGACACCTACGCCATCGGGCAGGTCAGCCTGCTCGAGCTGGTCGCCCTCGACGCCGAGCGCGCCGCCCGCGCGATCGAGGACGTCAACGGCGTGCCGGTCCACCGCCTCCGGGGCGTGCTGCTGCCGCTGGTGCGGCTCACCGACGTGCTCGGGGTGGAGTCCACGCGCGACGACGGGCACGTGTTGATCGCGGTGCTGCAGTCGGAGGGTCGCCGCTTCGGGCTCGTCATCGACCGGGTGCTGAGCACCGAGGACGTCGTCGTCAAGCCGCTCTCGGCCCGCATCAAGCAGCTGGGTGCCTACTCGGGCGCGACCATCCTCGGCGACGGCCGGGTGGCGCTCATCCTCGACGTCCAGGGCATCGCGCGCCGTGCGTTGAGCTCCGAGACGGTCGAGGGCGAGCTGGACCGCCACGACGCCGAGAGCACGCGGAGCGAGCAGGAGCGCTGGCTGGTTGCCGGCATCGGCGGTGGGCGCCGCGTGGCGCTGCCGCTCGAGGTCGTCACCCGGTTGGAGACGTTCCCCCGCGACGCCATCGAGCTGGTCGGTCACCGCGAGGTCGTCCAGTACCGCGGCGAGGTGCTGCCGCTGCTGCGCCTGGACCACCACCTCTCCGTCGGTTCGTGGCGCGACAGCGAGCCCGAGAACCTCGTCGTCGTCATCTACCAGTCCGGTGACCGCGGTGTCGCGATCGTCGTCGAGGAGATCGTCGACATCGTCGACGAGGCCGGGCGCCAGTCCGACATCTCCGACCGCGGCCTGACCGGCTCCGTCCGGATCCGCGACCGCGTCGTCGAGGTGCTCGACGTCCGCGACGCGGTGCTCGCGGCCGACCCGGGCTTCTACGACGACATCGCCCCCGTGGGCGCCGGCTCGTGGGACGCCGTACCTGCCCTGGAGGCGATGTGAGCATCCGTTTCGTGACCTTCACCCTCGACGAGCGCCTGTACGGCGTCCGCGTCGAGTCGGTCCAGGAGGTGCTGCGCGGCCTTCCGCGGGCGCGCGTGCCCCTGGCCCCCCCGACCATGGCCGGGCTGATCAACCTGCGTGGCCAGGTGCTCAGCGCGGTGGACCTGCGGCTCCAGCTCGGGCTGCCGGCGGCTGCCCCGGGACGTGACCACATGCTCGTGGTCATCCGGGTGGCCGGCGAGACCCTCGCCCTGGTCGTCGACAGCATCGGGTCGGTCGTCGACGTCGACGTCGACCAGTTCGAGCCACCTCCGGACACCCTCGACCCGGCGTTCCGCGAGCTCCTCCTGGGCGCCTACAAGCTCGACTCCACCCTTCTTCTCGCTCTCGACGTCGACCGTGCCGTCGCCGCGTGACCACCCCCGAAAGGAAACACTCATGCGCATTCCCATCACCTGGAGCGTGAGCAGGCGACTGACCGCGATCGCGACCATCGGCGGCCTGACGGCCGTCATGGTCCTCGGCGTGGCCATGTGGGGCCAGTCGCGGCTCAGCGACGTCACCCACGAGCTCACCGAGGCCGCCGAGACCCGGGCCCACGTCTTCGCCATCGAAGTGCGTGCGACCGAGATCAAGGCCACCGCACTCAAGGCGCTCTCGGGCGCCGAGTCCGACGCGCTGCTGCAGCAGGCGATGACCGAGGACGAGGCGACGGTGAACGAGGAGCTGGCCGCCCTCGAGACGAGCTCGGAGCACTTCGGCGCGAAGGAGCTGGCGGCGATCACGCCGCTCGAGGGGGTCCTCGGCGAGTACATCGCCACGATCAACCAGATGGTCGAGGAGACCGGTGGCTCGGACGACGGGCCGGTGATCTACTCGCGGGTGCAGGACGCCAACGAGGCCACCGACACCGCCCTCGACGCTGCGAAGGAGGCAGTGAACGTCGAGTTCGCCCGACTGGTCGCGCTCGAGCAGTCCGTCGCCTCGCAGGTCCGCACGGTCACCCTCGTCCTCGCCGCCCTGGGCATCGCGCTCCTCGTCGGCAGCGTGGTCCTCATCGCCCGGAGCATCCTGCGGCCCCTGCACCGCTCGGTCCGCGCGCTCGAGTCCTTCGCCGCCGGCGACCTCAGCCGGCGGGTGCCCGAGCAGTCCGCTGCCGAGCTCGGCAAGCTCGAGAAGGCGCTGAACAACTCCATGGACGCGGTCGGCCAGATCGTGAGCACGGTGACCGCCTCGTCCGACGCCGTCGCCGCCGCCTCCGAGGAGCTGCTGGCGTCCTCGCACCAGATCGCCGCCGGCGCCGAGGAGACCTCCACCCAGGCCGGCCTCGTCGCCGGTGCCTCCGAGGAGATCTCCCGCAACGTCCACACCGTCGCCGCCGGCGCCGAGCAGATGGGTGCCTCCATCCGCGAGATCGCCCACTCGGCCAACGAGGCGGCCCGGGTGGCGTCGCAGGCGGTCTCGATGGTCGAGTCGACCAACGAGACGGTGTCGAAGCTCGGCGTCTCCAGCCAGGAGATCGGCAACGTCGTGAAGGTCATCACCTCGATCGCCGAGCAGACCAACCTGCTCGCCCTCAACGCGACCATCGAGGCTGCCCGCGCCGGCGAGGCCGGCAAGGGGTTCGCCGTGGTGGCCAACGAGGTCAAGGAGCTCGCTCGCGAGACTGCCAACGCCACCGAGGACATCGCACGCCGCGTCGAGAGCATCCAGGGCGACACCGGCGGCGCGGTCGATGCGATCGGCCAGATCGCCACGATCATCACCTCGATCAACGACTACCAGCTGACCATCGCGTCGGCGGTCGAGGAGCAGACGGCCACCACCAACGAGATGTCGCGCAACGTCGCCGAGGCCTCGACGGGGTCGGGCGAGATCTCCTCGAACATCTCGGGTGTCGCCTCGGCGGCGGAGTCCACCACGGTCTCGGTCTCCCAGACCCTGGACGCCGTGACGGAGCTCGCGCGGATGGCGGCGGAGCTGCGCACCGAGGTCGGGCGCTTCCAGCTGAGCTGAATCCCGCGTCCCTCCGACGATCCGCGGTGGACGGACGCTGACAACACGAGCGGTCCGGTGTCATCCTTGTGGTGCACCGGGCCGCCGTGGTTCCGGCGTCTGACGGAGCGGGGGCTGACGTGCGCTACACGCTGGTCGGTGCGGTCACGCTCGGGTTCGACCTGAGCCGCCTGCCCCACGGCGCCGCAACCGCGGCCGTCCTTCGCGGCGCCCTCGCCGTCGGGCCGCGCGAGGTCGAGCGACTCGCCGCCGAACATCCCGGTGCCCGGGCGCGGCGGGCCCTGCAGGTCCGTGGCGAGGCGCTGGCGCTGCAGCGCGAGGTGCTCGTCGACGTCCTGCCCGTGGCCGGCGACGCCGTGCGCGAGGCCACCTGGGGCGAGGTCCACACCCTCGAGAGGCTGGAGCGCGGCACCCTCGGCAGCGCCGACGGGCTCGACCACCTCGTCCGGCACGACCTCCTCGAGTGGACGTGGCTGCGCGGGGACGGCATGGCGGTGCAGGACCCGGTCGCAGCCGATGCCGCCGACGTGATCGTCGATGCCGCGGCGGCCCACTACCTGCGGGAGGGCGACGACGAGGACCTGTGGGCGCTGATGCGCGCTCCCCTGGAGCAGTCGCAGGTGTGCTGCGACCCCACCTGGGAGGTCGCCGACGCTCCAGCGGTCACCGCCTTCCTCGAGGAGCTCGCGCGGGGCTCGGCCGATGCCTGGCGCGCGGCCGTCGACGACGTGGGAAGCCGCACCGCGCTGTGGGCACCCGCGATGCACCGGGCCACGTGGGCGATGTCCTTGACCGGGCGCCTCCGGCTCGCCGCCGACGCGCAGCTCGCCGCGGTGGTCGCGTGCGCTGCTGCCGGGCTGACCCGCTCCGACGCGGCGCGCGGCACGTGGAACGCCGTCGCCGGCGTCGTGGCCGCGAGACTGGCCGCCGACGTGCTCCCCGACGGGGACCTCGAGGTCCTGCTGGCGCCGTGGCGCCGGGTGCAGGGCTGAGTCCACCGATCTGCTCAGGTCGGGCCCCCCTCGACCGATGAGGGGCTCGGACCGACAAGACGGTCGGTCCTGCCCTACGCCGTGAGGATCCTGTGAACCCGATCCGAGTGCTGGTCGTCGACGACTCCGTCGTGATCCGCCGCCTGGTCACCGACGTCCTGGCGGCCGAGACCGACATCGAGGTCGTGGGCACCGCCGTCAACGGCCGGGCCGCGCTCGACAAGGTCGACCTGCTGGGTCCCGACCTGGTCACCATGGACATCGAGATGCCGGAGATGAACGGCATCGAGGCCGTACGTGCCCTACGCGCCGCCGGAAGCCGCATCCCGATCATCATGTTCAGCACCCTCACCGAGCAGGGCGCGGCCGCGACGCTCGACGCCCTCGCCGCCGGGGCCACCGACTACGTCACCAAGCCGGCGAACGTCGGCAGCGTCACCCGCTCGATCGGCCAGGTCCGCGACGCCCTGGTGCCGAGGATCAGGTCACTGGTGACTGCCGCCCGGCCCGCTGCCGCTGCAGTGCCGCGCGGGGAGGCGCCCGCCTCGTCCCCCGCCCCGACGGGGCCGGCAGCGCGCACCGGGACGTCGCCGTACCGCCTGCTCGTCGTGGGCAGCTCCACGGGAGGGCCCGAGGCGCTGCACGCACTGTTCGGCGCCCTGCCACCCCTGCGGGTCCCCGTCGCGGTCGTGCAGCACATGCCACCCGTCTTCACCGCCCAGCTCGCCGCGCGGCTCGACCGGACGACCGCCTGGACCGTCGTCGAGGCGCAGGACGGCCAGACCCTGCGACCCGGGGTCGTCGCGGTGGCTCCCGGCGACCAGCACCTCGAGGTGGTGAGCTCCGCCGGGACCCTCACCGCGCGGCTCCACGAGGGGCCACCGGAGAACTACTGCCGACCGGCCGTGGACGTGCTGTTCCGCAGCGCCGCCGCTGCCGTCGGCCAGGGCACGCTGGGCGTCGTGCTCACCGGGATGGGCCGGGACGGGGCCCTGGGTGCCACCGCCATCCACGAGCGCGGCGGGTCGGTGCTCGTGCAGGACCAGGCGACCTCGGTCGTGTGGGGCATGCCCGGCGCCGTCGTCGAGGCGGGTCGCGCCGAGCAGGTCCTCCCGCTCGCGGCGATCGCACCGGAGCTGCGGCGTCGACTCGACAGGACGGCAGCCACGGTCACGCCCGGGCGGGGCCTCACGGCAGGAGCGGCGCGATGACCATCCACGCCGACGGCTTCGCCTTCGTCCAGGAGCTGGTCCGCAACGAGAGCGCCATCGTGCTCGGCGAGGGCAAGGAGTACCTCGTGGAGTCGCGGCTGCAGTCGCTGGCGCGCTCCGCCGGCCACACCACCGTGTCGTCGTACGTCACCCACCTCTCGCAGCGGCGCAACCCACGGGACCTGGCGGCCGTCGTGGAGGCGCTGACCACCAACGAGACGTCGTGGTTCCGCGACGGCGACCCGTTCACCACCCTCAAGTCCGAGGTCCTGCCCGCCCTCGCCGGCAACCGGCCGGACCGGACGCTGCGGATCTGGTCCGCGGCCTGCTCGAGCGGCCAGGAGGCCTACAGCATCGCGATGACGGTGCTCGACGTGCCGGCGCTGGCGGGGTTCAAGGTCGAGATCATCGCCACCGACCTGTCCGAGGAGATGCTGCGACGCGGCCGGGCGGGGGAGTACTCCCAGCTCGAGGTCAACCGGGGCCTGCCGGCCCCGCTGCTCGTGAAGTACTTCCAGCGCCAGGGGCTCACCTGGCAGATCGATCGCAGGCTGCGCGACATGGTCGAGTTCCGCGCGCTGAACCTGACCCGGTCATTCCTCGGGATGGGCCGCTTCGACCTGGTCTTCATGCGCAACGTGCTCATCTACTTCGACCAGCAGTCCAAGCAGGACATCCTGCGCCGGGTGCGCCAGGTGACGGCACCCGACGGATACCTCTTCCTCGGCTCCGCCGAGATGACGTACGGCATCGACGACGCGTGGGAGCGCGAACCAACCGGCCGCTCGGCGGTCTACCGGATCAGAAAGGGGGCGTGCTGATGCGTGCCTTGGTGGTCGACGACTCACGGGCGATGCGGCGCATCGTCGGCAACATCCTCCAGAGCGCGGGCTTCGAGGTCTCCGAGGCGGGCCACGGACGCGAGGCGCTCGCCGTCCTGGAGAGCCAGCCCGAGCCCCCGGAGCTTGCCTGCATCGACTGGAACATGCCGGTCATGGACGGGCTGGAGCTGGTCACCGCCGTGCGTGCCCGGCGTGAGTGGCGCGGGATCACCCTCATGATGGTGACGACCGAGAGCGAGCAGGACCGCATCGTGCGCGCCCTTGCAGCGGGAGCCCACGAGTACCTCACCAAGCCGTTCGAGAGCCAGGACCTGTGGCAGAAGCTGGAGTTCCTCGGCCTCATCCGCGAACCCGCCGTGGAGGCCTGACATGACCATCGCCGTCGAGCCGGACCTGTCGTTGCTGGAGGCAGTGGTCGCCCAGGTGTGGACCGCCATGCTCTCCGCGGAGAGCACGCCGTGGACCGGCACGCTGCCCGACGACTTCACCGGCCCCGGCGCCCGCATCCGCGTGACCGGGGACTGGAGCGCCGAGATGGTCCTCGCGACCACCGACGTCGGTGCCCACTCCCTGACGCGCTGGCTCCTGCGCGGCGACCTGGTCACCCGCGAGGACATTGAGGACGCCCTGGGCGAGGTGCTCAACGTCGTCGCAGGCAGCCTCAAGGGAGCCCTCAGCGGCACCTCCCGCCTCGGCCTCCCGATGCCTGGGACCGAGCGGCTCGCAGACATCTCGTCCACCCCGCCGCACCTCACCGTCTCGTGGGGTGGGGAACCCGTCTTGCTGGCCGTCCGGCCAGCGTCCCCCGAAAGGAGCACCCCGTGAAGATCCTCATCGCCGACGACAGCCGGGTCATGCGGCAGATCGTGCTTCGCACGCTGCGCCAGGCCGGCTTCTCCTCCCACGACTTCGTCGAGGCCGAGGACGGCCTCGACGCCCTGAACAAGGTGGGCAGCGAGCAGCCCGACCTGGTCCTCTCCGACTGGAACATGCCCAACATGACGGGCATCGAGCTCCTCCGCCAGCTCCGTGCCAACGGCAACGCCGTTCCCTTCGGCTTCGTGACGTCGGAGGGATCGCCCGAGATGCGCGAGCTCGCCGCCGGTGCCGGCGCACTGTTCCTGATCGCCAAGCCGTTCACCGCCGACACCTTCGCCGACGCCCTCGGCGCCGTGCTGGTGTGAGGAGGACGTCGTGAGCCTTCCCACCAACAAGCAGGTCAAGGACCTCTTCGACGGACTGCTCGGGCGGCCGTGCACGATCTCCGACGCCGCCGACCAGCTTTCGCCCGACGCGTCGCCGGCTCCGGCGTACGCCGTCTACGTCACCGACGACGGGCGGGTCTCGTCCGTGGTCATGATGGAGTTCGCGCTGGCGGCCTACACCGGCGCTGCGCTCGCGCTCATCCCGCCCGGCGGTGCCGAGGCGGCCGTCGAGGACAAGGTGCTCCCCGCCAGCCTCATGGAGAACACCGCCGAGGTGCTCAACGTGCTGGCCTCCCCGCTCGGCGACGCCAGGGGCAGGCACCAGCGCCTCGAGTCGACGTACGGGCCCCACGACGACGTACCCGCAGGCGTCAAGGCGAACGCCGCGACTCTCGGGCTGCGCGCCGACATGGTCATCGAGGTCGGCGGCTACGGGAGTGGCCGGCTGGCCGTCGTGGCCGCGGTCTGAGTCGGCGCCGACCCTGGCGGCGTACGACATGGCAATCGGCCGGATCGACGTCAGGTGCCGCCACCCTTGGGTCAGCGCCAGCGGCCCCCGGCTGACCGGGGACCGCTGAGGCGTGCTGCTACTTGCTGGCCTTGCGCGCCTGCGAGGCCGTCTTGGCGCGCGCGTTGGCGTCGAGGACGACCTTGCGGATGCGGACCGACTCGGGGGTGACCTCGACGCACTCATCCTCGCGGCAAAACTCCAGGCACTGCTCGAGGGAGAGCTTGCGCGGCGGGATGAGCTTCTCGAAGTTGTCGGAGGTGGCGGACCGGATGTTGGTCTGCTGCTTCTCCTTGGTGATGTTGACGTCCATGTCGTCGGCGCGGGAGTTCTCGCCGACGATCATGCCCTCGTAGACCTCGGTGGTCGGCTCGACGAACATGACGCCGCGCTCCTGGAGCGAGGTCATGGCGTACGCCGTCGCCGCGCCCTTGCGGTCGGCCACCAGGGAGCCGGAGTTGCGCGAGCGGATCTCGCCGGCCCACGGCTGGTAGCCCGCGGAGATGTGGTGGGCGATGCCCGTGCCGCGGGTGTCGGTGAGGAACTCGGTGCGGAAGCCGATCAGCCCGCGCGCCGGCACGACGAACTCCATCCGGACCCAGCCGGTGCCGTGGTTGGTCATCTGCTCCATGCGGCCCTTGCGGGTGGCGAGCAGCTCGGTGATCGTGCCGAGGTACTCCTCGGGGGCGTCGATCGTCAGGCGCTCGTAGGGCTCGTGGACCTTGCCGTCGATCTCCTTGGTGACGACCTGCGGCTTGCCGACGGTGAGCTCGAAGCCCTCGCGGCGCATCTGCTCGACGAGGATGGCCAGCGCCAGCTCGCCGCGGCCCTGCACCTCCCACGCGTCGGGTCGCTCGGTCGGCAGGACACGCAGCGAGACGTTGCCGACGAGCTCGGCGTCGAGGCGGTCCTTGACGAGGCGGGCGGTGACCTTGGAGCCCTTGACCTTGCCGACGAGCGGCGAGGTGTTGGTGCCGATGGTCATCGAGATCGCCGGCTCGTCGACGTGGATCAGCGGCAGGGCGATGGGGTTCTCGGCGTCGGCCAGGGTCTCGCCGATCGTGATCTCGGGGATCCCCGCGATGGCGACGATGTCGCCGGGGCCGGCCGACTCGCCGGGCACGCGCTCGAGGCCCTCGGTGATGAGCAGCTCGGTGATCCGGACGTTCTTGTTGGTGCCGTCACGCCTCATCCAGGCGACGGTCTGGCCCTTCTTGAGGGTGCCCTGGTGGATGCGCAGCAGCGCGAGGCGGCCCAGGAACGGCGAGGAGTCGAGGTTGGTGACGTGGGCCTGCAGCGGCGCGCCCTCGTCGTACTCCGGCGCGGGGATGGTCTCGAGGATCGTCTTGAAGAGCGGCTCGAGGTCGGTGCCGTCGGGGTTCTCGCCGTTGGCAGGCTGCTCGAGGGAGGCGATGCCGGCCTTGCCCGAGGCGTAGACCACCGGGAAGTCCAGCGCGTCCTGGCTGTGGGACTCGTCGAGCAGGTCCATGAACAGCTCGTAGGTCTCGTCCACGACCTCGGCGATGCGGGCGTCGCTGCGGTCGGTCTTGTTGACGACGAGGATCACCGGCATGTCGGCGTTGAGCGCCTTGCCCAGCACGAAGCGCGTCTGCGGGAGCGGGCCCTCGGATGCGTCGACGAGCAGCACGATGCCGTCGACCATGGACAACCCGCGCTCGACCTCGCCACCGAAGTCGGCGTGACCGGGGGTGTCGATGATGTTGATCGTCATCGGCTTGCCCTCCGCGGCGGCACCGGCGTAGTGGATCGCGGTGTTCTTGGCGAGGATGGTGATGCCCTTCTCGCGCTCGAGGTCACCGGAGTCCATGACGCGTTCGGCCACGCCCTCGGCCTGGTGCGCGGTGAAGGCGCCGCCCTGGCGGAGCATGGCGTCGACCAGCGTGGTCTTGCCGTGGTCGACGTGGGCGACGATCGCCACGTTGCGGATGTCGGAGCGCTGCATGGACATGCGAGGAGGGACTCCCATAACTAGGGGCAATGGAGCTGGGGACCGACCGCCGGGTGGACGGGGCGGGCGAGGCGCTCGAAATGGCGCTGTGCGAGTTTACCGGCGGTACGCCTCCAGCCCTCAATCGCGCGACGCGGTGCCATGCCGGGACCACTCAGGTGATTTCTGACAAACGGGCTATTGCGGCCGAGCGCGCGAGGGTGGACCCTCTCTCATGGGCACCACGCACATGCACCCTGACCCGGCACCCCGCCACGGCTTCGTGCCGCCGTGGCTGCTCGAGCGGATCGGCAACGACCACGCCGCTGACGATGCGGGCATGAGGGCGCGCCGGTCCCGGCTCTCGGCAGGTTTCGAGCGGCGCATGCCGGTGCTCGAGGGCGGTGCCGCCTGGACCGTCCACGACGCCTGGGGGACCACGAGCCTGCCCGGCACGCCGATCCGGGCCGAGGGCGAGCCGGAGGCCAACGACGTCGCGGTCAACGAGGCTGCCGCGGGCATCAGTGCGACCCTCGCGATGTTCCGGGAGGACTTCGGGCGGTCGTCGTACGACGACAAGGGCGCCCCCGTCTCCCTCACCGTCCACTACGGCCGCGACTACGACAACGCGTTCTGGGACGGCCAGCACCTCGTCTTCGGCGACGGGGACGGCAGGGTGTTCGAGCGCTTCACCAAGCCGGTCGACGTGCTCGCCCACGAGTTCGCCCACGCGGTCATCGAGCACACGGCCGGGCTCGTCTACCGCAGCGAGCCCGGAGCGCTCAACGAGTCGCTCGCCGACGTGTTCGCCGCCTGCCTCAAGCAGCGCCTGCTCGGGCAGTCCGCCGCCGAGGCCGACTGGTTGATCGGCGCAGGACTGTTCATGCCCTCGATCGGGGCCCGGGGCCTGCGCGACATGGCCCGCCCCGGCACCGCCTTCGACGACCCGGTCCTGGGTCGGGACCCCCAGGTCGGCCACATGGACGACTACATCGTCACCGCCGAGGACAGCGGCGGCGTCCACCTCAACTCCGGCATCCCCAACCGCGCCTTCCACCTGGCCGCGGTGGCCATCGGCGGCTCGTCCCTCGAGGGCGCCGGACGCATCTGGTACGACGCCCTCGCCGGCGACGGCCTCGGCTCCACCGCGACCTTCCAGGACTTCGCGGCCCTCACCGTGGCGCGCGCCGACCGCCACGCCGACGCTGTCAGGACCGCGTGGGAGCAGGTGGGCGTGACGCCCGACCGTCGCGATCCCGGCTCGGGTCGTTCCTCGGCCCCTGCGCCGCCGGAGGTCGTCCGGGTGAGCCGGTCCGGCGGCTTCGCGGGCATGACCGTGACCGGGGCGGTGGCGCTCGCCGACTGCGACCCCCGCTCCCGCGAGCTGGTCGAGCGGCTGGACCCCGAGGTCGCGCAGGGCACGCCGCCCGAGCCCGACAGGTTCGTCTACACCTTCGAGGTGGACGGCCGGCCGCCCGTGCGGGTCCCCGAGCAGCGCATGACCAGCGAGCTCCTGGAGCTGGCGCAGCAGGTGCTGGGCACGCACGCCAGATGAGCGCGAGCTGACTGACCGCTCGGTCTAGTCTCGCCCTGTGCCTCGCCTACGTCGTACCTCACCCGACCAGCCGGGATGGACCAGACGCCGCGCCGGCAAGGGCTTCGTCTACCTCGACGAGCACGGTGCGCGCCTCACCGGCGAGGACGCCCAGCGCTGCAAGGACCTCGTCATCCCCCCAGCGTGGCAGGACGTGTGGATCACCCCCCACGCCAACGGGCACCTCCAGGCCGTCGGCACCGACGACGCCGGCCGTCGGCAGTACCTCTACCACCCGCAGTGGCGCTCCAGCCGCGACGCTGCGAAGTTCGAGCGCATCATCGACTTCGGCAAGGCGATGTCCCGGGCGCGGGAGAAGGTGATGACCGACCTCGGCGCCGAGGGGATGAGCCTGGAGCGGGCCTGTGCGGTCGCGGTGCGGCTGCTCGACCTCGGCTACTTCCGCATCGGCAACGACGTCTACACCGACACCCACGGGTCCTTCGGGCTGACGACCCTGCTCCGCGAGCACGTGAGCAAGCGGGCGGGGAAGCTCAGGTTCTGCTTCGTCGGGAAGTCCGGCATCGAGCACTGCATCGACATCGACGACCCGACCGTCATCGAGGCGCTCGACATCATGCGCCGGCGCCGCGGCGGCGGCGACGTCCTGCTGGCGTGGAAGGACGGACGCCAGTGGCGCAGCCTGAGCCCCGTGCAGGTCAACGACTACATCCGCGACACGACCGGCGTCGAGGCGACCGCCAAGGACTTCCGCACCTGGCACGCCACCGTCATCGCCGCCGCTGCGCTGGCCGACACCAAGGAGCCCGGTCAGTCGAAGGCGTCCCGCAAGCGCGCGATCGCGGCCACGATGCGTGAGGTCTCCGAGTTCCTCGGCAACACCCCGGCGCTGGCGCGGTCGGCGTACGTCGACCCGCGCGTCGTCGAGGCCTACGAGAAGGGTCGGACCATCGGGACCGCCGTGCGCCGCAGCTACGACACCGACGACCAGCGGCAGGCCGCCCTCGAGCGCGCGGTCCTGCGACTGCTGCGCTCCTGAGGGGGTGGCCTGCCGGGCGACTCGCGAGCGCATCGAGCGAAGGTCGCCATTCGCGAGTGGCCGATCGCTGTCGTGCTCCAGACTGGCGGCTGAATCGGGGCAAGGGGGATCGGTATGAGGGTGGCCGCCGTGTCGGCTCGGATCGCTGGCTCCATCCTGGGGACGCTTATCCTCGTTCCGGGCACGGTGCTGTGTCTGCTCGACATGGGTGTGGCGGGTTCATGGAAGTGGTTCCCGGCCTGCCTCGTGCTGGTCGCCGGTCTGGCGGGGTGCCTCGCAGCCGCGCTGTGGTGGCGCAGACGACGCATGCGCTTGGTGGCAGCGTGCACCGCGTTCATATGGGCAGTCGTGGCGCTGGGTGTTGCCTACTCGCCAGCCGTCGCGACGCGGACCGAGATCCGGGCAGCCTTTGACCGTGTGCACTATGACCAGGCGCTCGTCGATCCGTACGTCGATGAGCTCGGTGGAACCTGGTGCGGAGCCGGCTTCACCGACTTCGGGGGATGCCCTTGGTTGTTGGTGGACTACTTGGTTGACGAAGGACAGGGCATGGAAGTGGTTCGTGCCCTGGAGGACGCCGGGTTCGAGATGGTCGGGGAGCCTCAGCGGCGACCGCTCGAGGACGTCGACCTCCCCGGGTCGGGGTTGAGCGCGATGGGGTCCAGATACTGGCTCAAGGGCAACGGGATGCGGCTCGAGGTGACCGTCATCAGCGAGCGGGCAGTCGCCGTCGCCCTGCCCGTCGGCGGCGAGGAGGGCATCACGACATACGTCTCCCCGGCCACAGAGCGAGTCAGCGTGGAGATGAGCGACGCGAAGAACGCCGAGCGACTTGGCGGCTCCGACGACCTCGGCTTCTGGACACCCGATGCAGGGCTCTCCGACGTGGAGCCGCCTCCCGGTTGGTGAGGCCTGGTAGCCGCACTTGCAGTTCTCGCAACGGCTTCTTGACGTCGGCAGATCGGGCATGGGCGCTGCTCCAGTAGGGCACACGCATGGGATGGAGGTGAGTCGTTCCTGAGGTCGAACTCGTTGTCCACATCGTGGCTGAAGGTCGGTCTTCAGGGGCTCGGTGTCGGTGGTCTCCGGTTGTATTGAGACATGACCTCCTCCACCACCAGCGCCGGCCCGGTGCCGGCGCGTCCGGTGCTGGAGGGGTTGAGCAGCAGCCAGCTGTTGACTCACGCGAGCGAGATCGAGCAGCTGTCGCGGCACGTCGAGGTGGCCCGCCTGGAGGTCGCGCTGGAGTGGGCGATCGCCCACCCGGTTGTGGTCGAGACGTCGTCGTCGGTGCTGGAGGCTCCTGACCAGCTTGGCGGGGTGGGGACTCCGCAGGTGGCTGCGTTCGCGACCGACACCCTCGCGGTAGCGATGTCGGTGCCGTCGGTGGCTGCCTCGCACCTGGTTGCTGATGTGTTGGACCTGTCGTTCCGGCTCCCGCTGCTGTGGGACCTGACCCGTGCGCTGCGGATCCCTGCGTCGCGTGCGCGTCGGGTGGCGGCCGCGACGCGTGAGCTCTCGGTCGAGGGGGCGGAGTGGGTGGACCGCCAGGTTGTTGCGGTGGCCGGTCGGGTGTCGACCGCGCAGTTGGACCGGATCGTCGCCCACGCCGTCGCCCAGTTCGACCCCGACGCCTTGAAGGACCGCGAGGCTCGCGCCCGTGACACCTGGGGTGTCGACCTCGACCACCCCACATCCGGTGACTACGCGGGCACGTCCACCCTGACTGCGCGCGGCGACTCCCTGGACCTGGCCCGTTTCCACGACGTCGTCAACGCCGAGGCCGACACCTTGTCTGCCCTAGGTGACACCGACAGCCTTGGGCAGCGGCAGGCCAAGGCGCTGGGCGTGATCGCGGCCCAGCAGGCCGCGCTCGACCTCACCGGCCTCCTCGGCGGCGAGCAGCCCGACGCAGAGCCCTCGCACTGTGAGCGCGTAGCCGTTCGGGCCAGGGCGCTGACCCGGTCCCAGGCCAAGGTGAAGCTTCACCTGCACGCTTCCCTGCCCGACCTCCTCACCCGTGATCACGACGACTTGGTCGGCACTGCTGACACCCTCGGCCCCGCCACGCTAGCGAGGATCCGGGAGTGGGTTGGCCATGCCCGCGTCACGGTCGTCCCGGTCCTCCACGTCGCCGCCGACGACTCCTGGACCGTCGACCGGCACGACCCTCCGCCCCGGATGGCCGAGATGGTCCGTCTGCGCGACGAGACGTGCGTCTTCCCGCGCTGCGGCCGCCACGCCCGAGGCTGCGACCTCGACCACATCGATCCCTATGACACCGGCCCGCCAGACGACGCCGGGCCTACCACCCCGGCCAACCTCGCACCCTTGTGCAGGCGCCACCACCGAGCCAAGACCTCCGGCGCCTGGTCCTACCAACGCCTCGCACCCGGCACCTACCTGTGGACCGGGCCCGCCGGCATCACCACCCTCGTCACCCCTGACGACGTCACCGACCTCTGACCCGGTTTCAGCCCGCCGTCACGATGCGGGAATGTCGTGTCCCCAGTGATGTGACCGGATGCATGGGGACCTACTCGTCGCGCATCGCGGCAGATGCGGTCGTGGTTGGCGCTAGGAAGTCCGTGCCGTCGAGGAGTACGAAACCGCTGCGAGACAAGCCAGGACCGCAGCCAGAATGAAGCCAACACCGACGCTGAAGATCGCCAGCAATCCGAGGACTCCGAGGATGACCGTTGCCGCGATAGCGGAGAGCCGGCCAACTCCCGGGCCGAGCGCCAGAGCCGATGCCAACGCGGCGAATGTGCCGATCAGCATGATCATGACCCAAGGGAAGACGCTCCAGAAGGAGTTGTTGCCTTCCTGCAGGATGACAACCACATAGACAGCCGTCGTGAGCGCGGCGATAGCCGCGCTGGCCGATGCCGACGCGCGCCGGACACCGTGGAGTGGCTCCATCCGAAAGACGCTACTCCCGTGCACGCGCTTCGCGTACCTCTGTCTGCCGCGGACTCATCTCGGCATGAGAGTGCGTTGCTCGTGGGCCTCGCACACTTGAGAATTGGGAGACAGCGGCCTCAGAGGTTCTCGACGACCCAGTCGATCGACCGGGTGAGCTGCTCGACGTCGGCCGGGTCGACGGCGGGGTACATCGCGATCCGGAGCTGGTTGCGGCCGAGCTTGCGGTAGGGCTCGGTGTCGACGATGCCGTTGGCGCGCAGCACCTTCGCCACCTGGGCGGCGTCGATGGAGTCCTCGAAGTCGATGGTGCCGATGACCGACGAGCGGTGCTCGGGGTCGGTGACGTAGGGCGTGGTGAACGACGTCCTCTCGGCCCAGCCGTAGAGCGCGTCGGAGGAGGCGGTGGTCCGCTCGACCATGCCCTTGAGGCCACCCTGGGAGTTCATCCAGTCGAGCTGCTCGGCCATCAGGAACAGCGTCGCGACGGACGGGGTGTTGTAGGTCTGGTTCTTGGCGGAGTTGTCGATCGCGGTCGGAAGGTCGAAGAAGGGCGGGATGTAGCGGTCGCCCGCTGCGATCTCCTCGGCCCGGGCCAAGGCCCGCGGCGACATGATCGCGATCCACAGGCCGCCGTCGGAGGCGAAGCACTTCTGCGGCGCGAAGTAGTAGGCGTCGACCTGGTCGAGGTCGACGGGCAGTCCGCCGGCGCCGGAGGTGGCGTCGATCAGCACCAGGGCGTCGTCGGCCGCGCCCTCGGGGCGGCGCACCGGCGCCATGACTGCGGTCGACGTCTCGTTGTGGGCCCAGGCGTAGGCGTCGACGCCCTCCTCGGCGACCGGATCGGGACGCGAGCCGGGGTCACTGGCGATGACGCTCGGCTCGGCCAGCCACGGGGCCTTCTTCGCCGAGCTGGCGAACTTGGAGGAGAACTCCCCGAAGGTGAGGTGCTGGCTCTTCTCGCGGATCAGGCCGAAGCACGCGATGTCCCAGAAGGCCGTGGCCCCGCCGTTGCCGAGCACGACCTCGTAGCCCTCGGGGAGGTCGAAGAGCGCGGCCAGGCCCTCGCGCACGCGACCGACGGTGTCCTTGACCGGGGCCTGCCGGTGCGAGGTGCCGAGCAGCTTGTCGCCGGTGGCGGCGAGGGCGTCGAGGTGGCTCGTCTGGATCTTGGAGGGGCCGGCGCCGAAACGGCCGTCGGCGGGCAGCAGGTCAGCGGGGATGCGGAGGTCGCGGGCGTCGGTCATCCGGAGGAACCTTTCGGAGCTCGGGTCGGGGCTCGGGTGTCAGGAACTGACGACGCTGTCAGACGATCCCTATTGTGGCACCCACGATCGCCCCCCTCGAATCGGGGCGACGGCGGCGGACAGTGAAGGAGAAGCAGTGGCCAACCCGCCAGCGCCACGGCACAACTCGCGGGCGGTGCGCGCGCTCGCCCTCGTCGCAGCGCTCGTCCTGCTCCTCCTCGGTGCCGTCCTGCTGTGGCAGGGCAGCACCGGGTTCATCGACGAGGCGGCCTCGAGCGAGATGTCCGGTGGCGACACGTTGGTCGACCTGCTGGTCGTCGCCGCGGGCGCTGGCAGCCTCGTCCTCGCGCTCGTCGCAGCCCGGGTCGCCGAGGTCATCTGATGGAGCTCACCATCGAAAGGGTCGCCCTCACCCATCCCGAGGTCACGCCTCTGGTCGAGGCCGTGCAGGGGTTCTACGTGGAGCGGTACGGCACCCCCGACGAGGCGCCCATCGACCCCACCGAGTTCGAGGACCCGGTCGGGCAGTTCTACCTCGGCCGCCTCGACGGACGTCCGGTCGCGACCGGCGCCTGGCGACGCAGCACGGTCGTCGCCCTGGGTGGCGGTCGCAGCGCCGAGGTGAAGCGGATGTACGTCGCCCCGGCGGCGCAGGGCCTCGGTGTCGCCCGACGGATGCTCGCCCACATCGAGGAGACCGCGGCGGCCGCCGGCATCGACGTACTCGTGCTGGAGACCGGCCTCCGGCAGCACGAGGCGATCTCGCTCTACGCCTCCTCGGGCTTCGAGCCCATCCCGGGCTTCGGCTACTACCGCGGCTCCGAGCTCAGCAGGTGCTTCGGCAAACGTCTATCGTGAGCCGCATGGAGCGCGGGCTCATGCTCAACGACGCAGACTGCGGCTTCTGCATGCGCACCGGGCGGCTGGTCCCGCGGCTCGGGGTCGACATCGACGCCTCGACGATCCAGGAGGCCGACCTGACGGCCCTCGGCGTGGACCCTGCTCGCGCAGTGCTCGAGATGCCCTACGTGCGCCCGGACGGCGTCGTCGACTACGGCCACCGGGCCTTCGCCTCGATCCTGCGCACCGGTCCGCTGCCCGCGCGCGCGGCCGGTTGGCTGATGACGACCCGGGTCGTCGAGCCAGTGGCCATCAGGGCCTATCGATGGGTCGCCCTGAACCGCCACCGGCTGCCCGGCGGCACGGCTGCGTGCTCGCTCGAGGACCGTCTCTGACCCGTCTCGTGCCGCCCGCCCGAACTACGGGTCTGTAGTTCGTTCATTCCCGTGAATGAACCAGTCGGGGCGACCTACGGTCAACGTGCTCGAGTGACCGCAGGTGAAGGTGGGGACGATGGGACGGCTTGTCCGACGAGGTGTCGGCGTCGCGCTGATGCTGGTGGTGTCGCTCGTCGCGACCCCCGGCACCGTCGCTGCGAAGGACGCCGTGCCCGACGCGCGCAAGGCGACGATCGTGACGAGCTCGGCCCCCTACGTCCTGCTGCCCATGGAGGACTACTCCGGCTATCAGCCGCAGACCCGGTGCCGTCGCCGCGCCAAGACCGGCGTCCTCGTCCTGGCCGACTGGCTGGTCGCCCGCGGCGGGGGCTACGGCCCCATCAGCCGCTCGTGCAGCGGGTCGAGCACCAGCGAGCACAAGGAGTCGCGAGCCTTCGACTGGCTCCTCGACGCGAACGACCCGGCCCAGGCGGCAGTCGCGCAGGCCTTCCTCGACGAGATCCTCGCCCCTGACGACACCGGCCAGCCCCACGCGCTGGCCCGCCGCATGGGGATCATGTACGTCATCTGGGACGACAGGATGTGGGCGTCGTACGACGGCTTCGAGGAGGAGCGCTACCTCAGCTCGGGCTGCCGCTCGCGCCGCCGCTGCTCGCCGACGCTGCGCCACCGCGACCACGTCCACATCTCGCTGTCCCGCAAGGGCGCGAAGGGCATGACGTCCTGGTACGCCGCCCAAGGCCTCGTCGTGCCCGTCGCTGGTTGAGGAAGGACGGAGTCCTGTCACGAAACCAGGTCTCGTGGCGGGCCTGGCGGCCCTCCTCGACCAGCGACGCGGCCTACTTGCCCCAGGCGTCGTTCCAGCCGTCGACCTCGCTGGCAGGGCGCGTGCCGGGGCCCGCGTAGACGGCCGAGGGGCGGATGAGGCGCCCGGTCATCTTCTGCTCGAGGATGTGGGCCGACCAGCCGCCGGTGCGTGCGCAGGTGAACATCGAGGTGAACATCGGGGCCGGCACGTCGGCGAAGTCGAGGACGATCGCCGCCCAGAACTCCACGTTGGTCTCGAGGACGCGGTCGGGCCGGCGCTCGCGCAGCTCGGCGAGGGCGGCCTTCTCGAGCGCCTCGGCCACCTCGTAGCGCGGGGCGTCGAGCTCCTTGGCGGTACGGCGGAGCACGCGCGCACGCGGGTCCTCGGCGCGGTAGACGCGGTGACCGAAGCCCATCAGCCGCTCGCCGCGGTCGAGGAGGCCCTTGACGTAGCCCTCGGCGTCACCGGACTTCTCGACGTCGGAGATCATGCCGAGCACGCGTGACGGGGCGCCGCCGTGGAGGGGGCCCGACATCGCGCCGATGGCACCCGAGAAGGCGGCGGCCACGTCGGCGCCGGTCGAGGTGATGACGCGCGCGGTGAAGGTGGAGGCGTTCATGCCGTGCTCGGCAGCCGAGGACCAGTAGGCGTCGATGGCGTGCGCGTGCTTCGGGTCGGCCTCGCCGTGCCAGCGGATCAGGAACTTCTCGGCCAGCGTCTTGCCGGCGTCGACCTCGGCCTGGGGCACGACGGGCTTGCCGAGGCCGCGCGCCGACTGGGCGGCGTACGACAGCACCATCACCGCGACGCGCGAGAGGTCCAGGCGCGCCTGCTCGTCGGAGATGTCGTAGGTCTGGCCCATGCCCAGCATCGGCGCGAGCATCGCGACCGAGGCCTGCACGTCGGCGCGCACGTCGCCGGTGTGGATGGCGATGTTGTAGGGCTCGGCCGGTGGGAGCCCGGGGGAGTAGGTGCCGTCGACGAGCAGCCCCCACACGTTCTCGAAGGGGACCCGGCCCACGAGGTCCTCGATGTCGACGCCGCGGTAGCGCAGCGAGGAGCCTTCCTTGTCGGGCTCGGCGATCTGCGTCTCGAACGCGACGACACCTTCGAGCCCGTGGTGAACCTCGGTCATACGTGCCACTCCTTTGTGGTGGGTCCCAGCCCCGGAGATGTCACGGAGCGCCCTTCATTGTGCACCGGTGTCACCGCCCGGGTCTCGGGCGCCCCACCGCCGGGTCGGTCTACTCTCATCCGCATGGACGGGACAACGGGGGAAGAGGGGTCGCGCGCCGTCGACTTCGCGGCGCTGCGGGCGGACTATGCGCGGGGCGGCCTCGACGTGCCCGACCTCGCACCCGACCCGTTCGCGATGTTCCGCCGCTGGCTCGATCAGGCGATCGCGGCAGGCGTGCACGAGCCCAACGCCCTCGTCCTGTCGACGGCATCCGCCCAGGGCGTGCCGTCTTCGCGGATGGTGCTGCTCAAGGGCCTCTCGGAGCAGGGGTTCGTCTTCTTCACCAACAGCGAGTCGCGCAAGGGCCGCGAGCTCGCAGCCCAGCCGGCCTGTGCCCTGCTGTTCCCCTGGCACCCCCTGGAGCGGCAGGTGCGGGTCGAGGGCACGGCGACACCGCTCGGCGAGGCCGAGGTGGCGGCCTACTTCGCCAGCCGCCCGCGCGGCGCCCAGCTGGGGGCATGGGCCTCCCCGCAGTCGCGGCCGGTCGGCTCGCGGGCGGAGCTGGCGGCGGCCTACGCGAAGGTGGAGGAGCGCTTCGCCGGCACCGACGTCCCCGTGCCCCCGCAGTGGGGCGGCTACGTCGTCGCGCCGGAGGCCGTGGAGTTCTGGCAGGGGCGGCCGGGGCGGATGCACGACCGGCTGGTCTACCAGCGGTCGGGGCCGGGCTGGGACGTCGTACGCCTGGCTCCCTGACCATCACCGCTCGAGACAAACTCGGTGGTGGGAATTCCCTCCAGCCGAATAACGTTGCGCACCGCAACGATCCGGACCGGGGGACCCCTGCATGCTGCTCACGCTGATCCGCGACGGCGTCGCCCCCTACCGGGGGTCGCTCGCCGTCGTCGTGCTCATGCAGTTCCTGGCCACGGTCGCCGCCCTGTTCCTGCCGAGCATCAACGCCGACATCATCGACAACGGCATCATCACCGGCGACATCGGCTACATCTGGCGCCTCGGCGGGGTGATGCTGCTGGTCTCGCTGGCCCAGGTGGCCTGCACCGTGGTCGCGGTCTACTTCGCAGCACGCACCGCGATGCGCTTCGGCCGTGACACCCGCGCTCGGATCTTCGAGCGGGTCGGCACCTTCTCCGCCCGCGAGGTGCAGCACTTCGGCGCACCCTCGCTGATCACGCGTGAGACCAACGACGTCCAGCAGGTGCAGACCCTGGTGGTCACGGGCGGGACGCTGGCGATCATGGCGCCGATCATGATGGTCGGCTCGATCCTGATGGCGCTGCGCGAGGACGTCGGGCTCTCCTGGCTGATCGTCGCCGTCGTGCCCGCGCTGGGGATCTCGGTCGGGTTCATCATCTCGCGGATGGTGCCGAGCTTCCGGCTCATGCAGGTGCGCATCGACGAGGTCAACCGGCTGCTCCGCGAGCAGATCACCGGGGTCCGGGTGGTGCGCGCCTTCGTCCGGGAGCGCCACGAGACCGAGCGCTTCGCCCGCGCCAATTCCGAGCTGACCGACGTGGCCATCACGGCAGGGCGCTGGATGGCCGCGATGTTCCCGACGGTGATGCTGGTCGCCAACGTCTCGACCGTCGGGGTGCTGTGGTTCGGCGGCCACCGGGTCGAGAGCGGCGCGATGGAGATCGGCGCGCTGACGGCCTACATCTCCTACCTCATGCAGATCGTGATGTCGGTGATGATGGCGATGTTCATGATGATGATGGTGCCGCGCGCCACGGTCTGCGCCGAGCGCATCATGGAGGTGCTCGACACCGAGTCGTCGGTGCATCCGCCCGCCGTGCCCGTGGGTGAGGTCGCCGAGCGCGGCACGCTGCGCCTCGAGGACGTCGACTTCGCCTACCCCGGGGCAGACGTGGGCGTCCTGCGCGGCGTCTCGCTGGAGGCCGGCCCGGGCCGCACCCTGGCGATCGTCGGCTCCACGGGCTCGGGCAAGTCGACCCTGGTCAACCTGTTCCCGCGCCTCTTCGACGCCACGTCCGGGACCGTGTCGGTCGGCGGCGTCGACGTCCGCGACCTCGACCCCCAGACGTTGTGGAGCCGGCTCGGGCTCGTCCCCCAGCGTGCCTTCCTCTTCTCCGGGACCATCGCCTCCAACCTGCAGTACGGCAGGCCGGATGCGACCGAGGACGAGATGTGGCACGCCCTCGAGATCGCCCAGGCCCGGGAGTTCGTCGAGGCGATGCCCGACGGACTCCAGTCCAGCGTCGCCCAGGGCGGCAGCAACTTCTCCGGCGGGCAGAAGCAGCGGCTCGCCATCGCCCGCGCCGTCATCAGGCGGCCCGAGATCTACCTCTTCGACGACTCCTTCTCCGCCCTCGACCTCACCACCGACGCCCGGCTGCGCGCGGCCCTTCGCCCCGAGACGGCCGACGCGACGGTGGTGATCGTGGCGCAGCGCGTCTCCACGATCCGCGACGCCGACGAGATCGTCGTGCTCGACGACGGTCGGGTGGTCGGGCGCGGCACCCACGAGGAGCTGCTGGCCGACTGCGAGACCTACCAGGAGATCGTCGCCTCCCAGCTGAGCGCGGAGGAGGCCGCATGAGCGACGGCAAGCTCCAGGAGACCGAGCGCATCCAGGCGGGCCCCGGCCACGGCCGCGGACCGATGGGTGGCGGGCTGGTGGGCGGCAAGCCCTCGAACTTCAAGGAGTCGGGCAAGCGCCTGTTCGGCCGGCTGCGCCCCCACCGGGTCAAGGCATCCCTCGTGGTCGCGCTGACCATCGGCAGCGTGCTCCTCATGGCGGTCGGCCCGCGCATCCTCGGCCAGGCCACCGATCTCATCTTCGCCGGCCTCATCGGCGGTCGGCTGCCCGAGGGCACCACCCAGGAGCAGGCGGTGGAGGCGCTGCGGGCCGGCGGCGACGACAACGTCGCCGAGATGGTCTCGGCCATGGACCTCGTGCCCGGCCAGGGGGTCGACTTCGACGCCGTCGCGCGGGTTCTGCTCCTCGTGCTCGCGGTCTACCTGGTGGCCTCGCTGCTGTCGTGGCTCGCGGGCTACCTGCTCAACGACGTGGTGCAGGCGACGGTGCGCCGGATGCGCTCCGACGTCGAGGACAAGGTCAACCACCTGCCGCTGTCCTACTTCGACAAGCAGCCGCGCGGCGAGCTGCTGAGCCGGGTGACCAACGACATCGACAACGTCTCCCAGTCCCTGCAGCAGACGATGAGCCAGCTGCTCTCCTCGGTCTTCACCGTGGTCGCCGTGCTCGCGATGATGCTGTGGATCTCCCCGCTGCTGGCGCTGATCGCCCTGGTGTCCGTGCCCGTCTCGATCGTCGTCACCACCCAGGTCATGAAGCGCTCGCAGGGGATGTTCGTCCAGCAGTGGCGCAGCACCGGACGGCTCAACTCCCACATCGAGGAGACCTTCTCCGGACACGCCCTGGTCAAGGTGTTCGGTCGGCAGGCGGAGGCCGAGCGGGTCTTCGCCGAGCAGAACGACGACCTCTACGAGGCGTCCTTCCGGGCCCAGTTCGTCAGCGGCCTGGTGATGCCGATCATGATGTTCGTCGGCAACGTCAACTACGTCGCGGTCGCCGTTGTCGGTGGCCTGCGCGTGGCCAGCGGCCACGTCTCCCTCGGCGAGGTGCAGGCCTTCATCCAGTACACCCGCCAGTTCACCCAGCCGCTCTCCCAGATCGCGTCGATGGTCAACCTGCTCCAGTCCGGGATCGCCTCGGCCGAGCGGGTCTTCGAGCTCCTGGACGCAGAGGAGGAGTCACCCGAGCCGGCGTACGACATCTCGGCCCCCGCCACCGGCCCCGGCGAGGTGCGCTTCGAGCGGGTGTCGTTCTCCTACGACCCCGACCGCCCGCTGATCCAGGACCTGTCGCTGGTCGCGCAGCCCGGCCACACGGTCGCGATCGTGGGGCCCACGGGCGCCGGCAAGACCACGCTGGTCAACCTGGTGATGAGGTTCTACGAGCTCGACGGCGGCCGGATCACGCTCGACGACGTCGACATCGCCTCCATCCCCAGGCCGGTGCTGCGTTCGCGGATCGGGATGGTCCTGCAGGACACCTGGCTCTTCGAGGGGACCATCCGCGACAACATCGCCTACGGCCGTCCCGACGCGACAGAGCAGGAGATCCTCGCCGCCGCGCGGGCGACCTTCGTCGACCGGTTCGTGCACTCGCTGCCCGAGGGCTACGACACGGTCATCGACGAGTCCGGCGAGAACCTCTCGGCCGGTGAGCGCCAGCTGCTCACCATCGCCCGGGCGTTCCTCTCCGACCCGGCGCTGCTGATCCTCGACGAGGCGACCTCGTCGGTCGACACCCGCACCGAGCTGCTGCTCCAGCAGGCGATGTCGGCGCTGCGCAGCGACCGCACGTCGTTCGTGATCGCCCACCGGCTCTCCACGATCCGTGACGCCGACCTCATCCTGGTGATGGAGGACGGTGCCATCGTCGAGCAGGGCACCCACGAGGAGCTTCTCGCGGCCGAGGGCGCCTACGCGCGGCTCCACCAGTCGCAGTTCGTGGCGCCGCTGGAGGAAGCCACCGCCTGAGGCCGGTCAGGGCGTCCCGGTCGGCGTCGCCACCGGGATGGTCGCCTCCGCAGCGCCGGGCAGGAGCGGCGCGACCACGGTGTTCGGCGGCGTCTCGGCCAGGTCGCCCTCGTTGGCGGCGGGGCGGTGGCCACGCACCGCCCGCATCGCCGGCCGCTCGACGACGTACCAGCTGATCGTCGCGAGCACCACCATCAGCGGGACCGACAGGGCGGCGTGCACGTAGGTGCCGTAGGCCGCGCCGCCGAGGACGACGACCAGCTGCTGGCTCGGGAAGGCGTAGACGTAGCAGCCGTAGGAGATGTCGTTGCGCCGGATCCAGCGCGGGCAGGGCAGCACCTTGCCGAGCCAGAGCAGGAAAAGCGTGAGCAGCGGCGCCCCGGCGTGGGGACCCCAGCCGCCCTGCCAGGCGACCAGGCCGGCGAACACCGCGAGGCCGGGGACGGCGACCCACCACGTGACCGGCACGTGGTCGCGCACGGCGTAGAGCGCAGCACCGCCGAAGAAGAAGGGCATGACCGTCAGGAGCAGCCCGATCTCTCCGTGCCCGCCGAAGTAGGCCAGGGTGGTCTCGGGGTCGGCGGCGGCCCACACGGTGAGGGCGAAGACGGGGACCAGCAGCAGGGGACGGCGTCGTACGAAGCCGATCGCCAGCAGCCCGCCGATGGCGAGGTAGCAGAGGAACTCGTAGTAGAGCGACCACAGCGAGCCGTTCCACGCGCCCGGGTGGGGCGCGGTCGCGAGGGTGCCGGCGACGCCGTACTCGCGGATGTTGAGACCGAGGTTGGTGAACACGTGGCCCAGGGGAGTGGGCGCGGTCGTCAGGAAGCCGTCGAGCGTCCCGCGGTCGTGGAGGTAGGCGATCGGCGCGAAGCCGAACGCGACCACGACCAGGCAGGCCAGGAAGCCGGGGTAGATCCGGGCGATGCGGTGGGTGAGGTAGGCGCCGAAGCGGGTGCGCAGCCGGCTGCCGGTGATGAGGAAGCCACTGAGGCAGAAGAACATGTAGACGGCCCACGTCCCGAGGTGCTGGCCGTTGACCAGCGGGCCGAGGCCGTTGCCCGAGAGCGTGTAGGAGTGGGCGAACAGCACCGTGCATGCCAGGACCAGCCGCACCAGGTTGAGGCTGTTGTGGTGGGGGTCGAGGGTCTGCACGGAGCGGCAGCCTAGTCGCTGGCTCCGGCGCGGCCCGAAAAGGCGTTGAGCGGTCCGGCGGTGCGACGTACGGTGGGTGCACACGGAAAGGAGGTGGTCCGAAGCAATGAAGTCTTTTCGGATGAGTGAGGTGGCTGCGCGCTAGTCGCAGCTCGAAGCTCGGCCGCGAATCCAACGCAGCCACCCGACCCGCAGGCTCCCGGACATCATCCCCCGGGGCGACGGCCTGCGGGTCGTTCCATTTGGTGGGGCTTCCGCGCGGGAATACAGTTGCCATGCACAACGGTTGTGTACGACAACTACCCCGCGCTCGAAGGACCCGTCCGTGACCCAGGCACCACCCGCCCAGACCGAAGCCTCCGCCGTCCTGCCCTCGGCCGAGCAGTCGGGCCAGATGACGCACCGCGAGGTGCTCGAAGCCCTCAGCGGGCTGCTGCTCGCCATGTTCGTCGCGATGCTCTCGAGCACGATCGTCTCCAACGCGCTGCCCACCATCGTGACCGAGCTGGAAGGCAGCCAGACCGGCTACACCTGGGTCGTCGTGGCCACGATGCTGGCGATGACCGCGACCACGCCGATCTGGGGCAAGCTCGCCGACCTCTTCGACAAGAAGATCCTGGTGCAGTCGGCGCTGGTGATCTTCTCCGTCGGCTCGCTCATCGCCGGCTTCGCGCAGTCGATGGACGTGCTGATCGGCGCGCGCGTGGTGCAGGGACTCGGTGTCGGTGGCCTCACCGCACTGGTGCAGGTCGTCATCGCGACCATGGTCAGCCCCCGTGAGCGCGGCCGCTACTCCGGCTACATCGGCGCGACGTTCGCTCTGGCCACCGTCAGCGGCCCGCTGGTCGGAGGCGTCCTCGTGGACACGATCGGGTGGGAGTGGTGCTTCTTCGCCGGGATCCCCGTCGCGGCCCTGGCCTTCGTGGTGCTCCAGAGGACCCTGCGCCTGCCGGTCGTCAAGCGGGAGGTCCACATCGACTACCTCGGTGCCTTCCTCCTCATGGGCGGCGTCTCGACCTTCCTGGTCTGGGTCTCCCTCGGCGGCCAGCAGTTCGACTGGGTCTCCGGCCTGAGCGCCGCCCTCCTGGTCGTGGCGCTCGTGCTCGTCGCGGCGGCCGTCCGCGTCGAGATCTCCGTCGCCAAGGAGCCGATCATCCCGATGCGCCTCTTCCGCGACCGCACCCTGACCCTCGCCACCGTCGCCTCGGTGCTGATCGGGGTCGCGATGTTCGGGTCGACGGTCTACCTCAGCCTCTACTTCCAGCGCGCCAAGGACCTCAGCCCCACCGAGGCTGGCCTGATGTCGATCTGCATGGTCGGCGGGCTGCTGGTCTCCAGCATCGTCAGCGGCAACATCATCACCAGGACCGGTCTGTGGAAGCGGTGGATCGTCGGCGGCATGGTCGCCGTGATCGCCGGGATCGCCCTGCTCGCGACCATCGACGCCACCACGCCGCTGTGGCAGACCGGCGTCTTCATGGCCGTGCTGGGCCTCGGACTGGGCGCCACCATGCAGAACCTCGTCCTGGCGGTCCAGAACACCGTTGCGCTCGCCGACATGGGGGCGGCCTCCTCCGTGGTGGCGTTCTTCCGGGCGCTCGGAGGCTCGGTCGGCATCGCCGCTCTCGGCTCCGTCCTCGCCCACCAGGTCGCCGACGCCGCGAAGGCCGGGCTCGAGGCGCTGGCCCGCACGCAGCCCGAGGTGCTCAAGGGCCTCACCTTCGACACCGGCGGGATCCCCGACCTCGCCGCTCTGCCCGCACCGGTGCGCGCCGTCTTCGAGTCCGCGTTCGGCGATGCGACCGGCCACATCTTCCTGGTTGCCCTACCGTTCGCGGTCGGGGCACTCGTCGCGGTGCTCCTCATCAAGGAGGTTCCGTTGCGCACCACCGTGCACCGGGAGGACGAGCTCGTATGACGACCCCACGCGACGCCGACCTGCGCCGCATCGAGTCAGAGGTCCTCGTCCTGCTGCGGCGCATCAAGCGGGTCCTCGTCGAGCGTGCCCACGCGATCCACGCAGACCTGGGCCCGACGTCGTACCTCCTGCTCTCGCGCATCATCGCGGCCGGCGAGCTGCGCGGCTCCGACCTGGCGGGCAGCTTCGGCGTCGACAAGGGCGGCGTCAGCCGCGGGGTCCAGCACCTCGTCGACCTCGGCCTCGTCGAGCGGAGCCCCGACCCGGAGGACCGTCGCGCCTCGCTCCTCAGGGCGACCCCGCTCGCGCTCGAGCGGATGGCCGCGCTGGAGCAGGCCCGGCGCGAGCGCTTCGACGAGCGCCTCAGCGGCTGGGACGACGCCGACGTCGCGCGCTTCGCCGACCAGCTGGCCGACTACAACCGGCTGCTCTCCGACGACAACTGCTGAACCCCCGATACTCCGTATCAAATGGCTCGTCCGAGCCCGCGCGCCGCGAGCTTGTTGATACGGAGTACCGGGTAAGTCAGCGCAGCCAGACGGATGTGTCGGGGGGCAGCCGGTCGGTGACCGGGCCCGACGACACGAGCACCTCGCCCGGCGGCAGCGGCACCGGCGAGGTGCCGCAGTTGAGCAGCACCGTGAGCGGGCCGCGCCGGAAGGCGAGAGTGTCCTTGCCCTGGTCGAGCAGCTCGACCGTGTCACCGGCCACGACGGCGTGCTCGCGCCGTGCCGCCAGGGCGCGGCGGTAGAAGCCGAGCGTCGAGTCGGCGTCGTCGTCCTGGGCGTCGACGGTGAGGGGCGCCCAGTCGGCCGGCTGCGGGATCCACGGCTGCCCGGCACCCGGACCGAAGCCGAAGGGCGGCTCGTCACCGCTCCAGGGGATCGGGACGCGGCACCCGTCGCGACCCTTCTCGGCATCGGGAGAGTCCTTCTGGCGAAGCCACGTGGGGTCCTGCCGGTCCTCGGGGGCGACGTCGACCTCCTCGAGGCCGAGCTCCTCGCCCTGGTAGAGGTAGGACGAGCCCGGCAGCGCCAGCATCGCCAGCGTGGCCGCGCGGGCCCGGGCCAGGCCCTGGGCCCCGCCGCCGTAGCGGGTGGGGTGTCGTACGACGTCGTGGTTGCTGAGCACCCACGTCGGCGACGCCCCGACGGGCTCGACCGCCGCGATCGTCTCGGTGATGACCCGGGCGAACTCGGATGCCGACCACGGCGCCAGCAGCCACGCGAAGTTGAAGGCCTGGTCGAGCTCGTCGGGCCGGACGAACCGCGCCATCGACTCGGGCGTCTGGGTCCAGGCCTCGGCGACCGCCATCCGCTCGGGGCCTGCCTCGTCGAGGATGCGGTGCCACGAGCGGTAGACGTCGTGGACCTCGGGCTGGTCCCACATGGGCTCGTCGTTCAGGACGCGCTCGACCATCTGGCGGCTGCCGGGGGTGCCCACGTGGGGCTCGTGCTCGACCTGGTCGCGCAGGCCCTCCTCCTTGAAGAGGCCGTGGGCGACGTCGACGCGGAAGCCGTCGACCCCGCGGTCGAGCCAGAAGCGCAGCACCTCCTCGAACATCGCCGGCACCTCGGGGTTGCGCCAGTTGAGGTCGGGCTGGGAGGAGTCGAAGAGGTGCAGGTAGAACTGCCCCTCGCCTTCGCTTCCCCCGGGGACCTGGGTCCAGGCGGGGCCGCCGAAGACCGACTCCCAGTTGTTGGGCGGCTTCCCGTCGACGCCGTCGCGGAAGAGATAGCGGTCCCGCTCCGGGCTGCCGGGGCCCGCGGCGAGAGCGGCGCGGAACCACTCGTGCTGGTCACTGGTGTGGTTGGGCACCAGGTCGACGATGACGCGCAGCCCCAGGTCGTGGGCGGTGCGCACGAGGTCGTCGGCGTCGGACAGCGAGCCGAAGAGCGGGTCGACGTCGCGGTAGTCGGAGACGTCGTAGCCGTGGTCCTTCTGCGGCGAGCGGTAGAACGGCGTGAGCCAGACCGCGTCGACCCCCAGGTCGCGCAGGTGGGGCAACCGGCTGGTGATGCCCGGCAGGTCGCCGATGCCGTCGCCGTTGCTGTCGGCGAAGCTGCGGACGTAGATCTCGTAGATGACGGCGTCGCGCCACCATGCCGCGGCGTCGCTCATGCGCGGCTCCTGCTCGCGGTGCCCCCGAACGCCGTCGGGTCGACGGAGATCCAGACGTGCTCGGCGGTGCCGACGACCCGGCCGTCGGCGTCGTACAGCGTGGAGGCGGTGAAGGTCTTGCGCCCCTCGGCGCCGCGCTTCTCGCCGACCACGACGTGCGGCTCGCCGACCACCGGCAGGGTGTCGATACGGGTGGTCATCCGCCCCAGCACCATCAGCCTCTCGCCGAAGTCTGCCGACCAGGCGCCGATGCAGTCGAGCGCCGCCCACGTCGAGGCGACCGAGGCGCGTCGGACGTCGTCGACGTAGGTGTGCCAGTCCTCCGACAGGCTCGGGTGGGGCGTCCATGCCGACGCGGCGCGCTCACCGCCTCCGGGAGCGGGGTCGACCTGGCCGGGGAAGATCCGCAGCCCGTCGCCCTCCTCGCGAGCGGTGCCGCACGCGAAGCAGGTGGGGAAGGGGTGGAAGTCGTGTCCGGGGTACGACGCCTGCGCGGCCAGGGCCGTCTCCGCGTCCACGGGCTCGACCTCGGTCAGGGTGTGCTCGACGAGGCGCGCCTCGGCGATGAGCGCGCCGCCGAAGCTCGCGGACGCGGCGTGCTCGTCGGTCGTCACCTGCATCGCGGTGTCGAGGGGCGGCGGCTGCCGCAGCACCACCTCGATGGTCGGCCACGACTCGGCGCGGTCGCCGGGACAGTCGTCGCCGTCCATGGAGGCCAGCGAACCGGCGGTCCAGCCGCCGTTGCCGGACTCGGGGGGACCGCAGAAGCGGCGGGGCACGATCAGCTCGCTCACCCGGGCCACTGTGCCACGCCGGGGAGGGCGCTGCCCATGCCCCCGCCCATGCCCGCGCCCATGCCCGGCGTCGCGCCGGACCCCGATGGGACACAATGGCCGGGTGAGTGACCTCATCGACACCACCGAGATGTACCTCCGCACGATCTACGAGCTCGTGGAGGAGGGCATCGTGCCGCTGCGGGCCCGCATCGCCGAGCGGCTGCACCAGTCCGGGCCGACGGTGTCCCAGACGGTCGCGCGAATGGAGCGCGACGGGCTGCTCACCATCGAGGGCGACCGTCACCTCGAGCTCACCGAGGAGGGTCGCCAGCTCGCCACCCGGGTGATGCGCAAGCACCGCCTCGCCGAGCGGCTCCTCACCGACGTGATCGGCCTCGACTGGGAGCTCGTGCACGCCGAGGCCTGCCGCTGGGAGCACGTCATCAGCGAGACCGTCGAGCGGCGCCTCGTCGAGCTCCTCGGCAACCCCACCGAGTCGCCCTACGGCAACCCGATCCCCGGCCTCGACGAGCTCGGCCAGGTGCAGCTCGGCGAGGAGTTCATGGACGGCGTCGAGTCGCTGGCCGAGGTCGCCACCCGTGAGGACCAGCGCGTCCACGTGCGCCGCATCTCCGAGGAGATGCAGAAGGACGAGGGCCTGATGGTGGCCCTGCGCCGCGCGGGTGCCCTGCCCGGCAAGACCATCACGGTGGCTGCGACCGACGAGGGCATCCTGGTCGGCTCCGGGGGCGAGACGGCCGAGCTGGTCGTCGAGGCCGCCGAGCACATCTTCGTGCGCCGCGGCTGAGGCTCACCCCGCCAGGTCGACCCTGATGTCGGCGAGCCCTGCGAGGAACTCGCTGCACCCGGCCTCGAGACGGTGGGACGCCAGCTCGTCGCCGCGGGTCGTGCCACGGTTGACGATCACGACGGGCGTCCCCTGCCTGGCTGCGCGCTTGACGAAGCGGAGGCCGCTCATGACGGTCAGGCTCGAGCCGACGACGAGGAGCGCGCCGTCGGCGCCGAGCGCCTCGACCGCCGCGTAGCAGCGCTCGACCCGCGGGGCAGGGACGTTCTCGCCGAAGAACACCACGTCCGGCTTCAGCACGCCGCCGCACTCCGCGCAGGCAGGGACGACGAACCCGGCGGTGTCCTCGAGCTCGACGTCGCCGTCAGGACGGCTGGCCACCGCGTCGTGCGCGTCGAGCCAGCCGGGGTTGAGCACCTCGAGGCGCTCCTGCAGCGCGGCGCGGGGTGTCGTACGACGACAGCCCAGGCAGACCACGTCGGCGATCCGGCCGTGCAGGGCGACCAGGCGCCTGGTGCCGGCGGCCTCGTGGAGGCCGTCGACGTTCTGGGTGATGAGGAGGTCGGGGTCGAGCGCGGCCAGGGCGCGGTGCCCGGTATTGGGCTCGGCCCGTCGCATCCGCGACCAGCCGAGGTGGCTACGAGCCCAGTAGCGCTGCTGCGCCGCCGGCCCGGAGACGAACTCCTGGTAGGTCATCGGCGTGCGCGCCGGCGAGCCGGGGCCGCGGTAGTCCGGGATGCCGGAGTCCGTGGACAGGCCCGCACCCGTCAGCACGACCAGCGCGCGCCCGGCGAGGAAGTCGCAGACCTCCGTGGCGGGCGGGACCGCGGTGGTGCTCACGTGCCGTAGCGCAGCTGCGCGCGAGCCCTGGCCTTGGCGGCCTCGACCTCGCGGTCCTTCGGCGGAGCGTTGGTCACCCAGTCGTCGAGGAGGTGCTCGGTGATGTGGGCGATCTCGGCGACAGCGCGGTCGAAGGCCGCCTGGTTGGCCTGCGACGGCTTGGTCGTCCCACTGACCTTGCGGACGTACTGCAGCGCGGCGGCGGTGACCTCGTCCCGGGTCGCCGGCGGCTCGAAGTTGCTGAGCGGGCGGATGTTGCGGCACATGGCTCTCAGGGTACGTCGAAGAAGGCGACGTCCTCACCCGTGACGAGCACGACCTTCCCGGAGGCGAGCGGCACCAGGCGGACCTGCGCCACGTCGCTGCCGTACTCCACCTCGACCATCTCGTTGGTCATCCGGCCGCCGTCCAGCCGGAGGACGGAGACCCAGCCGGTGCGCCCGGTCCAGCCGTCGGCGACGACGGTGAGGACGGTACGACGCTCCGGCAGCCAGGTGAACTGCCGCGGATCTGTCGCCGCGCCGGCCTGCGTGTGCTTGGCGTAGCGCACCACGTCGAGCTGGCGCGGGTCGGTGAGGTCGGTGACGTCGAAGAGGGCGGCCTGGGCGCCGCGGAGCTCGCCGGAGAGGGAGGCGTCCTGGCCGACCCCGATGAGCCTGCGCTCGCCGAGCGGGTGGAGGTACTCGGAGAAGCCGGGGATCTTCAGCTCGCCGAGGAGCCGCGGGTCGGCAGGGTCGGAGAGGTCGACGGCGTAGAGCGGGTCGACCTGCCGGAAGGTCACCACGATCGCGAGGTCGTCGAACCAGCGCACCGACTTGATCTCCTCGTCCACCCCGAGCTTGTCGACGCGGCCCTCCTCGAGGAGCTCGGAGCCCTCCTCGCGCAGCGTGACGACGGAGTTGAAGTTGCCCGTCTCGGAGGTGGGACCGAGTGCGACGCGCAGCGAGCCGTCCACGACGTCCATCGACCAGCGGTCGGCGACGGAGCCCTCCACCTCGCCGGACGCGACGTACGTCGTCTCCGCGCCGTCGAGCGCGAACGCGTAGAGGCCGGTGGTGCCGTCGGGGTCGTCGTTCCAGGGGAGGGGGCAGGGGCCCCAGCAGTCGCGGATGGCCCCCCACGACGGGCCGGCGGCAAGGTAGAACCGGTCGGCGGAGAAGTACGACGTCGTGGCCTCGGTCGCGACCGCCGTGACCGTGCGCTCGTTGGGGGAGGCCGGGTCGACCGCTACCACTACGGTCGATCCGAGGGTGGCGTCGTCGTCGGTGGGGATCGCGACGTCCTCGCAGCCGACGACCGGCTCGCCGTCGATGGTGGGGAGCCAGTCGGCGAGCTCGGTCTCCCGGACCAGCTGCTCGTTGAACCGCTCGGCACCGCCCGCCCCGAGCTCGTCGCCCGGGTGACGGAAGTCGAGCTCCGGCAGGCCCGCGCGGAGCACGAGGCGTACGACGTCACCGTGCAGGCGGGCGGCGTCCAGCACTCCGCGGATCGTCGTGGTGTCGACGACCTCGGGCGAGGTGGGGTCGGTGAGGTCGACCGTGGTGACCACGGTCTCGCGACCGTCGTCACTGCCCTGCAGCACCACGACGCGCTCGTCGACGAGCAGCAGCTCGGCCGGCTGCGCCGATGCCCGGCTGCGACCGGACAGGGGGAGGGACGCCAGCTCGGCGGGTGCGTCGCCCGAGACGTCGTACAACCGGAGGGTCGAGTCCTGGAGGCGCACGAGGAGTGGGCCCGCGACCTTGACCACGTCGGGCTCGTCGACGCCGGCCTCCTGGACGTTGGTGCCCGACTCGTTGCTCGTGGACCGGCTCGTGGAGACACCGGCAGAGAGCGGCACACCCACCGACCGCTCCGCGCCGGCCGCCCCGACGTCGTCGAAGACCGTCATGCCGCCCTGGTCCCAGCCGTAGGGGCCGACCTGCTCCACACCCCGCTCGACGAAGGAGGCGAGCAGGTCCTCGCACGACTCGGCCGGGGTGAGGTCGGCGTTGGCCAGCCTGATCGGGGGCGTCTCCGCGGGCGGGCCCTCGGCATCGTCAGCGTGACCGAGGGCGTAGCCGGCACCTACGGCCGCGACCAGTCCCGTGGTGGCGAGGGCTGTGGTGAGGACTGTGCGCAGGGTCATGGCGGTGGGACGGCGCCGTGCCGCATCTGGTTCCCGACACCCGGCCGGAATACGGAGGCGCTGTAGCCCCCTCGTGGATCAGGATGACGTCGTGAGGATCCTGTCCGTCAACGCCTGGGGTGGCGCCATGTTCGACGCATTGGCGGCATACCTGCCGGACATCGACGCCGATGTGGTGGCCCTGCAAGAAGTCACCCGGACGCCGGGTCTGCGGGGATGGACCAGGTTCGAGGACCGCGACCGAGCCCTTCCGCAGCGCGCAGACCTGATGACGGACGTCGCCGGGGTGCTCCCGGACCACGAGCCGTGGTTCACCGTCTCGGACACTGGCCCGGTCGTCGCGAACGGCATCGCCCACCGCCAACAGTTCGGCCTCGCCCTCCTCACGCGGCGCTCGTGGGTGCGGATCGCGAGCCGCGAAGCGTTCGTGCACGGCAGCTACGTCGATCACCACGACGAGTGGCCGCACAGCGACCGTCCCCGCGCGGCACAGGTGGCAAGGCTGCGTGGACCCGACGGACGCACGGTCGTCGTCGGGCACGTGCACGGGCTCCGCGACGCGGCCGGCAAGGCAGACACCCCCGCCCGTCGGGCACAGGCCAAGCGGCTCGCCGAGCTCGTCGACTCGGTGCGCGAACCCGGTGACACCGTCGTCGTGTGCGGCGATCTGAACGTCCTGCCCGACAGCGAGACCTTCACGATCCTGAGCGACCTCGGCCTGACCGATCTCGTGGGCTCGGCCGACACGCTCACGGCGCGCTACACCAAGCCCGTGCGCCACGCGAGCTATCTGCTCGTCTCCGACCCGGCCGCAGTGCGCAGGTTCGAGATCGTCACCGAGCCCGAGGTCTCGGACCACAGGGCTCTGCTCGTCGACCTGTGACGGACGTACGCGAGCAGCGCGACCCGCACCGAGCCGTTCATGTCAGCTGGTGGGCAGGGTGAGCGTGCCGGTGGGGGTGACGAGCGCGGTGACTCCGCTGGGGCCGGTCCACAGGTAGGTGCCTGGTGCGGTGCGTTGGTAGCTCCAGCGCCCGGCTGTCTTGGCGCGGTGGTGTCTTCGACACAGCGGCGCGAGATTGTCGGGTCTCGTCTGGCCGTTGCCGTCTTCTCGGGGAGGACCACCTTCGTCGGGGTCCTCGTAGGGCTCGATGTGGTCGAGATCGGCGTGCCGTGACGGGTGGGAGCACCACGGGAAGACGCAGGTCGAGTCTCGGAGAACGGCTTGCTCGGTCATCCGCGGCGGCGGGTCGTGACGGTCGACGGACCAGGTGTCCTCGCTCGCGACGTGAAGCACGGGCTGGATGGTGAGGCGGGAGCGGCCCGCCCACTCCTTGATCTGGTCGAGGGTGACCGGGCCGAGGCCTTCGACGGTGCCGACCCCGCCAGGCCCGCCCGACCAGCCTGCGGCGACGTCAGCGAGGGAGGCGTGGAGGTAGAGCCGGACCTTCGCATCCCGCCGCTCGATGAGGCGGCGGCGCAGCTCGGACTGCTCCTCCGGGGTGGTGGTGTCGTCGTCGAGGAGGCTGGTGAGGTCGAGGCGGGCCTGGGCGTCGGCGATCACACCGAGGGCCTTGGCCTTGCGGACCTCGAAGCTGTCGTCGTCACCGAGGGAACCGAGTGCTTCGGCTTCGGCGCAGACGACGTCGTGGAACCGGGTCAGGTCGAGAGTGTCACCGATCGCGTGGATCTCTGAGGTGGCGCCGCCCTCGCTCGGGTCGCGGTGCTTGAGCTGGACGTCCCACTGCGACCGCGCACGCTTCTCCTTCTCGGCGAGGCTGTCGCCGTCGACGCGGGCGGAAGCTTCGGCGATCAACCGGTCCAGGGCAGCATGCCCGAGGGAACCGACCCTGCCGGCGGTGTGCCGGTCCACCCACAGGGCAGCGTCGAGGGACAGGTCGCGGGTGCGAGCCGCGACCCGGCGGGCCTTCCACGCAGGCACGAATCCGGCCTGGGTCTGCTGCCACAGCACCGGGAGCCGGTGGTGCAGGTCCAGCGAATCCGCGAGCAGCGCCGTCGCAGACGAAGGGGCGATCCCACAAGCGACTGCCAACGGCTCGGCGGTGAACGCCGCCACCGCCGGCGTCCCTGCCCCGCCAAGCGTCTCGGGGGTCTCCAGCACCGACGGCAGGGCAGGCCCATGAGGAGTCTCGACGGCGTCGACGACCGGGTGTGCGATCGCCCACTCGTAGGCAATCCGCAGCTGGTGGACTGCCGCCTCGCGCATCACCGACTCGCACTCGGCCGCCTCCTCCAGCAGGCCGGCCACGCTCGCGTCCGCGAGGTCGACGACCTCGAGATCGGAGTCCGGCTGGGTGCTGGTCATGGGAATACTCAACCAGTCACCACCGACACTGAAGGCCGAGAACGCCTATTCCACAGGGGTTTCGAGACAGGACTCCGTCCTTCCTCAACCAGCGAGGGCGTGGGGTTTCGAGACAGGACTTCGTCCTTCCTCAACCACCGATGGGGCGGAGCCTCTGTCGTTCCTCGAGCACCGGACGGCGGTCGACCGCCGACGTGCCACGATGAGCCGGTGACCGACCGTGATTACGACATCGTCCTGTTCGGCGCGACCGGCTTCACCGGTGGCCTGACCGCCGACTACCTGGCGGCACACGCGCCGGAGGGGATGCGCTGGGCCGTCGCCGGACGCAACCGGGCCAAGCTCGACGACGTGGCGGCACGTCTCGGGGGCGACGTAGGCGTCCTCGTCGCAGACGCCACCGACACCGCCGCCCTCACCGACATCGCCTCGCGTGCGCGGGTCGTGGCCACCACCGTCGGCCCCTACCTCGAGCACGGTGAGCCGCTCGTCGCGGCGTGCGCGGCGGCCGGCACCGACTACCTCGACCTCACCGGCGAGCACGAGTTCGTCGACCGGATGTACCTCGCGCACCACGAGACCGCCGTCGCGTCCGGAGCCCGGATCGTCCACGCGTGCGGCTTCGACTCGATCCCGCACGACCTCGGCGCCCTCTACACCGTGAGCCAGCTCCCCTCGGACCAGCCGATCACCCTGCGGGGGGTCGTGCGCTCGTCGGCCACCTTCTCGGGCGGCACCTTCCACTCAGCCCTCAACCAGATGTCGCGCGCGCGTCAGATGAAGTCCGTCCACGCCGAGCGGCGTCGCGCCGAGGGACGTCCCGAGGGCCGGTCGTCGCGGGCGGTGGCGGGCAGGCCCCACCGTGACCCTGTCCTGGGCTACTGGCTGCTTCCCCTGCCGACCGTCGACCCGCTCGTCGTGGCACGCAGCGGTGCCGCGCTGGCGTCGTACGGCCCCGACTTCCGTTACTCCCACTGGGCCGGCACCAAGACCCTGCACTTCGCCGCGGGTGGTGCGCTGGCGGCGGGAGCGCTCGGCGTGGCCGCGCAGGTCAAGCCACTGCGCGACCTCCTCGGCAGCCGGGTCCCCCAGGGGCAGGGACCCAGCGAGAGCCGGCGCGAGAAGTCCTGGTTCACCGTCGACTTCGTCGGTGAGGCCGGCGGGCAGACGGTGCGAACGCAGGTGAGCGGGGGAGACCCCGGCTACACCGAGACCGCCAAGATGCTCGCCGAGTCGGCCCTGTGCCTGGCGTACGACGCCAACCCGCCCACCGCGGGACAGGTCACTACCGCGGTCGCGATGGGGGAGGCCCTCACCAACCGCCTCGTCAAGGCCGGCATGCGCTTCGAGACCTACTGACAGGACCTACTGACAAGGGCGCCGCCTCCGTGTGGAGGCGACGCCCTCGCGGGGACCAGGGGCCAGGTCAGCGGACGCGCACGGTCTTCGACGTCGCGGCCGGGATGGCCTGGCCGGACCCACCGACGATGACCGCACCGGCACCGGCGAACCGCGCCCGGATGCTCGTCTTGCCCTTCACCTTGAACTTCGCCCGGGCCTTGCCGGTCGAGGACGTGGTGGCGGTCTTGATGGTCTTCCACTTCTTGCCGACCTTCTTCTGGAAGGCGACCTTCTGCTCGGTGACGGGGTAGCTGGAGGACCCGGTCTTCGCGATCAGCTTGGCGGTCGCCTTGACCGTGCGGCCCTTCTTCTTGGCCTTCAGCGACAGGGCCGTCTTGGCGACGCCGACGACCTGGAAGGTGGACGGGGTGCCGGGGATCTCGTCGTAGTAGCCAGTGCCGGCCGCGTCGCGCCACGACTTCAGGATGGGCTGCAGGGTCCAGGTGCCGAGGGGCTCGACGCCGCCGCAGATCTGCATCAGGACGGTGCCGGTCATGGGAGAACCCTTCAGGGTGCCGACGTAGTGGCTGATCCCCTCGGCGCCGTTGGGGTAGAGCGGCTTGATCTCCAGCCACCAGTCCTTCGCATCTGCAGGCAGGTTGACCGAGTAGTTGACCGGGTGGTCGATGCAGTTGTCGCCGGCGTAGGCCGTGGTGGTCGTGGCCGACGACTCGCCCACCGCGTGGGCCGGCGCGGCACCCACGGACACCGTGGTGACGGCGAGCGCAGCCGAGGCGAGGACAGCAGTGAGGGTGGAACGCAATGTCATGGGGGGATCCTCAAGATCGTGAGCAGGTGGAACGGTCGCGACCCTCGCCTCTCGGGAGGGTCGAGGGAATCCTCTCCCACGTTCGTGGCAGCCAAACATTCACCGGGAAACGCGGTCGCGAGGTCGACCACGCGCGCTCGCGGACCTGTGCGGGCTCGTCCGGGACTCCTGGTCCATACCAGTACGGGGGCCGAGAACCGATCGACCGCGTGCATGCAACAAGGAGTCGAGCCACCCCCTCGACGACAGGAAACGGATCAGATGAACCTCGGAGTGACCCTGCTGAGTGCTGCGATCGCCCTCGCATGCGGCGTCGGAACGGCGCATGCCGCCCCGCTCACCACAGCACAGGGCGTGGCCACGCTGGCATCCGGCGCGACCTTCCACCTCGAGGGCTCCACGCTCGTCTACACCGCGTCGCCCGGCGTCAACAACTACCCGTTCGTGGCGGGTGACGCCGGCTCACTGCTGATCTCGGACCCGGCGGAGACGATGGTGCCGGGTGCCGGTTGTGTGCTGACCGACCCGCCGTACGCCGACCAGGTGCTGTGCCCGATGCCGGCCGCGCTCCGGCTGGAGCTCGGTGACGGCGAGGACCGGGACCTCCTCGACCAGACGTTGCCGTCGCTGACGATCACCGTCGTCGGGGGCAGCGGCAACGACGCGCTCTCCGCCAACAACGACGTCGACAACGTGGTCACGCTCGACGGTGGCGACGGTGATGACGTGCTGAACGGCATGAGGTTCGCCGACACCCTGCTGGGCGGTGCGGGCAAGGACGCACTCCACGGCAACGGCGGCGACGACGCACTCCACGGCGGTGACGGCGACGACCACCTCGAGCCCGACACCTACCCTGACGTCGTCGGCAACGACCTCGTCGACGGTGGGCCGGGCTTCGACTCCGTGCAGGACTGGGCCTCCATGACGACCGACCCCGCGTTCGCCATCTCCGTCACCGTGGACGGCCTCGCAAACGACGGGCGTCCCTCCGGGGAGCGCGACAACGTCATCGCTGTCGAGCGGTTCGACGCCATCGCGCCGGGTCACTACGGGCTGGGCGACACCAACGACAGCATCGACCTTCCCAACTACGGCACCTCGGTCGTGCTGGGCAACGCCGGGGCCGACACCATCACGGGCAACGACGGAACCGAGACGATCGACGGTGGCGCCGGCGATGACACCCTCGAGGGCGGCTACGGCCACGACACCATCACGGGCGGGCCTGGCCGCGACACCATCTTCGCGGACGAGACGTCCCAGCGGTGCTCCTACCTGACGGACTGCGTCGTCGTCCCGTTCGGCAACGACCTCATCCTTGCCCGTGACGGCGAGGCAGACGTGATCGACTGCGGCGTCGGCGACGACCGCGCGGTCGTCGACCCGGTCGACACGGCCACCAACTGCGAGGAAGTGGACAGCAACAGCGCCCCGACGCCCGGTACGCCCACGCCGGGCACGTCGGCGCCGGGTACTTCGGCGCCCGGGACCTCGGCACCCGGCCAGGGCTGTGTGGTCCCCAAGCGGCTCAAGGGGCTCACCCTGCGCAAGGCGAGGAAGAAGCTCCAGCGCGCGCACTGCACGACGACCAAGGTGCGCAAGGTGGCGAGCAGGAAGATCCGCAAGGGCCGGGTGGTGAGCGCTGAGCAGAAGGGAGCGGTCGTCATCGTGCGGGTCTCGCGCGGACGCCGCTGAGCGGGTGGTGCAGGTCGCGGTGGTGCCCCAGGCAAGAGTCGAACTTGCGACCTTTCGCTTAGGAGGCGGCTGCTCTATCCACTGAGCTACTGGGGCGTAGGAACCCATCCAACCAAAACCCGCGTGCGAAGCGCGACTTCGGGGGTTGGGACGTGCTTTGCGACGTGGAGTAAGTTTCCTCCCGGTCGGTCAGCATCACTGCCTGGGGGTAGAAGTGTCAGAAGAGTCGCGTCCACCCGCGACCGGCTCTGCCACCCCTGGAACCACCCCCGGCGCACGCAGGGCCGAGGTTGGCCGCAAGCACACCATCGGCCGCGTCATCGTGGCGTCGCTGCTGGTGCTCGGTCTGGTCACCGGCCTCGGCATGGTCTACCTCTACCGCCACCTCAGCGGCAACATCACCGGCGTCTCGCTCGGGGCGTTGGGCGAGGACCGGCCCGAGAAGGTCTACCGAGGCAACGGCGAGCCGCTCAACGTCCTGGTGATGGGCTCGGACTCCCGCGACTGCGAGGGGTGCGGCGTCGACGCCGAGGGGGGCGGCGGGTCCGACACCACGATCCTCGTCCACATCTCCGCCGACCGTGAGCGTGCCTACGCCGTCTCGATCCCGCGTGACTCGATCATCGACCGCCCGGCCTGCGGTGATGACGACGAGATACCGGCGGAGACCGAGGTCAAGTGGAACGCCGCCTACAACGCGGGCGGCCCGGTCTGCACCATGGAGCAGGTCGAGGCGACCACCGACATCTACGTCGACCACTTCGTGGTCGTCGACTTCAATGGGTTCGGAGACATGGTCGACGCCGTGGGCGGCGTGCCCGTCTGTGTCCCCGAGGACATCGACGACCCCAAGCACGAGATCTTCGTCCCGGCCGGCGACCCGTCCGTGCTCACCGGTGACGAGGCCCTCGACTACGTCCGCGCTCGCTACGTCGGCGAGCTGGTCCAGCAGAACGACATCAGCCGCATCCGCCGCCAGCAGGCGTTCATCGCCGCGCTGGTGCGCAAGGTGAAGTCCGCCGGCACCCTCGCGCGGCTCGACAAGGTGGTGCCGTTCCTCGACGCCGCGACCTCGTCGCTCACCACCGACGACGAGCTCGACTCCGTCACCCGCATCGGCAAGCTCGCCATGCAGCTGCAGAGCATCGGCCTCGACAACGTGAAGTTCGTGACGCTGCCGACGGAGTACTACCCCCGCGAGTCCGACCACTGGGGCAGTGTCTACTGGACCCCCGAGGCCGAGCAGATCTGGAAGCTCCTCAACGAGGACAAGCCCCTGCCGCCCAAGCTGCTGTCCAACGCGATCAGCGCCGAGCCGCCCGAGACCTCCAACGAGAGCGAGACCCCCTCGCCGACGGAGACGCCCTCGCCGACCGAGACCCCGTCGCCGTCCGAGACTGCCACCCCTGAGCCTCCTGCCCAGACCGAGACGCCGGAGCCGGAGCCCGTCCCGGGAGTCTGCGCGTGAGCGACCAGCCCGGCGACGAGCAGCCCGGCGACGACCAGCCCGGCGACGAGCAGCCCGACGACGAGCAGGACGTCGTACCCGACGAGACGGACGCACAGGCCCGCGCGCGGGCAGAGGCCGCCCGTCAGCGGCGCCTCGACGAGGTCTTCGGCAGCGGGGAGCACCACGGCGGCGGCAAGGGCGATGCGTGGTACCGCGGCGAGGTCCCGCCCCACCACGGCTGAGAACGAGACAGTCCGCTGCAAGATGCCGGTCACATGACGTGGCCGAGCGGCATTTCGCAGCGGACTATCCGGGGTGCAGGCTCAGACGGCGCCGCCGCGGCTGCGCAGGGCGTCGCGGATGTCGGTGAGGAGGACGATGTCCTCGGGGGTGCCCTCCTCGTCGGAGGGGAAGAACTTCTCCTTGGCCTTGGTGTAGGGCACGATCACGAAGAAGTAGACGACCGCGGCCATGATCAGGAACGCGATCACCGCGTTGAGGAACGCCCCGAAGCTCTGGGGGTCGTTCGCGAAGATGTCGTCGGCGGACTCGGGCATCAGGCCGGTGAGCCACTCGGTGAACGTGGTGACGACCTCGGCGAAGGCCAGGGCGACGATCAGGCCGGTCGCGATCTCGATCAGGTTGCCCCGCAGGACGAAGTTCTTGAAGCCGCTCACGTGGATCTCCTTCTTCAGGCCCCTAGGCGGAGCCACGATTGGATGACGACCAGCCACGTTAGCGTCAGTAGCCCACCGTGAGGAACTGCGACAGCGCCGCGCTCGTGACGTCGAGCGAGTCGTGGGCCGCCACGGCCATCACGACGAGGGCGCCGCCGCCGTGTCCACCGGCCGGACCCTCGGGCAGCCCCTCGGGGACGGCGAGCACCGTCGCGCCGGTGGTCACGACCTGGGCGGCACCGGTGCCCGGGTCGGTCGCGAGGAGGTCGACCACGTCGCCGGGTCGCAGCAGCGCCGCCATCCCGGCGTCGGGGAGCCGCACGGGCAGCACGGCGTCATCCGGGTGGGCCTCGGCCAGCGAGCGTCCGACGAGACGCACCGAGGTCAGTGGCTCGCCCCGGGTGACCGGGGATGCCAGCACCCGCCCGACCGCGTCGGAGGCCAGCCGGTCGGGCGCCGCTCCAGCGGGCAGGGCGCGCATGCTGACGTCGCCGTCCGCCAGCCGCACGCCTGCCGGGAGGTCACGCGTCGCGACGGGGACCTCCACCGAGGCGGGTGTGGGAGGCGAGGCGACCCGCATCGCGGCCAGCACAGCGGCGCCGGCCAGGCCGGCCGCGATCAGGCGGCGGCGTCGCAGGACCCGGCGGCGCAGGCCGCGCAGGCGGCGTCGCAGGACGGACGTGGGACCCCCGGGCGAGTGCATCCGACGACCGTAGGGCGCGACGGGGTGGGCGTGCGCGCTCTCTCCACAGGGTCAGTCGGAGGAGGAGCCCGAGGAGTTCGTCGTCGACGTCGACGGCGTGGAGGGCGTGCTGCTGCTGGAGGACTTGCCCTCGCCGCTGGAGGAGGACTTGGTCGCGGTGTCCGAGGAGCTCGAGCCGGAGCGGCTGTCGGTGCGGTAGAAGCCCGAGCCCTTGAACACCACGCCGACGGCGTTGAAGACCTTGCGCAGCCGTCCGTCGCACTCGGGGCAGTGGGTGAGCGCGTCGTCGCTGAAGCTCTGGAACTGTTCGAAGGCGTGACCGCACTCGGTGCAGGCGTACTGGTACGTGGGCATGGTGGCCAAATCTTACTGCACGGGTACGGCACAATTGCCGCGCGATGAGCGAGCACGAGCAGGACCCCGCCCCCGTCTCTGTCGACGAGCCGTCTGCCTGGCAACGGTTCTGGGCGGCGCCGCGCCCCGTCCGCTGGACAGCCTGGGTCGCCGTCGGGGTCGTGCTCCTGCTCCTCGTGCTCGCGGGCGTGGGCACCTACTTCGTACGCCGACCGCTGCCGCAGACCGGCGGCGAGGCGAGGCTTCCCGGCCTGACCGGCGAGGTCGAGGTCGTCCGCGACGATCACGGGATCCCGCACATCTACGCCGACACCGACGCCGACCTGCTGCGCGCCCAGGGCTACGTGCAGGCCCAAGAGCGCTTCTTCGAGATGGACGTGCGTCGTCACGTGACCTCGGGCCGCCTCTCGGAGATCTTCGGCGAGGAGACGCTCGAGACCGACAAGTTCATCCGCACGATGGGCTGGCGCCGGGTCGCCGAGGACGAGTGGGCCCTCCTGCAGCCGGCCACCCGCGACGCGCTGACGGCGTACTCCGAGGGCGTCAACGCGTATCTCGAGGACCGCGGCACCTCCAGCATCGCGGTGGAGTACTCCGTGCTCGGTCTGGGCGGCCTGCGCTACACGCCGGAGCCGTGGACACCGGTCGACTCCCTCGCGTGGCTCAAGGCGATGGCGTGGGACCTGCGCGGCAACATGGAGGCCGAGGTCGACCGGGTGCTGCTCTCCCTCGAGCACGACGAGGAGGAGGTCGCGCAGCTCTACCCCGACTACGACCACGACGCCCATCCGCCGATCGTCGACACCGGCGGTGTCGTCGACGGCGTCTTCGAGCAGAACGCCAGCGGAAACGCCACGCGCGACCCCAAGCGCCCGCCCTACCCCGACGAGGCCATCGACGCGCTGCGACGCGTGCGCGACCAGGCCGACGCGATGCCCGCGCTGCTCGGTCGGGGCGACGGGATCGGCAGCAACTCCTGGGTCGTCGACGGCGACCACAGCAACACCGGGGCCCCGCTGCTGGCCAACGACCCGCACCTCGGCGTCAGCCAGCCGGGGGTGTGGATGCAGATGGGCCTGCACTGCCGCGAGGCCGGGCCCGACTGCACGCTCGACGTCGCCGGCTTCACGTTCTCCGGCGTCCCCGGGATCGTGATCGGTCACAACGCCGACATCGCGTGGGGCTTCACCAACCTGGGACCGGACGTCACCGACCTCTACCTCGAGCAGACCGAGGGTGACGACCGCTGGGTCCAGGACGGCGAGACCCAGCCCATGCGCGTGCGCCACGAGACCATCGAGGTGCTCGGGGGCGACGACTTCGACCTCCGCATCCGCGAGACCGACCACGGGCCGCTGATCAGCGACGTCTCCGCGGACTTCGCGACCCTGGGAGCCAACGCGCCCACCGACGAGCCGGGGGACCGCGGCAGCGGCTACGCCGTCGCGCTCGAGTGGACCGCGCTGGACCCCGCTCCCACCGCCGACGCGATCCTGATGCTCAACCAGGCCTCCGACTGGGACGAGTTCCGCGCGGCGGCCGCGGCGTTCGCCGTACCCGCCCAGAACCTCGTCTACGCCGACCGCGAGGGGCACATCGGCTACCAGGCGCCCGGCCGGATCCCGATCCGCAAGTCCGGCAACGACGGCTCGATGCCGGTGGAGGGCTGGATCTCCGCCAACGACTGGACCGGCGACTTCATCCCCTTCGACGGGCTGCCCAGCGTGCTCGACCCGGAGGAGGGGTTCATCGTCACCGCCAACCAGGCGGTGATCGACGAGGAGTACCCCTACCTGCTCACCCGCGACTGGGACCTCGGCTACCGCTCGACGCGCATCCGCGACCTGCTGGAGCAGGAGGGGGAGCTGTCGGTCTCGGAGATGGCAGACCTCCAGCTCGACACCGCCAACCCGATGGCCCCGGTGCTGGTGCCCTACCTCCTCGACATCGGCGAGCTGCCGTCGGGCTACTACCGCCAGGCCCAGGAGCTGCTCGCCTCCTGGGACTTCTCCCAGCCCGCCGACAGCGCCCCCGCGGCCTACTTCAACGTGGTCTGGCGCAACCTGCTCGAGCTGACCTTCCACGACGAGCTGCGGCCCGGCAACTGGCCCAACGGCGACGACCGCTGGTTCGCCGTCGTCACCGAGATGCTCGACCACCCCGCCGGCCCGTGGTGGGACGACGTGCGGACCGACGGCACCGAGACGCGCGACGACATCCTGCTCGCGGCGATGACCGAGGCCCGCGACGAGCTGACCGAGCGACGCTCACGCGACCCGCAGCTGTGGGAGTGGGGTCAGCTGCACCGCATGAACCTCCACTCCAGCACCCTCGGCGAGTCCGGCATCGGGCTGGTCGAGCGGCTCGTCAACCGCGACGGCTGGGAGGTCGGCGGCGGCAGCGCCATCGTCGATGCCACCTCGTGGGACGCGGCCCAGGGCTATGAGGTCACGGCCGCGCCGTCGATGCGCATGGTCGTCTCGCTCGCCGACTGGGACGCCTCACGGTGGATCAACCTCACCGGCGTCTCCGGTCACCCGGCCTCCTCGCACTACTCCGACCAGACCGAGCTGTGGGTCGCCGGCGACTACCTGCCCTGGGCCTTCTCCCGGGAGGCCGTCGACGAGGCGGCCGAGGACACGCTCACCCTGGTGCCTCCAGACGCGGGTTGAGGAGGCGCGCTGGCGCCGTCACGAAACCAGGCCGGGTTTCGTGACAGGACTCCGTCCTTCCTCAACCATCGAGGGCGGTGAGCGCCACCACGCCCCGCGGGGCGAGGGCGTGCGAGACCCGGCGGTCGTGGGCCTCGACGGGCACGGCGAGGCCGACCTCGTCGTCGTACAGCACAACCGCCGTGGGTGTGCCGGACCCGACCCGGGCGAGCGCGCGGTCGTAGGACCCGCCCCCGCGGCCGAGACGGTCGCCGGCGGGGGAGACCGCGAGGCCCGGGACCAGCACCACGTCGGCAGCTCGCACCGCGTCGACCCCCAGCGTCGCTCCGGTCGGCTCCTGCAGGCCACGAGCTGCCGACATGATGTCGTCGGGGCCGGTGTACGCCGCCCAGTCCAGGTCGTTGTCGTCGAGCAGCACCGGCAGCAGCACGCGCGTGCCCGAGGCCAGCAGCGCGTCCAGCAGGGGCCGGGTGCCGGGCTCGGTGCCGACGGAGACGTAGGCAGCCACGGTGCGGGCACGCGACACGGCCTCCCACGCGAGCGCCTGCGCACGGATCGCCTCGGCCGCGGCGTCGCGCGCGGCAGGCGGGCGGAGCGTCCGCGCGGCCAGCACGGAGGCGCGCAGCGGTCCCTTGCCCTGACCGCCGACCGACCCGTTCACCGGGTCAGCCTACGATCGGGAGCATGGGTAGCAAGCAGACCGGCGGCGGGCTCGACCTGGCGCGCGCGAAGATGCGGGACGCGGGGGTCGACCCGGTCGCGATCGACACCTTCGCCCACTACTACCGCCTCCTCGAGCACGGCGAGACCGGGATGATCCCCGAAGACACGATCGAGCCGCTCGACATGGAGTCGCTGGCCGACGTCCAGGTCGACGACGAGGCCGCGGCCGAGGCGATCCGGCACACCGCGGTGATCAAGCTCAACGGCGGTCTCGGCACCTCCATGGGCATGGATCGCGCCAAGTCGCTGCTCTGCGTGCGCCGCGGGCTGAGCTTCCTCGACATCATCGCCCGCCAGGTGCTCCACCTCCGCCAGGAGTACGACGCCACGTTGCCGCTGCTGTTCATGAACTCCTTCCGCACCTCGGCCGACACGATGGCCGCGCTGGCCCGCTACGAGGACCTGCCGGTGAAGGGGCTCCCGCTGGAGTTCCTGCAGAACAAGGTGCCGAAGCTCCTCGAGGCCGACCTGATGCCTGCGGCACTGCCGCGCGACCCCGACCTGGAGTGGTGTCCGCCGGGTCACGGCGACATCTACACCGCCCTGCGCGGCACCGGCCTGCTGGGCACGCTGATCGACGCGGGCTACCGCCACGTCTTCGTGTCCAACTCCGACAACCTCGGTGCAGTCCCCGACGCCCGGGTGGCGGGCTGGTTCGCGACCAGTGGCGCACCGTTCGCCATCGAGGCCGTGCGCCGGACCCCCTCCGACCGCAAGGGCGGTCACTTCGCGCGCCGCAAGGCCGACGGCCGGATCGTGCTGCGTGAGTCGGCCCAGACGCTCAAGTCGGACCAGGCCGCCCTGGCTGACCTCGAGCGCCACCGGTTCATGTCCACCAACAACCTGTGGTTCGACCTGCAGGCGATGGTCGACGCGCTCGACGCCCGCGGCGGCATCCTCGGGCTGCCGCTGATCCGCAACGTGAAGAACCTCGACCCCGCCGACCCGAGCACCCCCAAGGTCATCCAGGTCGAGACCGCCATGGGCGCGGCCATCGAGGTGTTCGAGGGCGCCCGCACCATCGAGGTCGGCCGTGACCGTTTCGTCCCGGTCAAGACGACCAACGACCTGCTCGTGCTGCGCTCCGACATCTACGACCTCGCGGGCGACTTCACCCTGGACCAGGCGGCCGACGAGGTGCCTTTCATCGACCTCGACGGCGAGTTCTACAAGCTGGTCGGCGACTTCGACAAGAGGTTCCCCGAGGGGGCTCCGTCGCTGCGCGAGGCCACGTCCTTGAAGATCGAGGGCGACTTCACGTTCGGGCCCGGAGTCTCGGTCGTCGGTGAGGTGTCCCTCGACTCGCCCTCGGCCCAGCGCATCGCGGCGGGCGAGCGGCTGGGCGAGGAGTCAGATGGCTGACCCGACCCCGGCCGGACTCATCCCGGTGGCCGACCTGGTCGAGCGGATCCTCGACACCGTCTCGCCGCTGCCTGCGTTCCCGCAGCCGCTGATGGACACCTTGGGCCTCGCCCTGGCCGAGGACGTGGTGGCCCCGATCTCGCTGCCCAGCTTCGACAACTCCGGCATGGACGGCTACGCCGTGGTCCACTCCGACGTCGAGGGTGCCAGCGAGGACGCTCCCGTGAGCCTGCCCGTGGTCGGCGAGATCGGCGCGGGCCGCGCCACGATCCTCGCGCTCTCGCCCGGCACGGCCGTCAAGATCATGACGGGTGCCCCGGTGCCGAAGGGCGCGACGGCCGTCGTCCCCTACGAGTGGACCGACCGCGGCGTCGCCCGCGTCGAGATCAGCCGGGCGCCCCGCGAGGGCCAGCACGTCCGCCCGGCCGGTGACGACGTCCGCGAGGGCGACATGCTGCTCGAGGAGGGCACCCCGCTGGGTCCACGCCACCTCGGCCTGCTCGCCGCCGTGGGCCGCGCCACGGTCCGCTCCCGCCCGCGCCCGCGGGTCGTGATCATCTCCACCGGTTCCGAGCTCCGCGAGCCGGGCTCGACCCTGGCCCGCGACGCGATCTACGACGCCAACTCCTTCCTGCTGGCGGCCGCCGCCCGGGCGGCGGGGGCGATCGCCTACCGCGTCGGGATCGTCCCGGACGACCCGACCGCCTTCACCGAGGCGCTCACCGACCAGCTCGTGCGCGCCGACCTGATCGTGACCACGGGCGGCGTCAGCGAGGGCGACTTCGACGTCGTCAAGGAGACCCTGTCCTCCCACGGCTCGATGTGGTTCGGTGGCGTGGCGATGCAGCCCGGCAAGCCGCAGGGCTTCGGCACGATCGGCGTCGACGAGACGCCGGTGTTCACCCTCCCGGGCAACCCCGTCTCTGCCTACGTCTCCTTCGACACCTTCGTGCTGCCCGCCATCCGCCGGATGATGGGGATGCTGCCCTACGAGCGGCCGACCTCACGCGCGCGCCTCACCCACGGGATCTCCTCCCCCGAGGGCAAGCTCCAGCTCGTGCGCGCGGTGCACGAGTCCGACCGTGGCGGCACCTTCGTCTCGCCCGTGGGCGGCCACGGCTCCCACCTGATCGGCGACCTGGCCGCGGCCAACGCCCTCATCGTCGTACCCCCGGAGACGACGGCGCTGCAGGCCGGCGACATGGTCGCGATCCGCAAGCTCGACGAGGAGTTCTGATGGCCGCAGACAGGTTGACCCACGTCGACGAGCGCGGGGCGGCCCGCATGGTCGACGTGTCCGGCAAGGACGTCACGGCCCGTACGGCCACCGCGTCGGGCCGCGTGCTCGTCACCGCCGCGGTGGTCGAGCTGCTCCGCGGTGAGGGCGTCCCCAAGGGCGACACCCTCGCGGTGGCCAGGCTGGCTGGCATCATGGGCGCCAAGCAGACCCCGTCGCTGATCCCGTTGTGCCACCCCCTGGCGATCTCGGGCGTCGAGGTCGACCTCGTGGTGACCGACGAGTCGGTCGACATCACCGCGACGGTGCGCACCACCGACCGGACCGGTGTGGAGATGGAGGCGCTGACCGCCGTGTCGGTCGCGGCGCTGACGGTCGTCGACATGGTCAAGGCGGTCGACAAGTCGGCCGTCATCACCGACGTCCGCGTCGAGACCAAGACCGGTGGCAAGAGCGGCGACTGGAGCCGGTCGTGACCCTGCCGGCCACGGTCGTGGTGGCGTCCAACCGCGCAGCCGCCGGGGTCTACCCCGACGAGACCGGCCCGCTGATCACGGCCTGGCTGGGCCGGCACGGGTTCGAGTGCGGCGACCCCGTCGTCGTACCCGACGGGGACCCGGTCGGCCAGGCCATCCGCGCCGCTCTCGAGGGCGGGGCGCGGGTCGTGCTCACCACGGGCGGCACCGGGCTGACGCCGACCGACCGGACTCCGGAGGCCACCGCGCCGCTGCTGGACCGGCAGGTGCCCGGGCTGGCGGACGCGATCCGGTCCGCCGGCGTCGCCAAGGGCGTGCCCACGGCCGTGCTGTCCAGGGGCCTCGCGGGGGTCGCCGGCCGGTGCCTGGTCGTCAACCTGCCCGGCTCCCGAGGAGGGGTGAAGGACGCGCTCGAGGTGCTCGAGCCGGTGCTCCAGCACGCGGTCGAGCAGGTCGTGGGGAGCGACCACTGACGGCGCCGGGCTGGCCGGTCCGCCTCGAGGGCGACGACGGTCTCGTGCTGCGACCCATCGAGACCGGTGACGCGGCGCGCTGGCGCGAGGTCCGCGAGCGCAACGCGGCCTGGCTCAAGCCCTGGGACGCCACCCTGCCCCCCGGGGGCGGCCCCCGTCCGCCGTCCTTCCGCGTCGTCGTACGCCGCCTGCGTGCCTACGCCCGTCGCGGGACGGCCCTCCCGCTGGTGATCGAGGTGGACGGACGGTTCGCCGGGCAGGTGAGCGTCAACAACATCGTCCGGGGATCGGCCCAGTTCGCCTCCATCGGCTACTGGATCGACGGCGACCTGGCGGGGCGGGGGATCGTTCCCCGAGCAGTGGCGATGACGATCGACCACTGCTTCGGCCCGGTCGGCCTCCACCGCGTCGAGATCGCCGTGCGCCCCGAGAACACCAACTCGCTGCGGGTGGTCGAGAAGCTCGGGCTGCGCGAGGTGGGCTATGCGCCGCGATTCCTGCACATCGACGGCGCTTGGCGTGACCACCGGCTGTTCGCCGTGACGGTCGAGGAGTGGCCGTTGCAGGGCGAAGGTGCAGGAAATTCACACCAGTCACACGAGTAGTTGTGCGACACACCACTTGACATCCGCCTCACGCGGTGTCAGCCCTCCTACGCTGCGTGCGTGGACCCCAGCGCGCTCATCTTCGTCGCCCTTGCCGTGGCGTGGGCCGTCTACCTCGTCCCCAAGGCGCTCAAGCACCACGACGAGGCGGTCCGCAGCCGCTCCGTCGACAAGTTCTCCCACACCATGCGGGTGCTCGCGCGGCGCGAGCCGGTCGACCGGCGCAACGCCCGCCTCGTCGTCGCCCCGGTGCGCGCCGTCGTCCGGCCGCCGGTGGAGACCAAGCGTCGTACGACGTCCGGCCCGGCCGCCGACGCCCCGGTGCCGCGCCGTCCCCAGGTGACGCGCGAGTCGGCTCGCCGTGCTGCGCGCCGCCGGCGCAACGTGCTCGCCTCGATCCTGGTCGTCAACCTCGTCGTCGCCGGGCTCGCCGCCGGCTCGGTCCTGTCCTGGGCGTGGACGGCGCTTCCCGCCGTGCTGCTCGTCGCCTGGCTGGTGGCGTGCCGTGTCTCGGTCAAGGCCGAGCGATCCGCTCGCACCGCGGCTCCGCGCGACGCCATCGAGATCGGGCTGCCCCCCGAGGTCGACTCCGAGGAGACCCAGGCGGACCTGCCACCCGTGCCGGCCGCCCCGACCCCGGCCCGTCGCCCGGCGATCCCGGCGCAGCCCAACCCCGAGGCGCCCGTCCCCGCCGCCGAGGTGCCGCTGGTCCTCTCCGGCGAGATCCCCATCGTCACCGCCTCGGTGACCGGCGGCTGGGACATGGTCCCGACGACCCTGCCGACCTACGTCACCAAGCCCGCCGCCCAGCGCCGCAGCGTCCAGACGATCGACCTCGAGTCGACCGGCGTCTGGTCGAGCGGACGGAGCGAGAGCGACAGCGCCCTGGCCCGCGAGGCGGCCGCCACCCAGAAGGCCGCCGCTGCCGACGCCGAGCTCGCCGACGAGAAGCGCGCCTCCGGTTCCTGACCAGCCTATTGCAGCGGACTATGTGGGAACGGCGATGAGGGTGGGTCGTCGAGCACCTCGCTGAGCTCGTCCACCACGAGCCGGTCGCGGTCGACCTGGCCGGCGCGGAACGACGCCCGCCCCACCATGTGACTGGCGATGGGGGAGGTGACCAGCTGGAAGAACGCCACCAGCAGGAGCAGCCCGATCGTGCCGGGGTCGCGCAGTCGCAGGCCGAGCCCGAGCATCACGACGAGCAGGCCGAGCACCTGGGGCTTGGTGGCCGAGTGCATCCGGGTGAGCACGTCAGGGAAGCGCAGGATGCCGATGGCTGCGACGAGGGTCAGGCACGCCCCCAGCACGAGGCAGGTCGCGGCTGCGACGTCAGCGACGGCGGTCCAGGTCATGACGCCTCCGCCTCGATGTCGTCGCTGCCTCGGGTGAACCGGGCGACGCTGACCGACCCGATGAAGCCCAGCAGCGAGAGCACGACGAGCACCGGCAGTGTGGTGGTGTGGCGATGGACGGCCGCATCCAGCGCCAGGCCGCAGATCACCACGGCCACGAGCACGTCGAGGGCGACCATCCGGTCGAGCATCGTGGGACCCAGCGCGATCCGGATCACGAGGAGGAGCGCGGCGACGCCCAGGAGGGCCCCGCAGGCGACGAGGACGATGGTCACGAGGCTGCCTCCTCGGGAGTGCCGAACGCCCGCAGGACGCGGCGCTCCAGGGCGAAGACCTGGCGCCGCATCTTCTCCACCCCGGCGGTGTCGCGAGCGTCGAGGACGTGCAGGAAGAGCGAGTGGGTGGAGCGCCGGGCCTCGACGACCAGGCTCCCGGGAACCAGGGACACCATCTCGGCCACGATGGTGAGCACGAAGTCGGAGTGGGTGGTCAGGTCGACCTCGATGACCGCGTTGCGTGGCTGGCGGTGCAGCTGCAGCGTCGTCCAGGCCACCTGCGCGCTGGCCACGAGCACGTCCCAGAGGAAGCGCGTCACCAACCACGCAAGGTGCAGGGGGTGGACGCGCAGGTTCATCCCGAGTGGGGGCATCGGGAAGACCACGCAGACCACGACAGCCACCACGACGCCGCTCAGCACGACCAGCACGGAGATGTCGCCCCACAGGCCCGTCCAGACCAGGGTGAGCCAGACGATGACGGAGGGCTGGAGCGAGGGCCTCATGGCGTCTCCTCGCTCAGCACCGACGAGATGTAGGTGGACGGGTCGAGCGCCTCGTCGGCGGCGCTGCCGGTGTAGTCGAAGGCCGAGCCGGCGACCACGCTCAACGCCAGGCTCACCGCGACCAGCGCCGCCGTGGCGCCGACCATCGAGCGCGGCAGCCGGGAGGCCACCGCGTCGGACTCGATCAGCTGGTGGAAGTCCCGGGTCTCGTCGGCGGGGTCGATGATGCTGCGGGCCTCCTGGAGGTCGGTGGCACCGAAGGTCTCGGCGCCCACGTGGACGTGTCCGCGGTGGACCACCCGCACGGACTCGTCCTCGACCTCCTCGGCGTCGGAGATCGCCTGCGCCATCTCGTGGGCCTGCTCAGGAGTGCGCCAGAAGGCGAGGTTCCACGCCTTCGCGACGGCGTACAGCGTCAGCAGGCTCGTCAGCATCCCTGCCCCGACGAGCGCGTAGGCCAACGGGGTGCCGACCAGGAGCCCGGCCTCGGCGAGCGCCACCTTGCCGAGGAAGCCCGACATGGGCGGGATGCCCGCGAGGTTCATCGCAGGCACGAAGAAGAGCACCCCCAGCAGCGGAGCGACCCTGGCCAGCCCTCCGACCTTGAGCAGGCTGGTGCTGCCGGCACGACGCTCGATGAGGCCCAGGACGAGGAAGAGCGCGGTCTGGATGGTGATGTGGTGGGCGACGTAGAAGATGGCTCCGGAGTAGCCGACCTTCGTCCCGAGCGCGACGCCGAAGATCATGTAGCCGATGTGGCTGACCAGGGTGAAGGAGAGCAGGCGCTTCATCTCCGACTGGGCGACCGCGCCCAGGATGCCGACCACCAGGGTGAGGAGCGCGGCCCACAGCAGCAGGTCGGTGAGCGGGCTCTCGGGGAAGAGCAGCGTCTGGGTGCGGATGATCGCGTAGACGCCGACCTTGGTGAGCAGCCCGGCGAAGACGGCCGTGACCGGAGCGGGGGCGGTGGGATAGCTGTCGGGCAGCCAGAACGAGAGCGGGAAGACGGCGGCCTTGATCGAGAACGTCGTGAGCAGCATGAGCTGGAGCACGAGGCTGACGGAGTCGGGCAGGTCGGCCAGCCGGCCGCTGAGCTGGGCGAGGTTCAGGCTGCCGGTGGCGGCGTACACGGCCGCGATGGAGATCAGGAACAGGCTCGAGGACAGCACGTTGACGACGACGTAGATCGTGCCGGCGCGGATGCGCGCGCCGGTGCCGCCGAGCGTCAGCAGCACGTAGCTGGAGAACAGCAGCATCTCGAAGCTCACGAAGAGGTTGAACAGGTCGCCGGCGAGGAACGCGTTGGAGACGCCGGCGCTGAGCACGAGGTAGGTCGGGTGGTAGATCGTCACCGGCGTCTCGTGCTCGTCACCGGTCATGCCCTGTCCGATGGAGTAGACCAGGACCGCCAGGGTGACGATCGCAGAGACGAGCACCATCAGCGCCGAGAGCCGGTCGGCCACCAGGGAGATGCCGAGCGGTTCCTTCCAGGCGCCGATCCAGATGACCTGGGGGCCGTAGCGGTCCGCCCGGACGACCAGCGCCACGGCGACGGCGACCACGACTGCCAGCACCGCGACGCTGACGACGCGCTGGAGCCTGGGGCGGTGGCTGAGCATCAGTGTGAGCCCTGCGCCGAGCAGGGGGAGGATGACGGGGAGCGGGACCAGGAACCTCACCGTGGCGACACCTCCTCGTCGCCTTCCTCGGCGGGAACGTCGTCCTCGGCGAGCTCTCCTTGCGCGCTGAGGTCGTAGGAGTCGGAGGACTCGTCGGCCGCGGCGAGCCGCCGGATGGCGGCGTCCTCGACGTCGTCCTGCACGTCGTCGTGGCCGGTGAGCTGCCAGCTGCGGTAGGCCATCGCCAGGAGGAACGCCGTGGTGCCGAGGCTGATGACGATCGCGGTCAGCACCAGCGCCTGCGGAAGGGGGTCACTCATCGCCGAGGTGTCGGTCTCGGAGACGATCGGCGCCCGTCCTGCCTCACCGCCGGAGACGAGGAACAGCAGGTTGACGCCGTTGGTCAGCATCACCAGGCCGACCAGGACGCGGGTGAGGCTGCGCTCGAGCACGAGGTAGACGCCGCACCCGATCATGGCGGCGGCCGGGAGGATGAGGGACAGGCTGGCGGTCACGGAGTCACCCCCGCCTGCTCGCGCTCCTCGCGCACGATGTGGCGGTCGATGCCCGACCCCAGGCTCCGGAGCAGGTCGAGCAGCAGGCCGACCACGACCAGGTAGACGCCGACGTCGAAGAACGTCGAGGTGACGAAGTGGATGTCGCCGACCACCGGGACGTGGAGGTCGATGATCGCGCTCTGGAGCACGACCCCGCCGAAGGCGAGCGGAGCGAGCCCCGACCCGGTCGCCACGAAGAGGCCGGTCCCCATCAGCACGCCGGCGTCCACGGGCGCCGCCTCGTCGAGCTCGTAGCGGCCACCGGCGAGGTAGCGCACGACCAGGGCCAGCCCGGTGACGAGCCCGGCGGCGAACCCTCCGCCGGGATGGTTGTGACCGGTGAAGAGGAGGTAGATGGAGAAGACCACGATCGTGTGGAAGATCAGGCGCGTGATGACCTCGAAGACGATGGACCGGCGGTCCGGGGCCAGGGTGCGAGGACCGGGGAGCCAGGTACGACGGCCCGGGTTGTCGACGAACTGCGCGCGCGGTGTCGTCACGGTGATGTCCTGGACCCGACGGATCGTCTGGGTGCGGCTGGCGATGAAGACCAGGCTCGCCACACCGGTCGCGGCGGCGACGAGGACGGCGATCTCTCCCATGGTGTCCCAGGCGCGGATGTCGACGAGGGTGATGTTGACGATGTTGCGGCCGCCGCCGTAGGCCACGGCCTCGGCGGGGAACTCCGCGGAGACGGGCGTCGCCCGGCGGGCGCCGGCGGAGAGCAGCATCACGCCGGTGACGACCGACGCGACGAGGGCACCCATCGCCATGCGGGCGTAGCGTCTGCGCGAGAGGGGACGGTCGGTGAAGTACTCGGGCAGTCGTCGGATGACGAGGACGAAGACCACCAGGCTCACCGTCTCCACCAGCACCTGGGTGAGGGCCAGGTCCGGGGCGCCGTGCAGGACGAACAGCATGGCGGTGCCGTAGCCCGTGACCCCGACCAGGACCACCGCCTTGAGGCGCCGCCGCGCCCGCGTGGTGAGGATCGCGGAGACGATGACCACGGCCCCGACGACGGCCTGGCCCGGGGCGTCCCAGAGGACGACGTCCACCCGGCCTGGCAGGGCGAGGAGGACGGCGGTGCCGGGCACGAGCACGACGACCCCCAGGATGACGGCGAGGTAGATACCCACCGAGCCGCGCTGGGTGAAGCCGGTGACCTCGACGGCCGCCCGGTCGATCCGCCGCATCAGCCAGCGGTAGCCGTCCTCGGCGCTGCGCGGGTGCGGCAGCGCCGCCTGGAGGAGGGCGAAGCCCTCGCGGCGGCTGAACAGCAGCGCGCCGAGGGCCAGGGAGAGCAGGGACAGCAGCAGCGGCAGCTCGAAGCCGTGCCACAGGGCGAGGTGCTCGCGCTCGCCGGCGTCGGGGAACAGGTCGGCGTACGGCGACAGGGCGACGTCCTCGGCTCGGGCAAGCAGGCCGACGACGAGCGACGACGCGGCCAGCAGGACCGGGGCGGCCATGAACCCGACGGAGATCCGGCCGACGTCCGAGGGCGCGGTGTCGCGCTTGGTCGCGAAGGTCCCCCAGAGGAACCGCGCGGTGTAGGCGGCCGTCAGAGCTGAGCCGAGGAGGACGCCGATCAGCACGATCCAGCCGGCCAGCGGTGCCACGTCCGACCGGTCGCCGTTGCTGCTGACGCCGAGCAGGGCGGCGTACACGCTCTCCTTGGCGACGAAGCCGGCCAGCGGGGGGAGCCCTGCCATGGAGGCGCCTGCGAGGAACGCGGCACCGGCCAGGACAGGCGCCGACCTGCCGACGCCGGAGAGCTTGCGGAGGTCGCGGGTGCCCGCCCGGCGGTCGACGATCCCGACGACGAGGAAGAGCGAGGACTTGAACAGCGCGTGGGCCACGACCATGGCGAGCCCGGCAAGCGCCGCCGTGCGGGTGCCGAGGCTGGTGATGACCAGGAGGAAGCCCAGCTGGCTGACGGTGCCGTAGGCGAGCAGCAGCTTGATGTCGAGCTGGCGCAGCGCACGCCATCCGCCGAGCAGCATCGTGACGACCCCGAGCGTGAGCAGCAGCTCGTGCCACCCGGCCGTCCCGGCGAAGGCCGGTGCGAGCAGGGCGACGAGGTAGACGCCGGCCTTCACCATCGCAGCGGCGTGGAGGTAGGCGCTGACCGGCGTGGGGGCGGCCATCGCGCCGGGGAGCCAGAAGTGGAACGGGAACAGGGCGGACTTGCTGATCGCGCCCACCAGCAGGAGGAGGACGCCGACGGTCACCACCGTCCCGGTCGGGGGGTCGGCGAGCAGCTCGCTTATCCGGAACGTGCCCGACTCGACGCCGAGCAGGAGGATGCCCACGAGCATCGCCAGCCCGCCGAACGTCGTCACGATCAGCGCCTGCATGCCGGCGGTGCGACTGGCCCGCGACGTGGGGTCATGACCGATCAGCAGGTAGGAGAAGACGGTCGTCAGCTCCCAGAAGACGTAGAGGACCAGGAGGTCGTCGGCCAGGACCAGGCCCAGCATGGCGCCCGCGAAGGCCACGAAGGTGCCCGCGAAGGCACCCAGGCCGGGCTCGTCGTCGGAGAAGTAGGACGCGCAGTAGAACAGGACCAGCGCGCCGACACCGGCGACGACGAGTGCCATCGCCCACTGAAGGGTGCCCATCGCGAACGCCAGCTCCAGCCCGAGCGCCGGCACCCACGAGATCGACTCCATCACGACACCCGAGTCGACGACCGTGGGGGTGCGGGCCAGGGTCCAGACGAAGGCTGCCAACGGCACGAGCGCCACGGCCATGAACGCCCGACGCCCGAGCCTGGCCACGAGGGCCGGCGCAACTGCTGCCGCCACGAAGTGCGCGAGCACGAGCAGCAGCATCGGAGGTCCTTCCGGTCGGGCCTTCGGGCGCAAGCCTAGGGGGCACCTGTGCCTGACCGAATTTCGGAGTGTTCCCGCGTGAGTGTTATCTTTCACCTCGCCCGGGGGTGTGGCGCAGCTGGTAGCGCGTCTCGTTCGCATCGAGAAGGCCAGGGGTTCGAGTCCCCTCACCTCCACCGGCACGCAGGCCCTGCACCTCTGCTCACGAGCGGAGGTGCAGGGCCTCTCGCATGTGCTCACCGTGGTCGGGTACCACCCAGCCATGACCTACCAAGTCGGCTACTTCGTCGGCAGCCTCTCGTCGACCTCGATCAACCGCACGCTCAGCGAGGCGCTCATCGGCCTCGCGCCCAAGGACCTCGAGTTCAGCGAGATCCCCATCGCCGACCTGCCTCTCTACAGCCCCGACTTCGACGCGGACTACCCGCCCGAGGCGCAGGCGCTCAAGCAGGCCATCGGCGAATCCGACGCCATCCTGTTCGTGACCCCGGAGTACAACCGGTCCATCCCCGGGGCCCTGAAGAACGCCATCGACTGGGCCTCGCGGCCGTGGGGGCAGAACTCCTTCGACCACATGCCGGCGGGCGTCATCGGTGCCTCGGTCGGCCAGATCGGCACCGCGGTCGCGCAGCAGAGCCTGCGAGCGGTGCTGAGCTTCTGCAACGCCAGGCAGATGACCGCGCCGGAGGCCTACATCCACTTCAAGCCCGAGGTCTTCGCCGGCGGCGAGGTCTCCGACGAGGAGACCGCCGAGTTCCTGCGCAGCTACCTCGAGGAGTTCCGCGACCACGTCGAGCGCGTGCTCACCGTGCTGCCGCGCAGCGATCCCGACCGCCACGACTGAGCGGCCTCACCCCAGGTCGACCACCAGCGCCCGATGGTCGGACAACGGGAGCCGTACGGCGCGCCCGCTCGCCGGCGGCAGCGTGCCCCGCGCCAGCACGTGGTCGAGCTGCTCGGTCGGCGACTCGGCCGGGAAGGTCGGCGCGCTCACCAGGGACCGCATGCCCGAGAGCCGCTGCGCGCGATCCGGACCCATGTTGAGGTCGCCCATCAGCATCACGGGATCGGGGTTGTCGAGCAGTGAGCGGCACAGCCGCTTGAGCTGGCGGCCGTTCCACCGCTCCATGAACGTGAGGTGCGCCGCCGCCACGGTCAGGGGACCGAACGGCGACGCCACCTTCGCCGCCACGGCGACCCGCGGCTCGTCGCGCACCATCTCCGGCATCCGGGACCCGTCGAACCACATCGGGACCGGGACCGGCACCGGGGCGAGTCGCACCACCTCCCACGCCTCGGCGGGGTAGCGCGAGAGCAGGGCGATGCCGTAGGCCGCGCTGTCGGGCTGCTCGTCGCCGTCGGCGGCGATCCACATCGCCCCGGGGTTGCCCGACAGGGCGGCGACGAAGCGGTGCTCGCGAGCGCCCATCGCCTCGGCGGCCAGGACCGTCAGGTCGGCATCCGACGAGCGGGACTGGTAGCGGTCGACCTCCTGGAGGGCCAGCACGTCGGCGTCGAGCTCCTTGATGGCCTGGGCGTAGCGGTCCAGGTCGACCCTGTCGTCCTCGGGCGACCTGGCGTGCAGAATGTTGAAGGTGGCGACGCGCATGCCCGGATCGGTGCCCGACGAGCATCCGTTCATGCGCGACGGGGTACCGGCCCGCCATGAACGACACCCAGGAGGACATGCGCGACGCCCTGAAGCGGGTCGCTGTCGTGCTCAAGCGCTCCGAGATCCCCTTCGCCCTCACCGGCGGCTACGCCGTGTGGGCCCGCGGCGGCCCGGAGCCCGACCACGACGTGGACTTCCTGGTCGCGAGCCAGGACGTCGAGCACGCGGCGGCCGCACTCGCCGACGAGGGCCTGCACGTCGAACGGCCGCCCGAGGACTGGTTGTTCAAGGTCTACAGCGGGACGGCGATGGTCGACGTCATCCACCGCCACTCCGGCGCGCCCGCCGAGCGGGGCACGGTCCAGGACGCCGACCTGCTCGAGGTGCTCTCGGTGGAGATGCCGGTGCTCTCGGCCACCGAGCTGCTGGTCCAGAAGATGCTCGCGATGGACGAGCACTACTGCGACTTCGGCCGCCTGATTCCCGTGGCCCGGGCGCTACGCGAGCAGGTCGACTGGGACCGGGTGCGGCGCGAGACCGTCGAGAGCCACTTCGCGGCTGCGCTGGTCTTCCTGCTGGAGCGCCTCGACGTCGTTCCGCCGAGCTCCTAGACGCCGATCGACTCCCAGTCGCCCCAGATCGCGAACGACATCCCGGTCCCTGCCTGGATGTTGACGAAGAGGGTGTGCCCGTCGGGGCTGAAGGTCGAGCCCGCGAACTCGTCGTTGCCGCTCCCGATCACGTTGCGCGCGATCGAGAACAGCTCGCCGTCCTGGGTGAGTCCGCGCAGGTAGTTGCTCTGGTCGTGGTCCTCGCAGAGGATCAGCGTGCCGCGCGGGCTCGTGGTGACGTTGTCGGGGAAGTCCAGCACCTCGCGGCTCTCCGACTGGTAGACGCAGCGCAGGGTCGCCTCGCGGGTGTCGTACGCCCAGACCTGGCCGAAGCCCTGTCCGTAGCCGTTGGTGTTGTCCGGCCCGGTCATGGGGGCGCCCCCGCCCTGGGTGGCGGTGAAGTAGACGACGCCGTCGTGGAAGACCTGGCCCTCGTTGCGCGCGAAGTGTGCGGCGCCCTTGGCCCGGCCCTGGTCGCCGACGTAGTTGATCGCGGTGTCGTTGCTGGTGGGTGCCTCCTCGCCGGGGACGTAGTCGAACTCGAAGTCGGGCTCGTCGATGTCGACCCACTCGACGTCGTAGACGGTCGACGTGTCCTGGTGCGCCTCGAGGTGTGCCTGCGGCCGGCCCTTGACCGCGAGCATCTGGAGCTGGCCGTTGTGGTCGAGGCCGGGCTTCTTCCACTGCCTCCTGCCGACGTAGCGGTAGAAGCCGGAGGGGAAGGCGAAGTTGTCCTCGGTGAGGTAGAGGATCCCCTCGGCGGGGTCGTAGGACACCGCCTCGTGCGCGAAGCGTCCCGCCTTGCGGATCGGGCGCCCCTCGGAGATCCCGCCCGCCGGCACCTCGAAGACGTAGCCGTGGCGCTTCTGCAGCGGCACGTTGGAGCGTCGGGTGAAGTCCGGCCCGACGTCGGGACCGTTGACCGTCTCCTCGCAGGTGATCCAGCTGCCCCACGGCATCTCCCCGCCGCTGCAGTTCATCATCGTGCCGCTCAGGCTGGTGTAGGCGTCCTCCACGACGCCGTACCTGCTCACCTGGATCGTCGTGGTGCCGCCGCCACCCATCTTGTCGTAGGGCCGGGTCGGGCCGAAGGCGGGCGTGGGGTTGTTGACCTCGTGGTTGCGCACGAGGAGCACCGAGCTGCCCGGGCCGTCGAAGGAGCCCATGCCGTCATGCCGACCCGGGAGCCGGGTGCCGTCGGGCAGGGTCAGCGGGGACGCCGCGCCGCTCTCGTGGAAGGACCGGTAGTGGAAGCCCTGGGGCAGGTGCAGCCGCACGGCGCCGTCGCGATCGTCCGGCACGGGCACGAGGGTGCCGACCGCGGCGCCGGCCACGGCTCCGGGCCTGCCGAGCGCGGCGGCGTTGGAGAAGCCCGCGAAGGGGCCTGCGAGGAGGGCGCCGCCGACGGCTCCCTTGATGACGGTACGACGCTGGAGCTCCATGGGGGATGCCTTCCTGTCCTGGTGAGGGTCTCGTCACGCTACGCCCGGAGGGCGACCTCGAGGAAGGGTGGAAGGCAGGTCAGATCCAGCGGGTGAACCAGATCCGGTCGAGCCACTCGGCGTGCGTGATGAGCTGGTCGGTCCACACCGGCCAGAACCATGCGAAGGCGACGAGCACCATCACGAAGTAGCTGCCGGCGGCGACCACTCCTGTCGTACGGCGAAGGGTCGGCCAGGCGCGGTGACGCGCAGGCGCCGTGCCGACCAGGTGGCCCATGGCGAGCACGATCGAGAGCAGCACGAACGGCAGGGACGTGATCGCGTAGAACACGAAGATCGGGCGGTCGTCGTAGAGGAACCACGGAAGCCATGTCGCCGCGACGCCGACCACGGCGAGGCCGTGGCGCCAGTCGCGGGCGCCGACCCACATCAGCACCGAGAAGGCCAGCGCCAGGCAGCCTCCCCACCACACGAGCGGGTTGCCGAGCAGGATCACCTGGCGCAGGCAGGTGGAGCCGGCCGGTGCCTCGCAGCCCTGCGAGCCCGGCTGGATGTCGAGCTGGGCGTCGACGCCGACGGGTCGGCCCATCACCAGCCAGCTGGCGGGGCTCGAGGCGTAGACATGGGTGGAGTCGTCGAGGAAGTCTGAGTGGAAGGTGAAGACGTCGCGGTGGTAGGACACCAGCGAGCGCAGTGACTGGGGCACCTCGCCGAGGCCCTCGGCGTCGGGCTCGCTCGCCGTCGGCCACGGCTTGCCGCCGTCGTGGGTGGTGTACTGGGTGTTGCTGAAGGCCTGCTCGTAGGTCGCGGCGTTCATCAGCCAGCCGGTCCACGACAGGACGTAGACGGAGAAGGCCACCAGCACCAAGGACGCGAAGGCGGGCACGGCGTCCAGGAAGATCGAGCGCAGCCACGGGCGCCGCTGGCCGAATGCCCGCCGCGCCCCGGCGCTCCAGGCCCAGGTCAGCAGGCCGAAGGCGGCCAGGGCGTAGAGGCCCGACCACTTCGTGCCGACGGCCAGGCCGAAGGACACCCCGCCGGCGAGCAGCCACGGACGCCACCAGGCGCTCCACCGCGTGGTCTCGCGCCCGGCGGCGAGCCGGTCGCGCAGCCACTGGCGGTCGGCCACGACGCAGTGCGCGCCGCAGAGGATGAAGAAGGCCAGGAAGATGTCGAGCAGGGCCAGCCGGGAGAGCACCAGGTGCAGCCCGTCGAAGGTCATCAGCAGGCCGCCGACCAGGCCCAGGACCGTGGAGCCGGTCACGCGCCGCACGAAGCGGCACATCAGCAGCACCATCAGCGCACCCACCACCGCGGAGGCGATGCGCCAGCCGTAGGGGTCCATGCCGAAGGCCTTGATGCCGAGCCCGATCACCCACTTGCCGACCTCGGGGTGGACCACCATCGAGGGGGCGTCCTGCCAGAGGTCCATCGGGTTGCCGTTGAGGATGGTCTTGTCGGCCTCCTCGACGTAGGACCGCACATAGCCGTGGTGGAGCAGGGACCAGGCGTCCTTGGCGTAGTAGGTCTCGTCGAAGGAGAACTGGTGGGGCAGGCCGAGGTGCCAGCGGCGCAGGAAGAACGCCAGCGACGCCACCATGATCGCGCCGACCCAGCCCAGCAGGGGATCGTCGGACCGCCAGGGCGCACGATGGCGCTCGGCTGCGGTCTCACTCACGACGGGCACTCTACGGTGAGCCCATGACAACCGGTGTCCTCGTCCTCGCGGCCACGCCGATCGGCCAGTACGACGACGCCCCGCCGCGGCTGGCCCGGGAGCTGGCCGGGGCCGACGTCGTCGCGGCCGAGGACACCCGGCGGCTCAAGCGGCTGTGCGCCGACCTCGGCATCACGCTCACAGGTCGCGTGGTGTCGTACTTCGAGGGCAACGAGCAGGCCCGCACCCCCGTGCTGCTGGACGCGCTCCTGGCGGGGGAGCGGGTGGTGCTCGTGACGGACGCGGGGATGCCGAGCGTCTCCGACCCGGGCTACCGGCTGGTCGCGGCTGCCGTGGAGAGCGACGTGCACGTGACCGCGGTGCCCGGCCCCAGCGCCGTGCTGACGGCACTCGCCGTCTCCGGGCTACCGGTGGACCGGTTCTGCTTCGAGGGGTTCCTGCCTCGTAAGGCCGGGGAGCGGGCTCGACGGCTGGCCGCCCTGGCGGGTGAGGAGCGCACCATGGTCTTCTTCGAGGCGCCCCACCGGACCGAGGCAGCCCTGGCGGCCATGGCCGAGGCCCTCGGCGACGAGCGCCCGGGGGCTGTGTGCCGCGAGCTCACCAAGACCCACGAGGAGGTCAGGCGCGGCCCGCTCGCGGAGCTGGTCGCGTGGGCCGCCGACGGGGTGCGCGGCGAGGTCACGATCGTCGTCCAGGGAGCCGGCGCCGGCCCGGACCTGGCCCAGGACCCCGACTCGCTGCGTGCAGCCGTGGCTGAGATGGAGGCTTCCGGAACCTCGCGCAAGGACGCCATAGTTCAGGTGGCCAGACGGGCCGGAGTTCCCAAGCGCGAGGTCTACCAGGCGGTGCATGTCCCATGATCGAGAGCTTCCACCACGACGGCCTGACCTTCGACGTCGTCGACGCAGGGCCGGAGGACGGCGAGCCGGTGGTGCTCCTCCACGGCTTCCCCGAGCGCGCCGGCAGCTGGGGGCAGGTCAGCGCGCGGCTCACCGCCCAGGGCCTGCGCACCCTCGCGCCCGACCAGCGCGGCTACTCGCCCGGGGCGCGCCCCCCGCGGCGTCGTGACTACGCGATGCCCCACCTCGTCGGCGACGTGCTCGCCCTGATCGACGAGGTGGGCGGGTCCGCCCACGTGGTCGGGCACGACTGGGGAGCGGCGGTGGCGTGGACCCTCGCCGCTCGCCACCCCGAGGCCTGCCGCACCCTCACCGCCGTGTCGGTCCCGCACCCCGCCGCGTTCCTGGCTGCGATGCCGCGCGGACAGCTCCTGCAGTCGTGGTACATGGGCATGTTCCAGCTGCCGTGGCTGCCCGAGCAGCTGCTGTCCAAGCGCGGCGGCGGCCTCGACCTGGCGCTGCGCAAGGGTGGCTCCACGCCCGAGGACATCGAGCGCCTCCAGCGCGACATCATCGACTACGGCGCCCTGACGGGCGGCCTCAACTGGTACCGCGCCCTGCCCTTCGCGCCGCCGTCCTGGAGCCGGACCAAGGTCCGGGTCCCCACCACCTTCGTGTGGAGCGACCACGACGTCGCGCTCGGCCGCTGGGGTGCCGAGCACACCGCCGACTGGGTGGAGGCCGACTACGAGTTCGTCGAGCTCGCCGGAGTGTCCCACTGGATCCCGACCCAGGCACCCGACGCGCTGGCGGAGGCGATCCTCGAGCGGGTCCTTGGTTAACCTCGGCACGTGAAGACATCCCCCATCTCGGGTCGGGCGACCTCCGACCGCCCCACGCGCAGCCGGGCTGCGACGGAGGAGACGTCGGGCGCCAGACGCGACCGTGCCAGGCCGACGGCCCCGGAGCCGCTGCCGCACCCCGTGGTCGACACCCACTGCCACCTCGACATCGCCGACGGCGACTGGCTCAACACCCGCACGGCGATCAGGGCGGCCACCGACGTCGGCGTCACCCGCATCGTCCAGATCGGGTGCGACCTGCCCGGCGCGCGGTGGGCGGTCGAGGCTGCTCGCGAGCACGGTGCGCTGATCGCCGGCGTGGCGCTGCACCCCAACGAGGCGCCTCGGCACGCGGCGGCCGGCGACCTCGAGGAGGCGCTCGCCGAGATCGAGCAGCTCGCGCAGGCCCACGACAAGGTCCGGGTGATCGGCGAGACCGGCCTCGACCACTTCAGACACGCACAGAGCGGCACGGGGGACGAGGGGTGGGCCGCGCAGGAGGAGAGCTTCCGGCGCCACATCGACCTCGCCAAGCGGCTCGACAAGACGCTGGTGATCCACGACCGCGACGCCCACGACGACGTGCTCCGCATCCTCGACGAGGAGGGCGCGCCCGACCGTTGGGTGATGCACTGCTTCTCCGGGGACGAGGTGTTCGCGCGCCGCTGCCTCGACCGCGGCGCCCACCTCAGCTTCGCCGGGCCCGTGACCTTCAAGAACGCCCCGGGGCTGCGCCGGGCGCTGGCCGTCACCCCGGTCGACCGGATCCTGGTGGAGACCGACGCGCCCTACCTCACCCCGGCGCCCTACCGCGGTCGCCCCAACGCGTCCTACCTGATGCCCTACACGGTGCGTGCGATGGCCGAGGTGCGCGGTGTTGACCTCACGACCCTGTGCGTGGCGATGGACGCCAACGCCGACAAGGTGTTCGGCGGCCAGTGGGGACCCCGCACGGCCCGCCAGGGGTGAGCGGGATCTCGTAGAAATTTCACCCTTCGGTTTGGCGTCATCGGGGGCTCTCGTTATCGTCTTGTGATTGTTGGCCGGGATCGGGACTGATTCCGGCGGCGCCCGCGGCCCACCCCCGAGACTCACCAGGGCCGCGCGAGTCCCCCGCTCGCAGTCGGACGTCCGAAGCCTCGGTACGTCCCGCACGGGAGGGGTGTGCCGCCACCCGAGGCCCGGAGAGTACGACGTTCGGAGCATCGTGCGCTCTCGCACTGCACAGTTCTTCAAGTCCGCCCCCCAGACCCCTCTGCTGAAGTCCAAGGCCCTGATGACCGGCCTCGCCGCGGTCGTCGCGCTGGCCGTCGCCGGCACGACCGTGGGCTACGCCGCCATGAGCAAGACCGTCACGGTCACGCTCGACGGCGAGTCCCGCCAGGTGAGCGTCATGGGCTCGACGGTCGGCGACGTCCTCGCCGCCGAGGACGTCCACGTCACCGACAAGGACCTCGTCGCCCCCGCCCTGGACTCCTCGGTCGAGGACGGCAGCGCCATCACCGTCCAGTTCGGCCGCCCCCTCGAGCTCGAGGTCGACGGACGCACGCGCACCTACTGGGTCAACTCGACCGAGGTGGCCCAGGCCCTCGGCGAGATCGGCCGCCGCTTCTCCGGGGCCGACCTCTCGGTCAGCCGCAGCGCGTCGATCGGCCGCTCCGGGATGACACTGGCGGTCGTGACCCCCAAGGTGCTCAAGATCAAGGTCGGGGGGAAGGCGCCCAAGAAGCGCAAGGTCGCCGCGCTGACCGTGGCCGACGTCCTCGACTCGACCGGCGTCAAGGTGTCCGAGCACGACGTCGTACGCCCCTCGCTCGACACCGTCGTCCGTGACGGCGACAAGGTCGTCCTCACCGACGTGCGCGTCGCCGAGCGACGCGTGAAGGCCGAGCCCGTCGACCACCCCGTCGTCGAGCGCGAGGACCCCACGATGTTCGAGGGTGACGAGAAAGTCGTCCGGGCCGGCCGCGACGGCGTTCGCGACGTGACCTACCGGCTGCGCTACGTCAACGGCAGGCTCGTGGCCCGCAAGGTCGTCTCCGCCGACCTCGCCCGCAAGCCGGTCCCCGCCATCGTCAAGGTCGGCACCAAGGAGGAGCCCACCAGCAACTTCGCGGGCGGCAGCACCGTCTGGGACCGCCTCGCGCAGTGCGAGTCCGGTGGCAACTGGGCGATCAACACCGGCAACGGCTACTACGGCGGACTGCAGTTCAGCGCGTCCACGTGGGCCTCCGTCGGTGGCACCGGCCTGCCCCACCAGCACAGCCGCGAGGAGCAGATCAAGCGCGGCCAGATCCTCCAGTCGCGTGCGGGCTGGGGCCAGTGGCCGCACTGCTCGGCCCGGCTGGGGCTGCGCTGACTACGCTTCTCCCATGACCACACCCACGGCCGGCCCGAGGCTCCTCGGGCCGGCCGAGGTGCGTCAGCTCGCCGCCGAGCTCGACCTGCGCCCGACCAAGCAGCGGGGGCAGAACTTCGTCATCGACCCCAACACGGTGCGCCGCATCGTCCGGGAGTCCGGCATCACCGGTGACGACGTGGTCGTCGAGGTGGGGCCTGGCCTGGGGTCGCTGACCCTCGCGCTGCTCGAGGTCGCGGCCCGCGTGGTCGCCATCGAGGTCGACCCGCTGCTGGCGGCGCGCCTGCCGGCGACCATCGCGGCCCACGCCCCTGAGCAGGCCGACCGCTTCGAGGTGGTGCTGGCCGACGCGATGCGCATCGAGGAGGTCCCGGGGCCGCCGCCCACGGCGCTGGTCGCCAACCTCCCCTACAACGTGTCGGTGCCGGTCCTGCTCCACCTGCTCGCGCTGCTGCCCTCCCTCGAGAGGGGGCTGGTGATGGTGCAGTCCGAGGTCGCCGACCGGCTCGCGGCGCCACCGGGCTCCAAGACCTACGGCGTCCCGAGCGCCAAGGCCGCCTGGTTCGCCGACGTCCGCCGCGCCGGCGCGATCGGCCGCAACATCTTCTGGCCGGCGCCCAACGTGGACTCCGGCCTCGTCGCGTGGACCCGCACCGACCCGCCGCAGACCACCGCCACGCGGCAGCAGGTCTTCGCCGTCGTCGACGCGGCCTTCGCGCAGCGGCGCAAGCAGGTCCGTGCGGCGCTGCGTGGGCTCGCCGGCTCCGCCGACGCGGCGACAGCAGCCCTGGAGCAGGCGGGGGTCGACCCCACGGCCCGTGGCGAGGTGCTGTCGATCCACGACTTCGCGCGCATCGCCGAGGGCCTGGCATGAGCGCCGGCCGGCCCACCACCGTCCGCGCCGCGGCCAAGGTCAACCTCCACCTCGGGGTCGGTGCCCCCCGTGAGGACGGCTTCCACCCCCTCGACACCGTCTACCAGGCCGTCTCGCTGTACGACGACGTGCTCGCGACCGCGGCCGAGGAGTCCTCCCTCGAGCTCCTGACCGCCGACCACGTCGACGGAGCCGGCGTACCACTCGGCGGCGACAACATCATCGACCGCGCGGCCGAGCTGCTCGGGGCCCACCACGGCCGCGAGCTGACGACGCGCATCCACCTCACGAAGTCCATCCCGGTCGCCGGGGGCATGGCCGGTGGCTCGGCCGACGCCGCGGCCGCGCTGGTCGCGCTCGACCGCGCCCACGACCTGCGCACGAGCGACCACGACCTGCTCGCGATCGCCGCGGAGCTCGGGTCCGACGTCCCCTTCGCCCTGATCGGGGGCACGGCCCAGGGCCTGGGCCGCGGTGAGCTCGTGACGCCGGTGGCCGACAACGGCGAGTGGTGGTGGGTGGTCGCCCCCAGCGACGGCGAGGGACTCTCCACCCCCGCGGTCTACCGGCGCTTCGACGAGCTGCGACCCGACGCGCCGGCGACCCCGGAGGATCCCACCGAGCTGCTCGACGCGCTGGCAACCGGCGAGCCGCTGCGTCTCGCGCGCTCCCTCCACAACGACCTGCAGGAGGCCGCCCTCGACCTGCGGCCCGAGCTGGGCGACCTCCTCGACCTCGGCGAGCGCGCGGGTGCGCTGCGCGGCATCGTCTCGGGGTCCGGTCCCACCTGCGTCTTCCTCTGCGAGTCGCGCGCCGGGGCGATGGCGACGGCCGAGGCACTGCGGGCCGAGCGCGACGTCGTACTCCTCGCCTGCGGCCCGGTCGCCGGGGCGCACGTGCTGCTCGACCAGGCGGGGGCCACGTGGCCAACCTGATCAACCTCGAGCGGGTCTCGAAGTCCTACGGCGTGCGGCCGCTGCTCGACGAGGTCTCGTTGGGCATCTCGGTCGGGGAGCGCGTCGGCATCGTCGGCCGCAACGGCGACGGCAAGACGACGCTGCTCGAGGTGATGACCGGCCTCGAGGAGCCCGACTCCGGTCGCGTCTCACGCACCCGCGGGATCGAGATCGGCTATCTCCACCAGGGCGACGAGCTCGACGACACCCACTCCGTGCGCGAGGCCGTGCTGGCCGGGCGCGCCGACCACGAGTGGGCGGCCGACCCGACCACGCGCCAGGTCGTCGAGGAGCTCCTTGCCGGGGTCGACCTCGACCGCGCCGTCATCGGCCTGTCCGGAGGGGAGCGCCGCCGGTGCGCGCTGGCCGCGCTGCTCCTCTCACCGCACGACCTGGTGATCCTCGACGAGCCCACCAACCACCTCGACGTCGAGGCGGTCGCCTGGCTGGCCGCCCACCTGGTGTCGCTGCCGAGCGCGCTGATCGTGGTCACCCACGACCGGTGGTTCCTCGACGAGGTGTGCCAGACGACGTGGGAGGTCCACGACGGGCAGGTCGACTCCTACGAGGGCGGCTACGCGGCGTTCGTGCTCGCCAAGGCAGAGCGGCAGCGCCAGGCCGCAGCCTCCGAGAGCCGCCGGCTCAACCTCGTCCGCAAGGAGCTGGCCTGGCTGCGGCGCGGACCCCCGGCCCGCACCTCCAAGCCCAAGTTCCGCATCGACGCCGCCAACGCCCTCATCGACGACGTGCCGCCGCCTCGTGACCGGCTCGAGCTCCAGCGGTTCGCCGCCCAGCGGCTCGGCAAGGACGTCATCGACGTCGAGGACGTCGACCTGTCCCGCGGCGAGCGCAAGCTGCTCGACCACGCCACGTGGCGCATCGGCCCCGGTGACCGGATCGGCATCGTCGGCGTCAACGGCGCCGGCAAGACCTCGCTGCTCTCGCTGCTCTCCGGCGAGCTCGCGCCCCAGCACGGCCGGGTGCGCATGGGTCGGACCGTTGCCCTCCAGCACCTCACGCAGGCGCTCGACGAGATCGACCCTGCCGGGCGCGTGCTCCCGACGGTGGAGTCGATCCGGCGGGTGACCAGGACGCTCGACGGCCAGGAGATCTCGGCGACCTCGATGCTCGAGCGCTTCGGCTTCACCGGCGACCGGCTCACCGCTCGTCTCGGCGACCTCTCCGGCGGCGAGCGGCGCCGCTTCCAGCTGCTGAAGCTGCTGCTCACCGAGCCCAACGTCCTGCTGCTCGACGAGCCCACCAACGACCTCGACATCGACACCCTCAACGTCCTCGAGGACTTCCTCGACGGCTGGCCAGGCACGCTGGTCGTCGTCTCCCACGACCGCTACTTCCTCGAGCGCGTCACCGACTCGGTGTGGGCCCTGCTCGGCGACGGCCAGGTGTCCATGCTGCCGCGCGGGGTGGACGAGTACCTCGAGCGGCGCGCCGCCCTGCTCGCCCGCGCCGAGGCGGCGCCAATCTCCGCCGAGGCGGCGCCAATCTCCGCCGAGGCGGCGTCAAAGTCCGCCGAGTCGGCGTCAAAGTCCGCCGAGTCGGCGCAAACCAAGGCACGGCCGGGCTCGTCGGAGGACCGGGCGGCCCGCAAGGTGCTGGCGCGGGTGGAGAAGCAGCTCGAGCGCATCGCCGCCCAGGAGGCCGAGCTGCACGCCCGCATGGAGGCCAACCTCACCGACTATGCACTGCTGGCCGACGTCGGCGCCCAGCTCAATGCGCTCGCCGAGGAGAAGGACGTCCTCGAGCTGGAGTGGCTCGAGGCGTCCGAGGTCGTCGAATGACCCTCAGCTGAAGGGCGCGAGCAAGCGCCGCAGCAGACCGGCGAGCCGGGTGCGGTCACGATCGGGCAGGTCGGCGAGCAGCTCGGCCTCCGCGGCCAGCAGCGCCTCGAACGCCCCGTCGACCGCGGCCTTTCCCTCGGTCGTGAGTCGCACGAGCACCCCGCGCCTGTCGTGGGGATCAGGCAGCCGCTCGACGAAGTCGCGGGCCGCCAGCCGGTCGACGCGGTTGGTCATGGTCCCGCTGGTCACCAGCGTCTCGCGCAGCAGGCGGCCGGGGGAGAGCTCGTAGGGCTCACCGGCTCGCCGCAGCGCCGCCAGCACGTCGAACTCCCACGACTCGATGGCGTGGGCGGTGAAGGCGTCGCGCCGGGCGAGGTCGAGGTGTCGCGACAACCGGCTGATCCGCGAGAACACCTCGACCGGGGCCAGGTCGAGGTCGCCGCGCTCGTGCGCCCAGGCATCGACGAGGTCGTCGACCTCGTCGCGTGCGGCGTCGTACTCGCTCATGCTGGCATGATGCCACACGGTCGAGAATCTTGACATCAAGACATTTATCTCCGATAGTCCGTATCAAACGGCTTCTGGATCTTCCGTCCCCACGAGCCGTTTGATACGGAGTATCGGAGGAGAGGGAGGAGTGGAGATGGCACACACGTGGGACCCCGACCGCTACCGGATGTACGACGACGAGCGCGGCCGCCCCTTCCTCGACCTGCTCGCGCGGGTCCGGGCCGAGACGCCCCGCACCGTCGTCGACCTGGGCTGCGGGCCCGGCAACCTGACGGCGCTGCTCAAGCAGCGCTGGCCGGACGCCGACGTGCGCGGCATCGACTCGAGCTCCGAGATGATCGAGGCGGCCGACGTCCCCGGTGTGGCGTTCGAGGTCGGCGACCTGCGTCGCTGGACGCCGGACGAGCCGGTCGACGTGCTGGTCTCCAACGCCACGCTCCAGTGGCTGCCCGACCACCTCGAGCTGTTGCCGCGCCTGCTCCGCCGGGTCGCGCCCGGAGGCTGGTTCGCGTTCCAGGTGCCTGGGAACTTCGGCGAGCCGAGCCACACCATTCGCACCGACCTCGCCGCGCGGGCGCCGTACGCCGCCCACACCAGCACCGTCGCGGTGCCCTCGAGCCGTGAGCCGGTCGACTACCTCCGCGCCCTGCAGGTGCTGGGCTGCGAGGCCGACGTGTGGGAGACGACCTACCTCCACGTCCTCACCGGCGACGACCCGGTCTTCACGTGGGTCTCGGGGACCGGCGCGGCGCCGACGCTCCAGGCACTGCCCGACGACCTGCGCGCGGACTTCGAGAAGGCCTTCCGGGAGCGCCTGGCCGAGGCCTACCCGGCAGACTCCGAGGGGCGTGTGATCCTGCCGTTCCGTCGGATCTTCGCGGTGGCGCGAAAGGAGCCCACGACATGAGGCTCCACCACGTCCAGGTCGCCTGCCCGCCGGGCGGCGAGGACCTGGCTCGCCGCTTCTACGTCGACGGGCTCGGCATGACCGAGGTCGAGAAGCCCGAGGACCTGCGCGCTCGTGGCGGCTGCTGGTTCCGGGCGTACGACGACGCGGGCGCCGTCACCGCCGAGGTCCACGTCGGCGTGGAGGAGCCGTTCACCCCCGCCCGCAAGGCTCACCCGGCGCTCCTCGTCGACGACCTCGCCAGCCTCGCCGCACGTCTGGAGGCCGCCGGTGTCGAGGTCGACTGGTCGCAACGGACGACCTTCGCGTCGTACGAGCGGTTCCACTGCTTCGACGCCCACGGCAACCGTCTCGAGGTCCTCGCGCCCGCCTGAGTGGTGACCCAGCAGACCCCCTGCGGGGGACCTTCGACCCTGTCGAATAGATGCCCCGGGGGTATACCTGGGGGCATGAACGAGCAACAACCCCGCCTCCTCGTCCTCGGTGCCGGAACGGCCGGCACCATGGTTGCCAACCACGTGCGTCGCAGGCTTCCCCACTGGCAGGTCACCGTGGTCGCGCCCACCGACGTCCACGACTACCAGCCCGGCTACCTCTTCATCCCCTTCGGGATGAACAGCCCCGAGCAGATCCGCAGGAGCGCCGCCGCGCAGCTCCACGACGGCGTCACCGTGGTCACCGGCGAGGTCGACCTCGTCGACGCCGACGGCCAGGCCGTCCAGCTCGTCGACGGCACGAGGCTGGACTACGACCGCCTCGTCATCGCCACCGGTACCACGCCCCGTCCCGACCAGACCCCGGGCATGGAAGGGCCGCACTGGCACCGCGAGGTCGGCGAGTTCTACACCCGCGAGGGTGCGATCGCGCTGCGCGACCAGCTGGCGACCTTCGAGGGTGGCCGTCTGGTGATGCACACCTGCGAGCTGCCCATCAAGTGCCCGGTCGCGCCGCTGGAGTTCACCTTCCTGGCCGACGACTGGCTGCGCCAGCACGGGCTGCGCGACCGCACCGAGCTCGTCTTCGTCACCCCCCTCGACGGCGCGTTCACCAAGCCGGTCGCCGCGCGCGAGCTCGGCCACGCGCTCGAGGAGCGCGGCATCGTCGTCGAGACCGACTTCATGGTCGAGTCCGTCGATGGCGAGCGTCGCGTGCTGACGTCGTACGACGAGCGCGAGGTGCCGTTCGACCTCCTGGTGACGGTGCCGGTCAACATGGGGGCCGACTTCGTCGGACGGTCAGGCCTGGGCGACGAGCTCAACTACGTCACTGTCGACAAGCACACCCTGCAGTTCGCGCCCCGTCCCGGAGCCGCTCCGCACCCGGAGATCTTCGCCGTCGGCGACGCCGCCAACCTGCCCACCTCCAAGGCAGGCTCGGTCGCCCACTTCTCGGTGGAGGTGCTCGTGGGCAACCTGGTCGACCTCGACCGCGGCCGCCCGATGTCGCACTCCTTCGACGGCCACGCCAACTGCTTCGTGGAGTCCGGCCACGGCAAGGCCCTGCTGCTCGACTTCAACTACGAGACCGAGCCGCTGACCGGCACCTTCCCCCTCGCGGGCGTCGGGCCGCTGCAGCTGCTCAAGGAGAGCCGGCTCAACCACCTCTCCAAGCTCGCCTTCCGCCACGTCTACTGGAACGCGCTCCTGCCCGGGCGGCCCCTGGGACTGCCGAGCGCGATGTCCATGGCCGGCAAGCACCCCGAATGACCTCACACCAGTTCGACCGAGAAAGGCACGCCATGCCCACCACCACCATCAACGGCCAACAGGTCGAGGTCAACGACGAGGGCTTCCTCGTCGACCCCTCGGTCTGGAACGAGGAGCTCGGGGCCGAGCTGGCCCGGCTCATCGGCATCACCATGACCGACGCCCACTGGGCGCCGATCCGCTTCCTGCGCGAGGACTACGCGGTGATGGGGGAGACCCCCACGCTGCGTCGCGTGCAGACCCAGACCGCCATCCCCGTCAGGGACCTGTTCGGGCTCTTCCCGGGCAAGCCGGCCAAGAAGATGGCCTACGTCGCCGGCCTGCCCAAGCCGAAGGGATGTGTGTGATGGCCGAGACCGAGACCGCGTTCGTGCCGGCGTTCGACGAGCCGTCCAGCGCCGGGCGCAAGCTCGCGATCATCTGCTCCAAGGGCAACCTCGACATGGCCTACCCCGGCCTGATCCTGGCCAACGCCGCTCTCGGCGAAGGGGTGGAGACGCACCTCTTCTTCACCTTCTGGGGCTTCGACATGATCAACAAGAAGACGATGGGCGACCTGAAGTTCAGCTACCTCGGCAACACCGCGATGCACCCTCCGGGCATGTTCGGCGTCGCGATGCCCCAGGGCATGGCCGGGATGCCGGGCGTCACCGCGCTGACCACCAAGATGATGAAGAAGCAGATCGCCGACCTCGACGTCCCGGAGGTGCCGGAGTTCCTCGAGCTCATCGAGGCCTCGGGTGGCCACCTGTGGGCGTGCCGGATGAGCGCGGACATGATGAAGCTCCACGAGGAGGACCTCTACGACGGCGTCGAGGGGATCATCTCCGCGGCCGACTTCATCGAGCTCACGGAGGGAGCGCAGCTGCTGTTCATCTGAGCACGCCCTGAACGGCCAGAACCCCTGATCTCGTCCGTGGTGTCCTCAGATGTCCTGGCCCGCAGGACTCGGGTGATATCCGGGGACCTTCACGCCTAGCGCCCCATGCATCGGGTGCAAGGCGGGAGACCCGGGTGCACAACAGGTTACTGACGAGTAATATGGCTCCATGCCTGACGTCCTCCAGCTCTGGAAGAAGCTCACTCCGCTGCCCCAGGGCGAGCGCCTCTTCTCGATCGCCTTCAGCCAGATCGCGCCCTACTTCTCGACCGTCTCGCCTCGCTTCACCGTGCTCGAGCCCAACCACGTCGAGCTGGTGATCAAGAAGCGCCGCAAGGTGCACAACCACATCAAGACCGTGCACGTCATCGCCATCTGCAACGGCCTCGAGGCTGCGATGGGCGCGCTGGCCGAGGCGAGCGTGCCCGCCGACAAGCGCTGGATCCCCAAGGGCATGGACGTGACCTACCCGGCCAAGGCCGACACCGACATCACCTGCATCGCGGAGACCGACCCCGAGCAGTGGACCTCCGAGGACCCCGACGTCCCGGTGCGCGTGCGCGGGGTGCGCGAAGACGGCACCGTCGTCGTCGAGGGCGTGATCAGGCTCTGGGTGACCCCGAAGAGCCCGAAGACCAGGCGCTGACCTCGCCGGCGCTGGTCACCGCGTCGGCTGCGTCGAGCCTTGGTCTTGCTCGCCGACCATCGAGACGCTGAGCATCTTCTTCTCGCCCACGAAGCGCTTCTGCACCCACGTCGCCAGCCACGTCAGCAGCAGGTTGACGGCGATGTAGAGAGAGGCGACCACGATCACGGTCTGGAACTGGTTGCCGAACTCGCCGTAGATGGACTTGCCGATGCGCGTCAGCCCAGGGGCGAGGATCGCGTAGCCGAGGCTGGTGTCCTTGAGGGCGACGACCATCTGGCTGATGATCGCGGGCAGCATGATCTTGACGGCCTGCGGCAGCAGGACGGTGACCATCACCTGGCTCTTGCGCATGCCGATCGCGTAGGCGGCCTCGGCCTGTCCCTTGGGTACGGCATTGATGCCGGCGCGGAACACCTCGGCGAGCACCGAGCCGTTGTAGAGCAGGAGGCCGAGCACGAGCGACCAGAAGGAGCCGATCCCGTCGCCGGTGCCGTAGGTGAAGAAGATGAAGATGATCAGCAGCAGGAGCGGCACTGCGCGGAAGAACTCGACGACGGCCCAGGACGGCCAGCGCAGCCAGGCATGCTCGGAGAGCTTGCCGATGCCGAAGACCAGGCCGAACACCACGGCGCCGAGGATCGCGAAGACGGCCGCCTGGACGGTCTGCCACAGGCCGTCGACCAGGAGCACGCGGATGTAGTCAGGGGTGAGGAACGGCTCCCACTTGTCGTAGACCAGCTCGCCCTCGTCGTTCATCCGCTTGACCACGAGCAGGATGGCGAGCACCAGCACCACCCACGCGGCAACGCTGTAGATCCGGTGCCGGGCGATGGTGCGGGGTCCGGGTGCGTCGAAGAGGACGTTGCCGCTGCTCATCGGGCCACCTGCCAGCGCCGCTCGAGGCGGCTGGCCCCGAAGGACATCAGCTCGACGATGATGACGTAGCCGAGGGCGAAGGTGAGGAAGATCAGCGGTCGGTCGTCGGCGTTGTTGTTGGTGAAGTAGCGCATGCGGCCGGTGGCCTCCATCAGGCCGAACACCGCGGCGATCGAGGTGTTCTTGGTCATGGCGATGAGCGTGCTCACCAACGGAGGCACGATCGCGCGGAACGACTGGGGAAGGATGATCTGGCTCATCACCTGGGTGAAGGTCAACCCGATCGCGCGCGCTGCCTCGGCCTGGCCGAGGGCGACGGAGTTGACGCCGGAGCGGACGTTCTCGCAGACGAAGGCCGAGGTGTAGATGGTCATCGTGATGACGCCCTTCAGCAGGAAGGGCGTCTCGATGAACCAGCCGAGCGTGGGCGCGGCGATGAAGACGAAGATGAAGATGACCAGCAGTGGGGTGTTGCGCACGACCGAGACGTAGATCGAGGCGAACTGGCGCAGCACGGAGATGGGACCGACCCGCAGTGCGCCGAGGAGCGTGCCGAGGAAGAGCGAGGCCAGGCCGGAGAGGACGGTCAGCTGGATGGTCAGCCAGAACGCCTTGAGGACCAGGTCGAAGTTGTTGATCACGTCGTCCACGCAGTCACCTCCTGCGGAGCTCGGGGAATGGTCAGGGTGGTGGGTGGTGCCGGCCTGCAGCGGGCCGGCACCACCCGGGTCACCGGTGCGTCACGCAGCCGGGCACTCGTCCATCTCCGGCGGCTCGGGCGTGTCGACACCCGAAGCTCCCAGGGTCGCCTCGAACGCGTCCTCCCAGTCGCCGTCGTCCTGTGCCTCGGTGATCGTGTCGACGATCCACTGGCACATCTCGGGCTTGTCCTGGCTGTAGCCCACGCCGTAGCGCTCCTCGGAGAAGGGCTCCACGACGACCTTGAGGTCGTCGGGGTGCTCGGCGGCGTAGCCGAGCAGGATCGCGCCGTCGGTGGTCATCGCGTCGACGGTGCCGTTGAGGACCTGGTCGACACACTCGGAGTAGGTGTCAAAGCCACGCGGCTTGGCGCCCTCGGCCTCGATGTTCTCGAGCGACGTCGAGCCCGTCACCGAGCAGACCTCGGTGCCGGCGACGTCCTCGAGGCTCTCGATGTCGCTGTCGGACTTCACCAGCAGCTGCTGACCGGTCACGTAGTAGGGGCCGGCCTGGCCCACGACCTCGCGGCGCTCGTCGGTGATCGAGTAGGACGCGATCACCAGGTCGACCTCACCGGACTGGAGGAAGGGCTCGCGGTTGTCGGAGATCGTCTCCTTCCAGGTGATGTCCTCGGGCGCGATGCCGAGGTCGGCCGCCAGGATCTTGCCGATCTCGGGGTCGAACCCGACCGGCATGTCGTCGGTGGCGCCCTTGAAGCCGATGCCGGGCTGGTCGTACTTCACGCCGATGGTGATCTCGCCGGACTCGGCGAACTCCTTCATCGCGGTGCCGTCCTCGAACTCGTCGGCGGCGTTCTCGGCGACGTCGACGTCGACACCTTCGGCGCCTTCGTCACCGGCGTCACCGCACGCTGCCAGCGACAGCGCCAGCCCTGCGGTGGCGATGAGCGCCTTGGTCCTGGTGAATCTCATCTGGTTCTCCTTCTCTCCCGGCCAGAAGGCCTTCGTGGTTGATGGGGATGCTCAGTGCTTGAGGATCTTGCCGAGGAAGTCCTTGGCGCGGTCGGAGGAGGGGTTGGTGAAGAACTCCTCGGGGGTGTTCTCCTCGACGATGGCGCCGTCGGCCATGAAGACGACGCGGTCGGCGGCGGTGCGGGCGAAGCCCATCTCGTGGGTCACCACGATCATGGTCATGCCCTGCTGGGCCAGGTCGACCATGACGTCGAGGACCTCCTTGATCATCTCGGGGTCCAGCGCCGAGGTGGGCTCGTCGAAGAGCATCACCTTGGGCTCCATCGCGAGCGCCCGCGCGATGGCGACGCGCTGCTGCTGGCCGCCGGAGAGCTGGGCGGGGTACTTGTCGGCCTGGTGAGCCACGCCCACCCGCTCGAGCAGCTCGCGGGCCTTGGCCTCGGCCTCGGACTTCTTCATCCCGCGGACCTTGATCGGGCCGAGCGTGACGTTCTCGAGGATCGTCTTGTGGGCGAAGAGGTTGAAGCTCTGGAAGACCATGCCCACCTCGGCACGCAGTGCCGCGAGCGTCTTGCCCTCCTGGGGGAGCTCCTTGCCGTCGAGGCTGATGAGCCCCGAGTCGATCGTCTCGAGGCGGTTGATCGTGCGGCACAGGGTCGACTTGCCCGACCCCGACGGCCCGATCACCACGACGACCTCGCCGCGCTTGACGGTGAGGTCGATGTCCTTGAGGGCGTGCAGGTCACCGAAGTGCTTCTGGACGTCCTTGAGCACCACGAGCGGCTCGCCGCGGCCACCCTCGGACAGGACGCCGTCGGACGTGTCCCCAGTCACAGTCATGTCGGCAACCTATCGGGCTCAGGCGACTGCGGCCATGAAGGGCTCCATCACGATGAGGTCACGGTGGGTCCTGCCGACGTATCCTTGCCCGGTCATGAGCACCACCACCGAACACGCCAACGCCCTTGGTCTCGAGACAGGGCTTAGTCCTTCCTCGACCATCGGGGAGCCCCGCACCTACCAGGTCCGCACCTACGGGTGCCAGATGAACGTCCACGACTCCGAGCGGCTCTCCGGCCTGCTGGAGGACGCGGGGTACGTCGCGTTCGACAAGGCGGGGGCTGGCGCCGACGCGCAGGCCGACGTCGTCGTCTTCAACACCTGCGCGGTGCGCGAGAACGCCGACAACAAGCTCTACGGCAACCTCAGCCACCTCGCCCCGGTCAAGGCCGCCAACCCCGACCTGCAGATCGCGGTCGGCGGGTGCATGGCGCAGAAGGACCGCGACACCATCCTCGAGCGGGCTCCCTACGTCGACGTCGTCTTCGGCACCCACAACATCGGCTCGCTGCCCGCTCTGCTCGACCGCGCCCGCTCCCAGGCCGAGGCGCAGGTCGAGATCCTCGAGTCGCTCTCGGTCTTCCCCTCGACGCTGCCGACCAAGCGCGAGTCGGCGTACGCCGCGTGGGTCTCCATCTCCGTCGGCTGCAACAACACCTGCACGTTCTGCATCGTCCCGGCGTTGCGCGGCAAGGAGAAGGACCGCCGACCCGGCGAGATCCTCGCCGAGATCGAGGCGCTCGTCGCCGACGGCGTCACCGAGATCACCCTCCTGGGCCAGAACGTCAACGCCTACGGCGTGGAGTTCGGCGACCGCCAGGCCTTCTCCAGGCTGCTGCGCGCGTGCGGCTCGATCGAGGGGCTCGAGCGGGTGCGGTTCACCTCGCCCCACCCGGCCGAGTTCACCGACGACGTCATCGAGGCGATGGCCGAGACCCCCAACGTCATGCCGTCGCTGCACATGCCGCTGCAGTCGGGCTCCGACCGCATCCTGCGCGAGATGCGCCGGTCCTACCGCCAGTCCAAGTACCTCGGGATCATCGAGCGTGTCCGCGCGGCCATCCCCGACGCGGCGATCACCACCGACATCATCGTCGGCTTCCCCGGCGAGACCGAGGAGGACTTCCGGGCCACCCTCGACGTGGTGCGGGCGGCGCGCTTCTCGGCCGCCTTCACCTTCCAGTACTCCAAGCGCCCCGGCACCCCCGCCGCCGTCCTCGACGACCAGGTCCCGCCCGACGTCGTGAAGGACCGCTACCAGCGTCTCGTCGCCCTCGTCGACGAGGTCGCCTGGGAGGAGAACAAGGCGCTCGTCGGTCGCACCCTCGAGCTGATGGTCGCCGAGGGCGAGGGCCGCAAGGACGCCGCGACCCGCCGGCTCTCCGGCCGGGCGCCCGACAACCGGCTCGTTCACTTCTCCGTCGAGGGGCTGGCAGAGGCCGACCTGCCGCGCCCGGGCGACATGGTGTCGGTGCAGGTCACCTACGCCGCGCCGCACCACCTGGTCGCCGACAAGCGGGTGCTCGGCGTCCGCCGCACCCGCGCCGGCGACGCCTGGGAGCGTCGTACGACGACCCCGGTCGCGACCGGCGTCGGTCTCGGCATGCCGTCGGTCGGCGTGCCGGCCCCGCTGTCGCCGGCGCCCGCCTGCGGCTGATCATCGTGGAATCCCGAGGTCACCAGATGACCTCGGAGCTCCACGATCGTCTTGTCCACAGGTCCCGACGCTGGCATCGCGGTGACCGCTCGTCTCCGCCATGGTGGTGCGGGATGGAACGACTCCGGCCGACGCTGGCCCAACAGCATGGAGTCGTCTCGCGCGCCCAGGCACTGGCGCTGGGGCTGGAAGCCCACGACGTGCGACGCCTGGTGCGGCGCCGCGAGCTCACCCCGCTCTTCGCCGGGGTCTACCTCGACCACACGGGTGTTGCCACGTGGCTCCAGCGAGCCTGGGGAGCCGTGCTCTTCTGCGGTCCGCGTGCCCGTGCCTCGGGTGATGAACTGCTCGGAGCAGCCCTCGGCGGCGCCTCCGCGATGCGGGCCGCTGACGGGCCGGGCCGGGGCCGCGACTCTGGCTCGATCCACGTCGTCGTCCCGCGGGAACGCCGGGTGACCCCACCCGCGGGCGTCGAGGTGGTGCGCACCTTCGGCCTCGCTGATCGTGTCCAGTGGAACCTCGGACCGCCCCGTCTCCGCTACGACGACGCGGCGCTCGACGCCGCCTTGTCGGCACGCGACGACTTCGCGGCCATCGGCACCGTCGCTCGCGCGGTGCAGAGCCGGCACACGACGGCGCTGCGGATGAAGGAGCTGCTGGACCAGCGAGCACGCGCGCCTCGACGAGACTTCTTGAGCTCCGTGCTCGAGGACGTGGGTCTGGGCACCTGCTCAGTCCTCGAGCACGGCTACCTCCACCTGATCGAGCGCCCTCATGGCCTACCAGCCGGGCAGCGGCAGCACAGGGTCGAGACGGAGAGCGGTGTCGTCTACCGAGATGTGGCCTACGGGATGCGGCTCGTGGAGCTGGACGGTCGGCTCTGGCACGACACGGCCGAGCAGCGGGACAAGGACTTCGAGCGGGACCTGGACGCAGCGGTCGAGGGGCGCGGGACAGTCCGGCTCACCTACGGGCAGGTCTTCGACCGGCCGTGCTCCACCGCGGCGAAGATCGCGCGGCTCCTGGAGAGTGCGGGGTGGCCCGCAGGGCACGCGTGCGGACCTGGGTGTGCGCTCGCCGGGACCGATTGAGGGAACATCGTGGAATCCCGAGGCCAGCCGGTGACCTCGAAGTTCCACGATCGCTAGGCAGGCGGTTCGACCGAGCCGTCCTCGGCCTCCTGGCCCGCCTCGGGAGAGCGCTCTGTGCCGGCCTCCTGGTCGTCTGCCTCGCCCTCGGGAGCCTGCTTCTTGTCCTCGTCGGGGGCTGCGACCTGGGGAGGGAGCGCGTCGTCGACCGCCGGGTTGTCGTCGGGGTCGAGGTCGCGGCCCAGCACCTCGTCGTCGGGCAGGTCAGGGATGGCGTCGACGCCGCCGGGGTGGAGCTCGGGCTCGGTGGTGAAGGGCTCGGGCATGGGTTCGAGCTTGTCGTTCATGGTGCGCCTCCTGTGTCCGTCTCCGGGGTGGGTACCCCCGCGAACCCGAACGACACGTAGCGCTCGCCGCTCCCGAGCAGGCTCAGCGCGTGGGCCTCGTGGGGGACCATCGGCTCGGGCAGTGCGTCGAGCCTGCACCAGCGGATCTCGGCGCACTTCTCCGGCTCGGCGACGGCCGGCTCGCCGTCCCACGAGCGCGCGGTGAAGAAGAAGTCGACCCGCTCGTCGATCGGCGCCCCTCCCGCGGTGCGCTGCATGGTGAGCTCGAACTCGAGGTCGACGTGGGTGAGGCCGAGCTCCTCGAGCGCCTCCCGCCGGGCGGCGTCGAACGCGGTCTCCCCGCGCTCGACGTGGCCGGCCGCGGCGGCGGCCCAGTGACCGGGCATGTAGGGCACCGGGCCGCGCTGCTGGAGCAGCACCTCGGGACCGTCGGCCCCCTCGCGCAGCAGGTAGACGTAGGAGGCGGGGACGACCACGAAGGACTCAGTCACCCGGCCAACCTAGGGCCGGGGAGGCGCCTCCCCGGTGGCCGGGTTGGTGGGGTCGTGAGGCGGCCCGGGCTGCGCCGGGTCCGTCATCGGGTCGGTCATCGGCTCGGTCGGGGGCGGGCCACCGGGGCTGGGGGTTCCCGGCCGGGGCGGCGGCTCCGGCGGCGCCGTGGTGTCGGTCGCTCCCAAAAAGGCATCGTGCTCGAGGAGACTCATGTGTTCCTCCGATCCTGGGTGCCGCCCCGAGCGGACGGCCTCGTCCTTGGGACACTACCCAGCATGTCCGACACCAGACCTCCGACGACGATCGCCGTCGTCGGGGCCACCGCCTCGGGCAAGACCGGGCTCAGCCTCGACCTCGCCGAGCGCCTGGACGGCGAGGTCGTCAACACAGACGCGATGCAGCTCTACCGGGGCATGGACATCGGCACCGCCAAGCTCCCTCCCCGGGAGCGCCGCGGCATCCCGCACCACCTGCTCGACGTCCTCGACGTGACCGAGGCGGCCTCGGTCGCGCAGTTCCAGGGCTGGGCGCGCGAGGCGATCACGGACATCCGGGGCCGCGGTCGCACGCCGGTGCTCGTCGGCGGCTCGGCCCTCTACACCCGCGCGGTGCTCGACCGGTTCGAGTTCCCCGGCACCGACGACTCGCTGCGCCGCGAGCTGGAGGTCGAGCTCGAGCGCGTCGGTCCGTCCGCGCTGCACGACCGGCTGCGCGGCGTCGACCCGGCAGCCGCCGAGCAGATCCAGCGTGACAACGGCCGACGTGTCGTACGCGCCCTCGAGGTCATCGCCCTCACCGGGCGGCCCTTCAGCGCCAGCCTGCCGAAGCTCGAGTACGCCGACCCGCGCACCGTCCAGGTCGGGCTCGACATCGACCGACCCACCCTCGACGAGCGGATCTCGCGCAGGGTGGACGCGATGTTCGAGGCAGGTCTGGTCGACGAGGTCGAGCGGCTCCTGGCCGCCGGCCTGGAGGAGGGCCGCACCGCCGTCCGGGCGATCGGCTACCGCGAGGTGGTCGGCTTCCTGCGCGGCGACCGCTCGCTCGCGGAGGCGGTCGACCAGACGAAGGCCGCCACCCGGCGGTTCGCCCGTCGCCAGGACTCGTGGTTCCGCAAGGACCCGCGCGTGACGTGGTTGTCGTACGACGACCCGGGCCTGGTGGAGAAGGCCCTCGCGGTTGTCAGTGGTCGGTGACATCGTCGGGCCATGGCGACCATCTACTACTCCGGCTGCACCCTCGACGGCTTCATCGCGACACCCGACCACTCCCTCGACTGGCTGCTGAGCCGCGACATCGACATGGACGGGCCGATGGCCTATCCCGGGTTCCGCCAACAGGTCGGCGCCTGCGTCATGGGCGCGACGACGTGGCAGTGGATCCTCGACCACGACGAGGAGCCGTGGGGCGAGCTGCCGACGTGGGTGCTGACCCACCGGGACTTCCCCGAGGCACCCGCCAGCGTGCGGTTCGCACAGGCCGACGACGAGGCGGCGCTGCGGGCCGTGCACGACGAGATGGCCCAGGCGGCCGACGGCAAGGACCTGTGGGTCGTCGGGGGAGGGGAGCTCGTGGGCCGCTTCCACGACGCAGGCCTCCTCGACGAGGTGTGGCTGCAGCTCGCACCGGTGACCATCGGTGCGGGCGCGCCGGTGCTCCCACGGCACGTCGAGCTGCGGCTCGAGGACGTCGCCCGCAACCGTGACTTCCTGTGCGGTCGCTGGAGCGTCGTGCGCTGAGGGGCTGGACAGAAGAGCCGACCGGGCGCAGGGTGAGGGGACCCACTTCTCGGAGGTCCCAGATGCACATGCGCCCATCCCTGACGGCTGCCGCGACGTCGGCAGGCGTCCTCGCCGCCCTTCTCGTCGCCGCGCCCACAGCCACGTCGAGCAACGGGCCCGAGGCCCGGCCGACGGTCAAGGACCCCACGGCCGTCGGCAGGAAGGGCGCGGTCTCCACCGTCGACCCGGAGGCCAGCGCGGCCGCCATCAAGGTGCTCAGGCGCGGCGGCAACGCCGTCGACGCGGCCGTCGCCGCGGCGGCGACCCTGGGTGTCACCGAGCCGTTCAGCGCAGGCATCGGCGGGGGTGGCTACTTCGTCCACTACGACGCCAGGTCGGGCAAGGTGCGCACGATCGACGGTCGCGAGACCGCGCCGCGCAAGATGCCCAACGACGCGTTCATCGACCCGGCGACCGGCAAGCCCTACAACTTCACCCCCGAGCTGGTCACCAGCGGCGTCAGTGTCGGGGTTCCCGGCACCCTCGCCACCTGGGAGCGCGCGCTCGACAAGTGGGGGACGCTCTCCCTCGCCGAGGCGCTCAAGCCCGCGACCAAGGTCGCGAAGCGCGGGTTCGTCGTCGACGAGACCTTCCGCCAGCAGACCCTCGACAACGAGGAGCGCTTCCGCGCCTACCGCGCGTCCAAGAAGCTGTTCCTCCCCGGCGGTGACGCGCCGAAGGTCGGCTCGATCTTCCGCAACCGCGAGCTCGCTGCGACGTACGACGCCATCGCCGACCTGGGCACCAGGGCGTTCTACCGCGGCCCGCTGGCTCGCCTGATGTCCGACATCGTCCGCGACCCGCGCACCACCAGGAACACCGACCTGCCGGTCCCGCCGGGCTACCTCACGCCGCGCGACCTGCGCGACTACGCGGTCCGGGTCCAGCGCGCCACGAAGTCCGACTACCGCGGCCACGAGGTCTACGGCATGGCGCCGTCGTCCTCGGGCGGCACCACGGTGGGCGAGGCACTCAACATCCTCGAGCGCTACGACCTCTCGGCGATGACGGTCGACCAGGCGCTGCACCACTACCTCGAGGCGAGCGCGCTCGCGTTCGCCGACCGCGGCAAGTACCTCGGCGACCGCGCCTTCGTCGACGTCCCGGTCCGCGCACTGCTCGACGACAGGTTCGCCGCTGAGCGGGCCTGCTCGCTCAACCCGACGAAGGCGGCCACCAAGCCGGTCGCGGCGGGCGATGCGTCGTCGTACGACGGCGTGTGCGGCCCTGCTGCTGGCGGCGGTGAGGTCGACGAGGACACCGAGAACATCTCGACCACCAACCTCACGGTCGCCGACCGGTGGGGCAACGTCGTGGAGTACACCCTCACGATCGAGCAGACCGGCGGGTCGGGGATGGTCGTGCCCGGGCACGGGTTCCTGCTCAACAACGAGCTGACCGACTTCTCGACGGTCTACGACCCGGCCGACCCCAACCGGATCCAGCCCGGCAAGAGGCCGCGCAGCTCGATGTCGCCGACGATCGTGCTCAAGGACGGCAAGCCCTTCGTCGCGCTCGGCTCGCCGGGCGGGTCGACGATCATCACCACGGTCCTGCAGATGCTGGTCAACCGGATCGACCTCGGCATGACCATCCAGGAGGCCATCGCGGCACCGCGGGCGACCCAGCGCAACAGCGTCAACGTCACCGCGGAGCCGGAGTTCATCGCCGCCCACGGAGCTGCGTTGACGGCGCTGGGCCACACCCTCGTGCCTGCCGGCGACGCCTTCACCAGCGCTGCCGAGATCGGCGCCGCGACGGCGATCGAGCTCGGCCCGGGCAAGCGGCTGACCGCGGTCGCCGAGCCGTCGCGGCGCGGCGGGGGCTCGGCCAAGGTCGTCAAGCGGTAGCGGCCGCGCTGGTCTCGAGGCTCGCTGCGCTCCCACCACGACCGACGAAGGGTTGATGGGACACTGGGGGAGTGAGCTACCGCTTCCTCAAGGGCCACGGCACCGAGAACGACTTCGTCGTGCTCCCCGACGCCGACGGCATGGTCCACGGCGACCTGTCGGCCGAGCGGGTGCGCGCACTGTGCGACCGGCGTGCGGGCATCGGCGGCGACGGCGTGCTCCGGGCGGTGCGGCAGGACGACGGCTGGTTCATGGACTACCGCAACGCCGACGGCTCGGTCAGCGAGATGTGCGGCAACGGCGTCCGGGTCTTCGCCCGCTACCTCCACGAGCACGAGGGCGAGCCGTTCCCGATCGTGGTGCAGACTCGCGGCGGCACCAAGGTCGTGACACCCGCCGACTCGGGCTACACCGTCGACATGGGCAGCCCTGCGGTGCTCGGTGAGACCGAGGTGGGTGTCGACGGCCGCTCCTGGCCGGCCCGGCACGTGTCGATGGGCAACCCCCACGCGGTCGCGTTCGTCGACGACCTGGCCGACGCCGGCTCGCTCCTGGCGGCCCCCGACCACGACCCGGCCGTCTACCCCGAGGGCGTCAACGTCGAGTTCGTCGTACGACGGGGCGAGCGGCACGTCGCCATGCGGGTCCACGAGCGCGGGTCCGGCGAGACGCGCTCCTGCGGCACCGGGGCGTGTGCGGTGATGGTCGCGACGGCGCTGGCCGACGGGGCGCCGCGCGGGACGTCGTACGTCGTGGACGTGCCGGGCGGCTCGCTCGAGATCACCTGGACCCACGACGACCGCGTCCTGATGACCGGGCCCGCCGAGCTGGTCGCCGAGGGCGAGACCGACCTCTGAAGATGGTCCTCGGATTGTTCATTCACGTGAATGAACAGTGGTGGCCCACCTGTGTCGTGCCCGTCGGACCCGCCCTAGGATCGCGGCCATGGACATCACCGGATCCTCAGCCATCGTCACCGGCGGAGCGAGCGGCATCGGGGCCGCCGTCGCGCGCGCCCTCGCCGCCAAGGGCGCGACCGTCGTCATCGCCGACCTGAACGCCGAGAAGGGCGAGGCTCTGGCGGCCGAGATCAACGGCGTCTTCGCCAAGGTCGACGTGACCGACACCGAGCAGATCACGGCCGCGGTCGAGGCCGCTGCCGAGATCGCGCCGCTGCGTGCGTGCGTCAACTCCGCCGGCATCGGGTGGGCCCAGCGCACCATCGGCCGCGACGGCCAGGTGGCCTCGGCCCACGACCTCGACGCGTTCCGCAAGGTCGTCGAGATCAACCTGATCGGCACCTTCGACATGACGCGCCAGGCCGCGACGGTGATGTCGCGCAACGAGCCCGACGCCGACGGCCAGCGCGGCGCCATCGTCAACCTCGCCTCGGTCGCGGCCTTCGACGGCCAGATCGGCCAGGCGTCCTACTCCGCATCCAAGGGCGGCGTCGTCGGCATGACCCTGCCGGTCGCACGCGACCTCGCGGCCTCCGGGATCCGCGTCAACACCGTCGCGCCGGGCCTCATCGACACGCCCATCTACGACGCCTTCCCCGATCCGGAGCAGTTCAAGGCCAACCTCGGCCAGAACGTGCTGTTCCCCAAGCGGCTCGGCCACTCCGAGGAGCTCGCGAGCATGGTCGTGGAGTGCGTCACCAACTCCTACATGAACGGCGAGACCATCCGGGTCGACGGCGGCATCCGGATGCCACCCAAGTGAGTCACGTTCCACCACAGGGTTTCGTCTCGCACGCACAGGGGTAGGCAGCAGGTCATGCGGATGACACGGGGGATAACAGGCGGTCTCACGACCGCCCTGGTGATGTTGGTCGGGATGCTCGGGGCCGTGGTGCTCCCGGCCGCGCCCGCCCAGGCCTTCGGCGAGTGGCCGGAGCAGTGCGTGATGAGCTTCCACACCAGTGCTCAGCCCCTCCATCGCTACGACTCCTACGTCCGGGTCGAGGACGTCAACGTCACGGTCGGCGGTGTGCGCTGGGGCGAGGTCGGTGTCTTCCTGGGCCAGGAGGGGGTCTACTCCGGCAGGAAGATCCAGCTGAGCGACCCCTACCGCATGTCTGACTACCGCTTCGAGTACGACTACGTGTCGATCACCTTCGACGACCAGGCGTCCTTGTGGCACGGCGACCTCCCCCCGCGGAATCCCGGCAGTCCGCCGCCGTCGTCGGTGGTGATGCAGCCCGCCGAGGGGATCGGCAACCTCCCCGCCGACGGTCGCTGGGTGGTCACCGAGCAGAACACCCCCACCGGGTTCGGGCAGGAGATCGGCGCCACCCTGCACGTCACCTACTCCGACTGCGACACCGACCGCGACAACGTCCCGGACAAGCAGATCGACAACTGCGACAGCGTCGCCAACCCCGACCAGCGCGACCACGACCGCGACGGCGCCGGCGACGCCTGCGACGGAGACGACGACGGCGACGGGGTCGCCGACACCGGTGACAACTGCCCGCTCGTGAGCAACGGCGGCCAGGCCAACTTCGACGGCGACGGCAGCGGTGACGCCTGTGACGGCGACGACGACAACGACGGCTACCCCGACACCGGGGACGCCTGTCCCCTGGGTTACGGCAACCCCTGCCCGCCCCCGCCGCCCGCTCCTCAGCCGGCTCCCACCAACCCGACCACGTCGCCGACTCCGGGCGGCACTCCGGGCGGGACCACTGGCGGGACCGGCACGACCACGCCGCCCACGAGCGCTCCTCCGCCCGTACGCCGCTCGGTCGTCGTCGAGGTCAAGCGACGCCGTGTCCTCGAGGGGACGGTCTCGTCGGCGGCGAGCGCCTGCACCTCGAGGGCGCACGTCCGGATCCTGCGCAAGAAGAAGGGTCGCGACCGCGTCGTGGTGAAGACCCGTGCGGGACTGCGCGGCGACTTCAAGGTCAAGCTGGGCAAGCCGTTGCGTCCGGGTCGCTACTACGCCCGACTGCGTCCTGATGTGCTGCCGGGGCCGATCGCGTGCAGCTCCGACCGCTCCGACGTCGTGCGCGTACGACGCCGCTGAGCCCCGCCGTACTCCCCTCCGGATCCGCCGCGGCGGCAATGCGGTCGCGATCGGCGCGGCGCCGACCTACCCTTGAGGGCATATGACGAACGCACCTGACCCCGCCGGCCCCGACTTCAGCCTGCGCGACGCACTCGCTGCCACGCGCTCGTGGGACGACGCGGGCACCATCGAGCTCCGCGACGACGACCTCGACCTCGAGCCTGACGACGACCTCGACGACTTCGACGACCTCGACGGTGACTTCGAGTCCGGCTACGACGACGAGACCGATCCCGAGGAGCTCTCCACCGGGGCCCAGGACCTCGCCGAGCGCCACGCGCTGCGCAGGGTCGCGGGCCTGCGCACCGAGCTCGAGGACATCACCGAGGTCGAGTACCGCCAGCTCCGGCTGGAGAAGGTCGTGCTGGTCGGCGTGTGGACCGAGGGCACTGCTCAGGACGCCGAGAACTCCATGGCCGAGCTCGCGTTGCTCGCCGAGACGGCCGGCTCCGAGGTGCTCGAGGCGGTCTTCCAGCGCCGCCACCGGCCCGACCCGGCGACCTACATCGGGCGCGGCAAGGTCGACGCGATCCGCGAGATCGTGCAGGCCACCGGCGCCGACACCGTGATCTGCGACGGCGAGCTCGCGCCCAGCCAGCTGCGCAACCTCGAGGACCGCATCAAGGTCAAGGTGGTCGACCGCACCGCCCTGATCCTCGACATCTTCGCCCAGCACGCGAAGTCCAAGGAGGGCCAGGCGCAGGTCGAGCTCGCGCAGCTGCAGTACATGAAGCAGCGCCTGCGCGGCTGGGGCGGCCAGCTCTCCCGCCAGGCCGGTGGTCGTGCCGCCGGCGGCGAGGGCATCGGTGGTCGCGGTCCCGGTGAGACCAAGATCGAGACCGACCGGCGTCGCATCAACACCAAGATCGCCAAGCTGCGCCGCGAGCTCAAGGAGATGAAGGGCACCCGCGACACCAAGCGCCAGTCGCGCCGCTCCAACCGCATCCCCAGCGTCGCGATCGCCGGCTACACCAACGCCGGCAAGTCCTCCCTGCTCAACCGCCTCACCGACGCCGGGGTCCTGGTCGAGGACGCGCTCTTCGCCACGCTCGACCCGACCACCCGCCGCACCACCACCGCCGACGGCCGCATCTACACGATGTCCGACACCGTCGGGTTCGTCCGGCACCTGCCCCACCAGCTGGTCGAGGCGTTCCGGTCGACGCTGGAGGAGGTCGCCGACGCCGACCTGCTGCTCCACGTGGTCGACGGCTCACACGCCGACCCCGAGGGGCAGATCGCCGCGGTGCGGGAGGTCCTCGCCGAGATCGACGCCGCCAAGGTGCCCGAGATCATCGTCATCAACAAGGCCGATGCGGCGGACCCGCTGGTCATCGATCGGCTGCGCCGCCGCGAGCCGCACAGCGTGGTCGTGAGTGCGAGGACGGGGCAGGGGATCGAGGAGGCGCTGCGCCTGGTCGAGTCCGAGCTGCCCCGCCCGCAGGTCGAGTTCGACGTGCTGCTGCCGTATGACCGCGGCGACCTGGTCAACCGCATCCACCAGCAGGCCGAGATCGCGACGATGGAGCACACCGGGGAGGGCACCCACGTGATCGGGCGGGCTCACGCCGACCTCGCCAACGAGCTGGCGTCGTACTCCACCTGAGCCGGCCTCCCGGGCGACGGCGGAACCTTCGCCACCGTCCACCCGTTGGGTCATCCGTGCCCGGATTCGGGCACTACCCCCGAGTAGTGGAAGATGTCGCGCATGTCACGCGGAGTTCTCGTCAGGTTCCTTCTCGTGCTCGGCCTGCTGGCCGGGTGCGTGGCCCTGAGCCTCAACAAGGAGCCCAACCTCGGTCTCGACCTCCGGGGTGGGGCGCAGTTCGTCTTCCAGGCCGAGGGCACCGAGGAGACGCCCGCCAACGCGGAGAACGTCGACAAGACCATCGCGGTCCTGCGCGGCCGCGTCGACGCGCTCGGCGTCGCCGAGTCGACGCTGGTGCGCCAGGGCGAGGATCGCATCCTCGTCGAGCTGCCCGGTGTCTCCAGTGATGAGGAGGCGCAGGAGGCCGAGGACCAGATCGGCAAGACCGCCCAGCTGACCTTCCACGAGGTGCTCCGTGTCGTGGAGCCGGGCACCGAGCCGAAGAAGGAAGGCAACCTCGTCCTGCCGAGCGACCAGGGCGACACCCTCGAGATCGGCCCGACCAAGATGACCGGCCAGGAGGTCAAGGGAGCCACCGGCACCCAGAACCAGGACTCGGTCGACTACGTCGTCAAGCTCGACTTCACCGGCAAGGGCGGCGACGTCTGGGCCGACATCACCGGCGAGGCCGCGTGCAACCCGCCGGGCGACCCCAAGCGCCGCGTCGCGATCGTGCTCGACGGGGAGATCATCACCTCCCCCCAGGTCGACCCGAGCGTCGGCTGTGAGGTCGGTATCCGCGGTGGCGCCACTGACATCGACGGCCAGCAGAGCCTCGAGGAGGCCAAGGAGCTGGCCACCCTCATCGAGGGCGGTGCCCTGCCCCTGGAGCTCAAGGCCGTCTCCGACCGCCTCGTCGGCCCGACCCTCGGTGCCGCCGCGATCGACGCCTCGATTCAGGCCGGCATCATCGGCCTGATCCTCACCGGCCTCTTCATCATCGTCGTCTACCGCCTCGTCGGCGCGATGGCCACGATCGCGCTGGCGACCTACGCGTTGCTCGCCTACGCGATGCTGCTCGCGCTCAACTCCACGCTGACCCTGCCCGGGCTCGCGGGCTTCGTGCTCGCGATCGGCATGGCGATCGACGCCAACGTCCTCGTCTTCGAGAGAGCGCGGGAGGAGTACGCCGAATATCCCTCAGCGGGGCTGCGGCGCGCCCTGATCGTCGGCTTCAACAAGGCGTGGACCGCGATCATCGACTCCAACGTCACCACGCTGCTGGCCGCCGGGCTGCTGTTCTTCCTCGGCTCCGGGCCCATCAAGGGCTTCGGTGTGACGCTGTCCATCGGTGTCATCGCCTCCATGATCTCCGCACTGATCGTTGCGCGCGTGCTCTGTGAGCTCGCCGTCGCCAACCGCCCGGTCCAGCAGCGCCCGGCGATCAGCGGTCTCGGCAACGTCGGCAGGGTCCGCACCTGGCTCGACAAGTCCGACTTCGACATCATGAAGCGCCGGGCTGCCTGGATCGCGGTCTCCGGGGCCGCCCTCCTGATCGCCATCCTCGGCATCGTCGTCAACGGCCTCAACCTGGGCGTGGAGTTCACCGGCGGGCGCCAGCTCGACTACTCGGTCTCCAAGGAGATCTCGATCGACGAGGCGCGCGACGCGGTGGAGGAGGCCGGGTTCCCGACCGCCGTGGTGCAGACGGCCGACACCGCAGACTTCACGGTCCGCACCGGCGAGATCTCCAACGAGGAGGAGCAGGCGATCGAGGACTCCCTGGCCGCCATCGGTGGCGAGGTCGACAAGATCGACGACCAGACCATCGGCGCGTCGCTCGGTGAGGAGCTGCGCAACAACGCGCTCATCGCCTTCGGTGTGGCGTTCCTGGCCCAGCTGCTCTACCTCGCGTTCCGGTTCAAGTGGACCTTCGGCGTCGCCGCGGTGCTCGCGATGTTCCACGACGTCATCCTCGTGGTGGGCCTGTTCGCCTGGCTGGAGAAGCCCATCGACGGCATCTTCCTGGCGGCGGCGATGACGATCATCGGTCTCTCGGTCAACGACACGGTCGTGGTCTTCGACCGCATCCGCGAGCGCTGGTACGCCTCCCGCCCCGACGACTCGTTCAAGGCGATGGCCAACCGTGCCGTCATCGAGACGGTGCCGCGCACCATCAACACCGGCCTCGGCACGATGTTCATCCTGGCGGCCCTGGCCGTCCTCGGTGGCGACAGCCTGCGCGACTTCTCCATCGCGCTGCTCGTCGGCCTCATCGTCGGTACCTACTCCTCGATGTTCACCGCGACCCCGATCCTCACCTACTTCCAGGAGAAGTGGCCGATGAGCCGGGTCAAGAAGGAGAAGGTCGCCCGCGACCCCGAGGACTCCGGCGCCGTCGTCTGACCGGCGAGTCGGCGCGAACACCCGCCGAGTCGGCGCAAACCTCCCGCCGAATCGGCGCAAACCTCCCGCCGAGTCGGCGTCAACCGATCGTCGAGTCGGCGTGAGCCAGCGCGGAGGTCCCGCTGTGGATGGCGTACGACGCTCTGTCGGCGCCGGCCCGTAAGGTTCTCTGGTGCCTGAAAGCGTTCTTGCGTCCTCGACCGTCGCCGAGGTGTTGACCGCCGCGGTGGCGGCGTTGGGCGGCCAGCAGCGCGACGGGCAGGTGCGGATGGCCGAGGAGGTCGCCGCGGCGATGGAGTCCCACCGCCACCTGCTGGTGCAGGCCGGGACGGGCACCGGCAAGTCGCTGGGCTACCTCGTGCCCGCGCTGCTCCACGACAAGCGGGTCGTGGTGGCCACGGCGACCCTCGCCCTGCAGCACCAGCTCGTCGAGCGCGACATCCCGCGCCTGGTCGAGGCGGTCAAGGGCGTCGACGGCGTCGACACCTCCCACGCCGTGCTGAAGGGCCGCTCCAACTACGCCTGCCTCCACCGCATCCGCAACGGCGTGCCCGACGACCAGGGCACGCTGGTCGACGTACCGATGGGATCGATGGCCGAGAAGGTCCTCGAGCTGCGCGCCTGGGCGGAGGAGGAGTCCGAGGCCAAGGGCACGGGCGAGCGCGACAACGCTCCACGCCACACCGACCGCGAGTGGCGCCAGGTGAGCGTCAACCACCGCGAGTGCCTGGGCGCGGCCAAGTGCCCGTTCGGCCAGGAGTGCTTCGCCGAGCTCGCGCGCGAGAAGGCCCACCGCTCCCACCTGATCGTCACCAACCACTCCCTCCTCGCGATCGACGCGATCGAGGAGGTGCCGATGATCCCCGACTACGACACGGTGGTCATCGACGAGGCCCACGAGCTCACCGCCCGGGTGACCCAGGCGGCGACCGACGAGCTCGCGGTGGCCGACGTGGAGCGTGCGGCCAAGCGTGCCAATCGCTGGCTGGCAGACGTCGACGGCGACCCGATCGGCGACCTCGAGAGTGCCGCCGACGACCTCTCCGACGCCATCATCGCGACGTCACCGGGGCGGATCGACCTGGTCCCCGAACAGCTCGGTGAGGCCCTGGCGCGGGTGCGCGACGCCGCCCGCGGGTGCATCTCCGCCTTCCCCAAGGAGGGCGGCGAGGGCGATGCCGACGCCGGCCGCACCCAGGCGCGTGGGCTCCTGCAGGAGGTCTTCGTCAACGCCGAGCGGATGGCGAGCGGGTCGGCGGCCGACGTGCTCTGGCTCAACGAGGCCCGCGACCGGATCCCCGCTCGTCTCCACGTCGCGCCCCTCCAGGTGTGGGGGCCGATGCGAGACAAGCTCCTCACCGACAAGACGGTGGTGTTCACCTCGGCGACGTTGATGCTCGGGGGTGACTTCGGAGCGGTGGCGACCTCGCTCGGCCTCAAGCCGGCCGAGCGCGTGCTCGACGGCGGCTCCGACCCCGAGGGGGATGGTGTGCTGCCCTGGCGCGGCATCGACGTGGGCTCGCCGTTCGACTACGGCCAGCAGGCCATCCTCTACGTCGCCCGCCACCTGCCGCCGCCGGGCCGCGACGGCCTGGGTGCCGCCCAGCTCGACGAGATCTGCGAGCTCGTCGACGCAGCCGAGGGCCGCACGCTCGGGTTGTTCTCCTCGCGCCGTGCCGCCGAGGCAGCTGCCGAGGTCGTACGCACCCGCCTGCCCCACCTCACGACGCTCGCCCAGGGCGACGCCCAGCTGCCCGAGCTGGCCAAGCAGTTCGTCGAGGATCCCCACACGTGCCTGTTCGGCACGCTGTCGCTGTGGCAGGGCCTCGACGTGCCGGGCGAGACATGCCAGCAGGTGATCATCGACCGCATCCCGTTCCCGCGGCCTGACGACCCGCTGATGTCCGCGCGCGCCAAGGCCGCCGACGCGATGGGCCGCAACGGCTTCATGGAGGTCTCGGCGACCCACGCGGCCCTGCTGCTCGCGCAGGGCGCCGGACGCCTCATCCGCACCACCACCGACCGCGGGGTCGTCTCGGTCCTGGACCCGCGGCTGGCGACCGCGAGGTACGGCGGATTCCTCAAGGCGTCGCTGCCACCCATGTGGACCACGACCGACCCGGCGCTGGTGCGCAAGGCGCTCGCCCGGCTGGCCGCGGGCTGATCAGAGGCTGCGCAGCACCGCCGTCACGACGCCGAGGATCGTGGCGTTGTCACCGGGGATCGGGTCGTAGGCGGCGTTGTGGGGGAGCAGCCACACGTGGCCGTCCTTGCGCTGGAAGGTCTTGACCGTCGCCTCGCCGTCGATCATCGCGGCGACGATCTGGCCGTTGGTCGCGGTCTGCTCCTGGCGGATCACCACGTAGTCGCCGTTGCAGATCGCCGCGTCGATCATCGAGTCACCGGAGACCTCGAGGAGGAAGAGCGTGCCGTCGCCGACGAGCTGCTTGGGAAGCGGGAAGACGTCGGTGACCTGCTCCTCGGCGAGGATCGGGCCGCCGGCGGCGATGCGGCCGACGAGCGGGATGTTGAGCGCGGTGGGGGCGAGGTCGCCGATGCCGGTCTCGTCGACCGAGGACTCCTCGGCCGAACCCATGGCCTTGCGCGCTGCCATCACCTCGGGCAGGAACACCTCGAGGGCGCGCGGACGGTTGGGATCGCGCTTGAGGAAGCCCTTGCCCTCGAGGACGCGCAGCTGGTGGGCGACGCTGGAGGAGGACGTCAGGCCCACGGCCTGCCCGATCTCGCGCATGCTCGGCGGGTAGCCGCGCTGCTCGATGGCGTCCTTGATGGTGGCGAGCACGCGCTGCTGGCGAGGCGTCAGGCCGGTGGCGTCTGGCGGTCCGTCGGGCATGGCCACGACCTTCGCGTCGGGGCCCTGGGAGCCCGGTGCGTCCTTCTTCGCCATGGTGGCGCCTCCTGCTGATCGAGTGTGTCCCCACCGTAGCCATCGCCGGGCCGTTGATCAAACATCTGTTCGAAGCGTGTTGCCCAGGATGCCCTCGTGTTTGACCGGCCCTTCTTGGGGGGAGGGTGCCACCCGTGACTCGACGACTTCCCGCTCTCACCTCGACCCTCGCCGTGGCCTCGACCATCTTCGTGACGGCCCTCGGCTTCTCCTCGTCGCCGGCGGCCGGCGCTGCGCCCGCGCTGGCCGAGGAGGCGAGCGGGCAGCTGCTCGTCATCCTCGACGTCTCCGGATCGATGGAGCGCAAGGACGCCTCCGGCACGACGCTGATGGCCGGCGCCCGCGAGGCGGTGCGCGACTTCGTGGGCTCGGTGCCGGGTGAGGTCGAGGTCGGTCTGCGGCTCTACGGCAGCGAGTACGCCGGCGACGCCAAGGCGCCGGGCTGCCGTGACACCGAGCTCGCCGTACCCATCGCCCCAGCGTCGGAGTCGGGTGATGAGATCGTCGCCGCGGTCGAGCAGGCGAGGCCGACCGGCTTCACCCCGATCGGGCACTCCCTGACCCAGGCGGCCGACGACTTCTCCGCCGAGGGCGAGCGCTCGATCGTGCTGGTCAGCGACGGCGAGGACACTTGCGGCGACCCGACTCCGTGCAAGGCCGCCAAGCAGCTGGCCCGCGACGGCATCGAGGTCCGCGTCGACACCGTGGGCCTGTTCCTCCAGGACAACGCCGCCGCCCGCAAGCAGCTCGAGTGCATCGCCGACGCGACCGGTGGCACCTACGTCCCTGCCGACGACACCGCAGCGCTCACCGAGCAGCTCAGCGCAGTCTCGAGCCGGGCGATCTCGCGATTCCAGGCAGCGGGTGAGGAGGTCGACGGCGGCCCCTCGCAGGTCCAGGCGACTCCGGTCGAGCCCGGGACGACGTACGTCGACGACATCGTCAACGGCGAGGCGCGGTGGTACTCCATCGACCTCGAGGTCGGGCAGAGCATCGCGGTCACCGCCACCGACGACGGCACCGCGGAGTACGGCTGCTGCCTGGCCTACGAGCTGAACAAGCCCGACGGCAGCCGGCTGGACCGGTGGGGCCACTACAGCGAGGGCACCGCCACGACAGCCCTCGTCGACTCGCCGCTCGAGGACGGCGTGTCCGAGGCCGGCACCTACTTCTTCGCCGCGATCCTCGACGACACGACCTCCGACGAGGAGTACGGCGCCGTGGAGTACCAGTTCACCGTCGAGGTCACCGACGTCGCGATGCCGACGGAGACGGCGACCCCCTCCGACACCGCCAGTGCGACGCCGACCGAGACCCCGTCCAACGGCGGGTCCGAGGCGGCCGACGCGGCTGCCAGTGACGCCGAGGACGGTGTCCCTGTCGTCCTGTGGGTGGTGGTGGGCGTGCTGGCTCTGGCCGTCCTGGGTCTGGGCGCGCTCGTGCTGGTGCTGCTGCGGAGGATGAACGCCTCGCGGCCCTGAGAGGTTGCGCCTAGCCCTGCTGGGGGCTCGAACATTTGTTCGCTACGGTGCTTGCATCGTTCGAACACCTGCTCTATCGTCGTACACATGTTCGATCGAATCTCTGATCGAGTCCGACCCACTGTCGGTGGCTCGCTCTAGACATTCCCTCGACATCAACGACCGGCTGAACTTCCCCAGGAGGCCACCATGAGCACCCTCAGCATCTCTCCCACCTTCCGCACCGCCGCCCCGCGTCGCTCGACCGTGCGGCTGACCCGTCGGGGTCGGGTGGTGGTCGTGCTCGCCGGGCTCCTGGTCGCGCTCGCTGCGGCCTTCTTCCTCGCCGCCGGCGCCGTCGGCACCGAAGAGGCCGGCACCGCACCGGCCACCGAGGTCGTCCAGGTCGCCCCCGGCGACACGCTGTGGGGGATCGCCAGCGACGTCGCCGACGACGGTGACGTGCGCGCCATGATCACCGAGATCGAGCGACTCAACGCCCTCGACTCCGCCGCGGTCTCCGCCGGCCAGAAGCTCCGCGTCCCGGTCGCCACCGACTGAGCGACCGCAGCACCACAGACCTCCACCGGTTGCTTCGACCCCAACCGGTGGACCAGGGGAAGACGAGGGGCGGGCCTACGCGGCCCGCCCCTCTTCGCTTGCGCTGATGGTTGAGCCGCGACCGGCTCCCCTCGGTGGTTGAGGTCCGGGCGGTGACTCGGTTGATGTGCGAGCGGCTCCCCTAGGTGGTTGCGGTGCGAACTCGCGAGCCTCGAAATCACCCGCCATCCCCGCAGGTTGTCCACAGGACGATCTCCGCGGGTCCCGCAGAGGTGTCGTTGTCGCTAGGTTCTCTCGCGTCATCGCTGTTCTCGGGAAGGCATCTGATGTCCGTACGACGCGCGCTCGTCGCCACCGCCCTCGCTCCGCTGCTCGGGCTCGCCCTGGCCGGCTGTCAGGAGGCCGAGCCCTCGCCCAAGATGCCCTCCACGTCTGCCGCGACGCCCACGCCGACCGAGACTGCGACAGCTGAGCAGGAGACTCCGGAGGAGTTCATCCGGCGTTGGCAGGCAGCTTCGGACAAGATGCAGGTAAGTGGTGAGACGGCTGAGTACTCCAATATGTCGCCCCAGTGCAAGCCGTGCCAAGACTTCGTCGAGACTGTGAGAAGCGTCTACCGAGCGGGAGGTCATGCTGAGTTCGACGGGTCGACGATCACGAAACTCGTCCGGGTGGAGGACGAGGTGCCGACCTTCGAGCTAACCAAGACCGTGCCTGAAACGGTGGTGTATGACGCCAAGGGTGAGACGCGAACCTTCCCGCCGGGGAAGGCCACCATTTCGATCACGCTGGCCAAACGCCAGGGGGAATGGGTCGTCGCGCACTTTGGGTTCGTCTGATGATCCGAACTGGCGGCTGTGCTATCTGGCTCGGACTATGTGTCGCGCTCCTGCAGCTTGTCGTTCTCTCGCCGTCCGAAGCAAGCGCGGACGAACCCGCTTCCTGCGTCCAGGTGGGGTGGGAGCAGGTCGACGCAAACTGCAATTGGACCTACGCGGAGTACCTGGAGACGTCTTCCTCGGACAGCGCGCACAAGTGGGTCCTACTCCCTCTTTGTGTCGATCCGGCACTCGGCAGCACGTGTTCAGTTCAGCCCTGCGTGTCCAACGGTGTTCCGGGCTTCATGTACGCCGTATCGCGGGACGGTGTGCAGGTGGGAATGACCTGCGCGCCAACCGACGTGGCCCCAGGGCCCTCTCGCGAACAGGTGCTGCAGAGCTTCAAAGAGCTGCAATGGCCCAGCTCGACGGCCGTAGTCCAGCCAGGCGGTGGTCAGACATTGGTCAACCTCGAGACGATCTTCTACACGACGAACGCCGCACCCACGTCGAAGACGGTGAGTATCGCCAAGACCGACGTCCAGATCATCGCCACCCCGGTGTCGTACACCTGGTCCTTCGGCGACGGCACCACCTTGTCCACAACGACCCCAGGCGCGCCGCACCCGTCGCGCGAGGTCACGCATGTCTACACCAGCACCGACGACGTTGAGGCAAGCGTCGCGACGACCTACTCGGGCACGTACAAGATCGGCAACGGCGACTGGCAGGACCTCGGCGAGACCCACACCGTCCCCGGGCCCGTGACAGAGCTTGAGGTCCTCGAGGCCAAGCCGCAGCTTGTCCTTCGCTGATCCGGCGACGCTTTCGTCACGACGCCAACTGTCCATCAACAGCACAATCACTCGGGGAGACACCATGGCCATTGGCCGAACCATGTCCTGTCCACGTTCGAATCGCGCTGTGCCGCGCGTGCTTGTCGGCATTGTCGCGGTCGCTGCTGCTTCTGCCGGCTGCAGTTGGTCCGGCGGTAACGCGGAGTCGGAGGCGGCACCAGTGTCGTCGGATTCCTCCGCCACGGTTCTCCCTGCTGATCCGCGTCAGCTCACGAAGGCATCCCGAGCTTGGACGCGCGAGATCCCGGTCGTCGGGCAGCCAGAACTTGCCGGAAGTACGGCGCTCGTTCTCGCGCAGGCGCCTGGCGATCGGCTCAAGCTCATGGGTCTCGACGTGGAGACAGGGCGCACCCTGTTCGAAAGCTCGTATCACCCAGGGGGACTGCCCTCGGGTGTTCAACTCGCGCCCAGGTTCACCCAGCTCGCTGACGGCAGATACGTCGCGCTACTCCGCAGCGCCGAACCGGGGCCTCGCGGCTCGTTCGTTACGGCGTTGGACGTGCGCACCGGAAACGTGGTGGCGGAGGCGGCACTCGTGAGCGACGACTATGACGCGTGTGCTGACGGGCACGACGTGTGTGTCTCCGGTTGGCAGGGCTCGCCGGACTTCTACGGCATCGCCGAGGGCAGGGGGCCACAGCGTTGGGATCTCAAGACGGATCGCATGGTCGAGAGTCGTGGCTACCAAGATGCGATGGCGATCGGGCGTGACCTGTTCTGGTCGGGGGAGGGCTCGACTGCCCACCTCTCGAGGATCCGCGGGTATCGCAGGCCGAGCTGGAGCGTGCCTGTCGGTCAGGTGTTTCGCGAAGGGTCGAGTACCAGCGCGGGGTGGTCCTTCGAGTACGACGAGCCGGAGGATGTGTACGTCGGTGGGGTTGGTCGGCCAGCCTCGAGTGGACTCCTCGCGCGCTACCGACGCGGCCATCGGGTGCGCTTCCCGTTGGTGAGCCGATACGAGGCCGTAGGTGTCGACGGTGAGACGGGCGAGCGGCTCTGGCGCAAGCGAGGCGCGAATCCTTGGTGTGAGTTCGCCCGAGGCGCGTCTGAGGCTCGCACGCTGTGCATGATTGAGGGCACGAGCGTGCAGAAGATGGGGGAGGACGCCCAGGTCAAGGGCATCTCCATGTCCATCAGCGGAGTAAACCCTCGGAGCGGAGCAGCGACGTGGAGTGTCCCCCTCAGCGAGGCAGGCGCTCGTCGCGCCTACATGGATGAGGTTGTGCCCCTGACTCCGTACGGCGGAGTCGTCGAGTCCGCCCGTGGGCAGCTGATCAGTGTCGACACGCGCGATGGCAGGTTGATGGCTGTCAGCCCGGACGCCGTCTTGTTGTGCGAGCGGACTTCGGACGTCAAGGCCTACGGAGTGACACGCTCCAACCCCGTGTATCGACTCTGCACGCCGAGTGGGAAGCCCGCCGACGGACCTCTCTCGCTCTGGGGAGCGATGGCAATCGAAGGATCAGGTCATCTCCGAGTGGTGTCGCAGCAGGGGCGGGTCGTCGCGTACGACGTCCCCGACTAAGTCGTGGATCACTCGCCAATGCCGCGAGCATCCAGGGACCTAGGCCCGTCTCGGAGACCAAACCGGCCAGGAGAGCGGCGACCGACCCCGCCATACTCACGAACATGACCGCTCCTGACGCCACCGGCCAGACCGAGATCGCTGCCTCGCCCGAGGCGGTCTACGCATTCCTCAGCGACCCGGCCCGGATGAGCGAGATCGCGGAGGAGACGGTGAAGGTGCTGCGTCGCGACTCCACCGCAGGGCAGACCGGCTCGCGATTCCTCGGGGTCAACCGCAACGGCAGACGCGTGTGGCCGACGATCGGCAAGGTGACCGACGCCGACTCGGCCCGACGGTTCGCTTTCGAGGTCGAGGCGGTTCCGGGTGTGCCGGTGGCTCGCTGGCAGTACGACATCGAGCCCACCGCGGCTGGCTGCCGCGTGGTCGAGAGCACGTGGGACAAGCGGCCACGGTGGTTCGTGCCGGCGACGAGGCCGATCACCGGTGTGGCCGATCGGGTGAGCGTCAACGCCCGCAACATCGAGACCACGCTGGCTCGGCTCAAGGCCAGGCTCGAGACCGGCGCCCAGGCGTAGGAGCGACTCAGCGAGCCGCGCGCTTGCCCCCCGCGGGGCGAGGTCCCGGGGGTGGCACCGGGGGAGACCCGTCGGGGTCGTCCGGCGGGGTGATGCCGAGGGCCCGCATGAGCCGGGCGACGAGCATCAGCCCGAAGAAGAGGCAGGCGATCGCACCGAGGCAGGCGAGTGCCATGAAGCCCCAGGCGCTGCCGCCACCGCCGTCGCGGGCCGCCGTACCGAAGTCGATGGCGGCGTAGACGAGGTAGCCCCAGGCGACGACGCACAGGGTGATGGCGGCGCACGTGAGCAGGGCTTCGCGGTTGAGCTTGCGGGGCGGCGGAGCGGCGCGACGGGAGCCTGCTCGCTTGCCTGTCGTCGCCACGCCTGCATTGTGACTGATGGGGCACAAGTGCGGGCCGGAAGCCCGGAACGCAGGGGTCGACACGCCGCGAACTCGGGGTGACCCACGTCACTGACCTGCGGTTTTCCGGGGTGGAACGAACCACTTCGACAATTTGGCGGGGTTCGCTTGCCAAGCCTGCAGACGGCACGTACGGTTACCACTACATCTAGTAGTTACACCGTTGTGGTTTTCCACATCTAGTTCACAAGAAGCGGTCCTGTTCACACAGGGAAGGCCCCGTTCTCCACAGGAATCGGGCCGAGATCCACAGTGTTGAAGATGATGCAGGGCACCACCGACAGCGACACCGACAGGCCAGGAGAGGGGGATCCGCGATGCACTGCCCCTACTGCCGTGACACCGACACCCGGGTCCTCGACAGCCGCGTCGCCGACGACGGTGGATCGATCCGCCGCCGCCGCACCTGCTCCTCCTGCGACCGCCGCTTCACCACCGTGGAGAAGATGCAGCTGACCGTGCTCAAGCGGTCGGGTGCCACCGAGCCGTTCAACCGCGACAAGGCGATCGCCGGTGTGCGGAAGGCCTGCAAGGGCCGTCCCGTCACCGACGCCCAGCTCGCCTGCCTCGGGCAGGAGGTCGAGGACGCCATGCGTCTCTCGGGCCAGGCCGAGTTCGCCGCCCACGAGATCGGCCTCGCGATCCTGAGCCCGCTGCGCGCCCTCGACGAGGTGGCCTACCTCCGCTTCGCGAGCGTCTACCGCGCCTTCGAAAACGCCGAGGACTTCGAGAAGGAGATCGAGATCCTTCGCCTCGAGCGCAACGCCCAGGCTGGTTTCGAGACGGGACTCCGTCCCTCGACCAGCGAGGCGCATTCAGCCCCGACGGGCTGACCCCAGAACGGCCCGGCAGGTAGTGGGGAAGCTGCCTGCCGGGCTTACCAACCCCGCGGACCAGGTCCGCAGAGCACACCCATCACCCGCCCGTGCAGGCACGAAGGAGAACCACCCATGACCGAGACGGTGAACACCGGCGCCGCACGCAAGGGCAAGGGCCTCAAGCTGGAGCGCGTCTTCAGCACCAAGGGAGTCCACCCCTATGACGCGATCACGTGGGAGCGCCGTGACGTCGTCCAGCAGAACTGGAAGACAGGCGAGACCGTCTTCGAGCAGCGCGGCGTGGAGTTCCCCGACTTCTGGTCGGTCAACGCGAGCACGATCGTCACGACCAAGTACTTCCGCGGCGCCGTCGGCACCGACGCCCGCGAGTGGAGCCTCAAGCAGCTCATCGACCGGGTCGTGAAGACCTACACCAAGGCCGGCATCGACAACGGCTACTTCGCCGGCGACGCCGACGCCGAGACCTTCGAGCACGAGCTGACCTGGCTGCTGGTCAACCAGTACTTCTCCTTCAACAGCCCCGTCTGGTTCAACGTCGGCACGCCCTCGCCGCAGCAGGTCAGCGCCTGCTTCATCCTGAGCGTCGACGACTCCATGGACTCGATCCTCAACTGGTACAAGGAAGAGGGCTTCATCTTCAAGGGCGGCTCCGGCGCCGGCCTCAACCTCTCCCGCATCCGCTCGTCCAAGGAGCTGCTCTCCAGCGGCGGCACGGCATCCGGGCCGGTCTCCTTCATGCGCGGCGCCGACGCCTCCGCCGGCACCATCAAGTCCGGCGGCGCCACGCGTCGCGCGGCCAAGATGGTCGTCCTCGACGTCGACCACCCCGACATCGAGGAGTTCGTCGAGACCAAGATGAACGAGGAGCACAAGATCCGTGCCCTTCGTGACGCCGGCTTCGACATGGACCTCGGCGGCAAGGACATCACCTCCGTCCAGTACCAGAACGCCAACAACTCCGTCCGCGTCACCGACGAGTTCATGCGCGCGGTCGAGGACGGCACCGAGTTCGGCCTCAAGGCCCGCGGCACCGGCGAGGTCATCGAGACCGTGGACGCCCGCGGCCTGTTCCGCAAGATCTCCGAGGCCGCCTGGTCCTGCGCCGACCCCGGCCTGCAGTACGACGACACGATCAACGACTGGCACACCAACCCCGAGACCGGCCGCATCACCGCGTCCAACCCCTGCTCGGAGTACATGTCGCTCGACAACTCCTCGTGCAACCTCGCCAGCCTCAACCTGCTGAAGTTCCTCAAGGACGACGACACCTTCGACGCGGCGCTGTTCGCCAAGGCCGTCGAGTTCATCATCACCGCGATGGACATCTCGATCTGCTTCGCCGACTTCCCGACCGAGGCGATCGGCGACACCACGCGTGACTACCGCCAGCTCGGCATCGGCTACGCCAACCTGGGCGCCCTGCTGATGGCGATGGGCCTGGGGTACGACAGCGACGGCGGCCGCTCCATGGCCGCGGCCATCACCTCGTTGATGACCGGCACCTCCTACAAGCGTTCGGCCGAGCTCGCCGCGATCGTCGGTCCCTACGCCGGCTACGCCCGCAACGCCGACGCCCACAAGCGCGTCATGCGCAAGCACCAGGCCGCCAACGACGTCGTACGCGTCCTGCACACCGAGGACAGCCGGGTCCACAAGCTCGCCACCAAGGCGTGGGCCGACGTGGTCAAGCTCGGTGAGAAGAACGGCTTCCGCAACGCGCAGGCCTCGGTGCTCGCGCCGACCGGCACCATCGGCTTCATGATGGACTGCGACACCACCGGCATCGAGCCCGACTTCTCCCTGGTGAAGTTCAAGAAGCTCGTCGGCGGTGGGTCGATGCAGATCGTCAACCAGACGATCCCGCGGGCGCTGAAGAAGATGGGCTACCAGCCCGAGCAGGTCGAGGCGATCGTCGCCTACATCGCCGAGCACGGTCACGTCGTCGACGCGCCGGGCCTCAAGCTCGAGCACTACGAGGTCTTCGACACCGCGATGGGCGCCCGCTCGCTCAAGCCGATGGGCCACGTGCGGATGATGGCGGCCGCCCAGCCGTTCCTCTCCGGCGCGATCTCCAAGACGGTCAACCTCCCCGAGACCGCGACGGTCGAGGAGATCGAGGACGTCTACATGCAGTCCTGGAAGCTCGGACTCAAGGCGACCGCGATCTACCGCGACAACTGCAAGGTCGGCCAGCCGCTCTCCGACGGTGGCGGCAAGGCCAAGAAGGACGCCGCCGACGCCGCGGACGCAGCCGCTGCGGCCGAGACCAAGGTCGTGGAGAAGGTCGTCTACGCCCCGACCCGCAAGCGCCTGCCGAAGTCGCGCGTCTCGCGCACCACGTCGTTCACCGTGGGTGGTGCCGAGGGCTACATGACCTCCGGCGCCCACGACGACGGCGAGCTGGGCGAGGTCTTCCTCAAGCTCGGCAAGCAGGGCTCGACCCTGGCCGGTGTGATGGACGCCTTCTCGATCGCGGTCTCCATCGGCCTGCAGTACGGCGTCCCGCTCGAGACCTACGTCTCGAAGTTCACCAACCTGCGCTTCGAGCCTGCTGGCCTCACCGACGACCCCGACGTGCGGATGGCGCAGTCGATCATGGACTACATCTTCCGCCGCCTCGCCCTGGACTACCTGTCCTTCGAGGACCGCGCCGGCCTCGGCATCTACTCCGCCGAAGAGCGTCAGCGCCACCTCGAGACCGGCTCCTACGAGCCGCTCGTCGAGGAGACCGGCTCGGCCTCCGAGCTCGTCGAGGGCTCGCTGGTCGAGGACAAGGCTTCGGTGGTTGAGGAGGGCCGCCAGGCCCGTCTCGAAACCACCGACGTCGAGACCAAGGACACCCACGGCTCCGAGGCCCGCGAGGTCCCCGCCCAGGTCTCCAGCGGCCAGGCCCAAACCACCGCCGAGCTCTTCGAGAAGCTCACCGGCACCGCCGTCGACTCGCCGCTCTGCATGACCTGCGGCACCAAGATGCGCCCCGCCGGCTCCTGCTACGTCTGCGAGGGCTGCGGCTCGACCAGCGGCTGCAGCTGATCCACGCGTGCGACGGGCCCCGACCTCATGTAGGACGACAGCCTCTTCACTGAGCGAACGACAAGTGCCGCGACAAGTGCCGCGACAAGTGCCACGACAAGTGCCACCGTCAGACGACTAGCGCCAACACGTAGCCCCCGGAACTAACCGGGGGCTACGTGTCTTTCTCCGTCGGACCACAAGGCGGTACGTGATGCGCAGCCAGTCGCTGGTTCTTGGACATCGCCGGGTTCGCCGAGTTCATATGTCGGTGCCGTCGCCGATAGTTCGGCCATGGCTTGGTCAGGTCCTGTGTGGTTTCTCGACGTAGACGGCGTTGTATCGCCCTTTGGCGTCGGCGACAGTTGGGCTGGGGAGACTTTGTATCCAGGGCGACCGGGCGACATGACGGTGCCGTTCCGGCGTGATGTGATCGAGGCGATCGCGCGTCTCCATACCGACGGACTCGTAGACGTCCGGTGGTTAACGACCTGGGACAGTCATCTGCTCATGGACTGGGCGCGTGTCGGTCTCGGGCCGTTCCAAGTGATGACACTTCCCGAAGTCGGCCGCAGGCGCTGGTGGAAGGCCAACGTCGTCGAACAGTGGATGTTGGAGAACCCCGTGGGCCGCCTTGTGTGGACCGACGACGACCTGACGTCGGCGCGTCTTCGTGGCTTCGAAAAGTCACGGATGCTCACCGTGAGGCCGGAGCCGCACGTCGGCTTGACGCTCCAGGACATCGCTCGGGTCGAGCGGTGGCTCCATCCTTCGTGAACTGACGGACTTCCTTCACTTTACGAAGGATGCCTGACCGGTGCATCTGGGCCGGTGTCCGTCGGGGTCCGTGTCTAAGTGCCACGCCGTGTCGACATCACCGCGCATCTCGCCTTAAGCGAGTTGGCGGAGTTGGTCGCGGACGCGCAAGTAGGCAGCGGTCCCGTTGCGGTCGGGTGCTGGCACCCGGACCACCGGTGGATGTCCCAACGCTGGCGTGGCGAGATCGCGGAGAGCGTCGTGATAGGCGCGTTGGCGCTGGCGCCCGCCGTCACCGAACCCAACTGCTGCCTTCTTGGCGCGGTACTTGTCGGACTTCGATGCCCAGTGATCACCAAAGCGCGAGGTACTCGTCTTTGGCGAACCCGAGCGGCGCATCGTGCGGGTAGTGCTGCAGCGTTAGGCGCCGGTAGGTGGTGAAGTGCTGGGACTCGTCGATCTCGATGAAGGTGCCGGTGGGTTCGTGGAGGAAGTCTCCCGGGAGAGAGGTCATCCTCTTCGCGGCTTGGGCCTCTGGGTCCCCGCCGAGGGCTAGAAAGATGGCGTCGAGCCTGCGTCGCGCTTCGTGCGCCTGGTCCGGCAATCCGAGGTGGCCGCGTTGGTTGAGCCATGGCACGCGCGCTCGTGCAAGCACGATGCCGTCGGCTGCCGCCGCGACAGCGAACGCCTTTTCGCAATCTCCTACGGGCATGCGGTCAGCCAATCACGAGTCATCTGGGATTGGTTTCGGTTAGCGTGCAGAGGGTGACAGGGATTGCTGGTCGCCTCCCGCTGGCCGCGGTGATGGAGTTCTTGTCCGCGCGCCGTCCGGTGTTTCATTCGGAGGCGGACTTCCAGTTCGAGTTCGCCCGGGCGGTGGTGGCGCTGGATGACTCGATCGACATCCGGTTGGAGGTGCCCAAGCGCACTGAGACCGCGCGCACGTACGTCGACTTGGTGTGCGTGGGCGACCGGACCAGTTTGATCGAGTTCAAGTACGTCACCCGGTCGTGGCAGGGGCACGATGGTCGTACCCCCGAGAAGTTTGATCTGCGCAGTCACGAGGCCCTCGATCTTGCACGGCTCCACTTCATCCATGACGTGACCCGGTTGGAGGGCTGGGTGGCCACGGACGCGAACACCGACGGGTTCGCGGTGTTCCTGACCAACGACAGCCGACTGTGGGGGCGGCCAAGCACCTCCCGGGTGACGCGGGACCAAGCGTTTCGGCTGCACCAGGACCGGACGTTGTCGGGCGACCTGCGCTGGGGCACCCCAGAGAAGCGATACCCGAGGAACGACCGACCGTTGCGCGGGACTTACACCGCCGATTGGTGCGACTACGGGACGCTCGATGACAAGCCGGGCGGGACTCTGCGGTGGATGGGCTGGCACGTCACTTCCTGACGCCACCACGTGGAGTGTGGCTATTGGTCGTGCTTTATGTTGACCGGGTTCAGGGACTCCAGTACGTCGGCTGACGGGACGTAGTGCCGGTTCGCGTCTTCGACGAGCACTCCGGCCTTGAGGAGGGTGGCGATGTTGACGCGGTCAGGGTTGGACAGGCTGTGCGGACTGATTGGTGTGCGCGCCGCTCGATACAGGATCTTCGTGCGAGCCGGGGTGACGAGTCGTTGGGTGCCTTTCGTGCGTGGGTGGCGGCGGACCTTCAGTTCGGCGTCGGTGTGAAGGTCGTCTTCGGGTCGGATGGACATGAGCCCGGAGTTACGGAACACGGTCATCCCCGCAGGGGCGAGCAGGCGAGTGAGGTCGTCTGCCGCCTGGTGGACTCGGGTTGGGGACCAGTCCAGGGCGTCTGCGAGTGCGGTGACAGGGGTGGCTTGCCCGAGTGCGTTGAGAAGAGCGCCGAGCCGTGCGTGGTCGGGCGACGGGTCCGGTGCTGGCGTGTTGTCGAGGTCGTCGGTGAACAGGTGCCCTATGGGGACCTGCAGGCGGTCGGCGAGTCGAACGAGCGCGGCAACGGACAGGGTGCTGAGTGTGGGGTCGTCGCTGGTTTCGAGGCGGTTGAGGACGCCAATCTCGATGCCGCAGTCGCGAGCGAGTTGCCGCACGGCGAGGCCTCGGGAGAGGCGCAGGGTGATGAGGCGCTGCTGGTCGATGGCGGTCATGCGAGGCGCTCCAGTTTCACGATGCTGGTGGGGACGCGACGGCTGGCGATGCTGTGAGTCTCATTCAGGACGGCCTCGCCGATGTTGAGGTCGAGGTCAACGGCGGCCTGTCGTAGGTCGAGCAGGACACGCCGGTGGTTGCCCGGGAACGCCGGATCATCTGGTGCGGCCCCTTCCACGGCGCGGGCGAGCAGGACCGCGCGGAGGAAGGGCGCTGCTTCCACGGGGACGTGCCGTCCGGCGATGGGGTGGCGCGGGTCGTTGTGCCATTGAGCGAGGTCGTCAACCGTGGTGGCGCGGATGGCTTCTGGGGTGGCTTCGCCCAAGTAGAGCGCGACGGTGCCTGCGCGGGTGGGTTCGTAGTAGGCGCGCAGTCGGTCGTAGAGGTCGGGGGTGGTCTTGGAGGGTGGGAACCGGATGAGGCCGTTGCGGAGTTCGCGTTCGTCGATGTCAAGGAACCAGCCGTGCTGGTGGTAGGCGGCTTGGGCGGCTCGGGTGACGACGGTGACCTTGTCGAAGGTGGTCTGCTCCTCGATGAGTGTCTTGATGGAGTCGTGGGCAAGCGCAACCGTCAGGTTCTGCCGGGCGGTGTCGAGCGTGCGGAGCCAATCGGTGAGGCGCTGCATAGTGGAGCAGTACAGGTCGTGCACGGGCGCGAACTCGTCAGGGCGCAGTTGCCGCTTGGCAGTGGCGTAGAACGCCCAGTACTCGATGGCGGGGAGTGTCGGTTCGGCCTTGTGCCAACCTCCCACCGTGCGGATGGGGGTGATCGGAGCCTCGGCGGAGTGGGTGGCTGGAAGAGCGGGCCAGTCGACAAGGGTTGGGGCCGCCGACGCGAGGTCGCGGTACAGGCGGGTGGCATAGCCGTGATCGGTGGCGAACAAGATGTTCGTTGCGGTCGGTTGGGCCATCTCCACCAGGGCAAGCAAGTCTTCGACGGGTGTGCGCTGGCACGCGGCGACGACGAGCAGGCGAGTGCGGTGTGCGTTGAGCCAGATGGGCAGGACCTCGGCGATGCCAGTGGTGTTGCGTGGCTTGCCGGTGACGTCATCGCGTTTCCCGAGCGCGGACAGGACGTCGCTGGCGATGCCCGCCTTTCCGGTGCGGTCATGCGTGGGCACGAACACTACTGTCGACAGGTCCGTGGTAGCGATGCGTCCGATGTCTGTGACTGGCGCACCGGCCGGGGACTCGGTGACCATCACCGGATGGTCGAGGGGAGTGTTCACTGGGAACCTCGCGGCATCATCCCGAGCAGGTCGGTGACCTCGTCATCGGTCAGGGGGCGGGGGGTGGTGTCGCCGCCCCGGAAGATGGTCATGAGGTCGAAGAACTGAGCCCAACGACGGATCTCGCCGCGGAAGTAGCGGGTGTCGATGGCCTTGATGGTGGCAGCGTCGGTGCCAGCGATCGCCGGTTCCATGGCGAGAACTGCCTCGACCAGCGGCTTGCCTGCCAGTGGCGCTGCCGCGTACCTAGTGCCTGCGCGGGAGAGGAGTTCGGGCAGGGTTTGGCTGAGGTGACGTTCGAGGTTGTTCCCGCACAGCACGATGGGGGTTCCGACACCACGTGCGGTGTGGATGCGGTTCCAGATGCTGAGGATGGGCGCGAGCCCTTTGAGCCCGACGTGGTGTGCGTCGTCGATGAGCAGCGTCATCTGTTTGCGGTTGAGGGTGTCGAGGATGTCGTCGCGAATCTGGGCGGCGGTGCCGACGCCGCGGGTGCCGGTCATTGCGGTCCAGATGGCGTCCATCTGATCGCGTGAGGTGCTGGTGCCGAACATGTTGACGTAGACGGCGTCGGCTCCGATGCCTCTGGCGGCTTCAACCACAGCGGTGGTCTTGCCGACGCCGACGGGGCCGTCGATGAGGCAGCAGCCGCCGGTGCGGATCGTCAACTGCACAACGACACCGACGCCCTTGACGATGTTCGTCGGGACGTAGCGGGTGGGCCGCACGGGCAGAGTCCCACCGATGTTCACCACCGTCGAACCTGGGCTCGCCGCACTCGACTGGCCGGTCGAGTGCGCTGTTGCGTCCGGGGTTGCTGTGTCTGGCAGGTCGGTGGTGGCCGTCATGCTGCACCTTCTTCGTCTGGGTCGGGTTGGGGGTTCTGGCTGAGGCGGTCCTCCCACCTTTCGAGGCGGTTGCCGGATAGGGACGAGCCGAGGGTGTCGGAGTAGGCGACGGCGCTGTCGATGACGTCGGCGAGGTCTACTCCGTCGGGAATCTCGGGGAGGTCCGGAACGGCGGTCTCGTCCTCGTCGGGGTCGGGCGGAAGGAGTGGCCATTCGGACTCGTCGACGCCTTCCTCGCGCAGTCGAGCCCGTTCGTCCTCCACGCGCTGTCGGTCGGCCAGACGGGTGAGTCGTTCGGCTTCGCGGCGCTGCGCGGCGCGAACTGCCAGAACACCGAGGCGGTGGTGCTCGGACTGCACTGTCGACTTCGAGGCTGTGCATGCCCACTCGTCGCCGACGAACACCTCGATGTGGTGGCGGTCGTGCTCGTGGTAGCGAATGTTGACTGTGTCGACGTTCTCCTTGCGAAGTCGGGCCAGCGTGGGGTGGCCGTAGATCGCGCCGCGGATCTCGATGCCGTAGTGGTGGAGTCGTCGGCTGACCCGATGGGACATGGCGTTCACGATCGTGGTTTGGTCGGCGGCGGCGACGGGCTGGTCATCCTCTGCCCATGCCTCCAGTGGAGTCCGTCCACTGAGAGCGGAGTGGACACGGTTGTTGTACTCGCCGAAGAAGTCGCCCAGTCGCCGATCGAGCGTCTCCAAGGTGAGCAGGGACGTGACCGGTACGGGTGTGTGAAGAGCCCGACGGGTGTAGTCGTCCTCACCGCCGGGGTGGAACCCCGGAATATCGGGGGCGAAGTCCCGGTCGATGGTGCCGTTCAAGCGTTCAACGCGCCCGTTCTGCCACGACGAGTACGGCTCGGTGAACTGTCGCCCGATGTCGAGGTTGATCAGGTTCGCTGAGAGCGCCTCAGAGATGTAGTCACCACCCCTGTCGGTGCGCAGAAACTCGGGCTTGCCGCCCACGAATACGCCCTCGGGTGTGTACCACCCACGGATGCCTTCGGCGAGCAGGTCGATGTTGTCCTGGCTGTTCGGGGTGTCCGCGGTCAGGAGGTACGCCATCGCCAGGCGCGTCTTGAGGTCCACCAAGACGCTGAGCCATGGCCAGATGGGTTGGGCTCCCCGTTCGGTGGGCAGCACCCGGATGGGCAACTTCGTGTGGTCGGTGCCGTAGGCGTATCCCCGGTAGGGGACGTGTTCTACGTTGAAGTACTGATGCTTGACCATTTCCCGGTAGCCGCCGCGTGCACATGCGCGCAACGCCTCCGGCCATTCGTTGACCCTCCGCTGAAACCCCCGAAGGCTGAGACCGTCAGGAAGAACCCCCGCCATCTTGAGGTCTTCGTAAGCCTTGGCGGCAACGCCTCGGCACTTGAAGTACGCGACCTTGGCGCGGTCCTCGTCGGGTAGACACTTCTTGTACGTGCTGCCGGGCCGCTGCGCAACGGTCCGGGTCGCCCGGAACTGGCGCAGCATCTTGGACAGGTGGTCAGGATGCACGCCAAGGTGACCTGCGACCTCGACGAGTACGACGCCCGGGATGTGCCCCAGGTCATCACGAACCCTCGACAGGTGCTCCAACGCTTCGCGGCGCTGCCCGATCGAGGACCGGCTGGTCGAGCCGGTCATGTGGATAGATGTCACGCTCATGCCCACTCCTCCTCGCGTGCGCGACCAGTGACTGGGGATGCCTCGTCCAACTCCGCCGGGTGTGGGGTGGTGGCCGGGTCTACTGTCGCGTGCCGGGTCTGATGGAGGCTCTCATTCCACGGAAGGATGAGAGTCATGGCAGCACCGAGGAAGTACCCCGAGGAGCTTCGGGAGCGGGCGATCCGGATGGCGGTCGATCTGCGGCGTGACCCCGCGACCAGGAGCGGCGCGTTGCGTCGGGTGGGTGAGCAGCTCGGGATCAACCCCGAGACGCTGCGCAACTGGGTCCAGCAGACCGAGATCGACGAAGGTCATCGCCCCGGTGTGACCAGTGATGAGGCGAAGCGGATCGCCGAGCTCGAGCGTGAGGTCAAGGAATTACGACGGGCGAACGAGATCCTGCGGACGGCGTCGGCTTTTTTCGCCGCGGCGGAGCTCGACCGCAAGCTGAAGTGACCACCGCGGTGCTGGTCGACTATATCGACCAGCACCGCGACCAGTTCGGGGTCGAGCCGATCTGCACCGTCCTGCGCAAGGCCGGGACGCCGATCGCCCCGAGCACCTACTACGCCGCCAAGACCAGGCCACCGTCCGCGCGGGCGGTGGCCGACCAGGGTCACCTGGAGGTGATCCGGCAGGTGCACGCCGACAACTACGGCGTCTACGGGGTCCGCAAGATGCACGCCGAGCTGAACCGGCGCGACCACCGGATCGCCAGATGCACCGTGCACCGGCTGATGCGCGGCGACGGGCTACGTGGGATCAGTCGGGCCAAGGGCCCCAGGACCACCGTGCCGGGTGCCGGCCCGGACACCCGGCCGGACCTGCTGGACCGCGACTTCAAGGCGCCGGCACCGAACCGGGTCTGGGTCGCCGACATCACCTACTGCCGCACCTTCGCCGGCTGGGTCTACGCCGCGTTCGTCATCGACGTCTTCTCCCGCCGCGTGGTCGGGTGGCAACTCTCGAAGAGCCTGCGCACCGACCTGGCCCTGGACGCCCTCGAGATGGGGCTGTGGACCCGTCAGCACGCCGGCCAGGACACCACCGGGGTGATTGCGCATTCGGACAAGGGAGTCCAGTACCTCGCCGTGCGCTACACCCAGCGGCTGGCCGAAGCCGGGGCCGTCGCGTCGGTCGGATCCACCGGCGACTCTTACGACAACGCCCTGGCCGAGGCGTTCAACTCGCTGTTCAAGGCCGAACTGGTCCGCAACAAGGGCCCGTGGAAGAACATCGACGACCTCGAGATCGCGGTCGCGGAGTACATCGACTGGTTCAACCACCGACGTCTGCACGGCGAGATCGGACTCGTTCCTCCGGTCGAGTTCGAGGAGCAACACGACAGGCACAACCCCGCACCGGCTACCGTCGGCGCGTTAGTTCAGAGCCTCCACTGAACCCGGCACGCGACATTCTGCTCCTCACCCTTTGCCCACCGTCGGTGAGCAGGCACCACTCGACGGCGAACGAAACTCATGAACGTGGCGCTCGATCTAGCGTCGGTCGCGAGGGGTGTCGAGGTCTCGTGCAATCGCTGCCACAGCGTGTCGTCAGGCACCCGCCATGACAAGAGTTCTGTTACGACGGACAGTACGAATTGCTCGGCGCGGTCAAGTAGACCCCCATCGAGCAGCCTTCGCACCTCCAAGATGAACTCGTCGTCCCACGGCAGGTGACCTCCGTCGCTCCCTCGCAGACGGGCAACGTGCCACTGGGATAAGGCTGCGACTGCAGCCTGCTCCCGCGCAACTCGATCCCGCTCCCGCGCCTGCCGCGCCAGCCCGGCAGCCGACTTGGCCAACCGCGCCTCGGAGCGCGCCCGCTGCGCTGCGCCCTTCGCCTCCTGTGTCTGTGGCGCAGCCGCCGCCTTCGGCGCCGCACGCCTCTTCCGTGAGACCCGAGCCTGCCTGAGGGCATCGACCCTGGCCTGCTCTTCGGCGCTCAATGGCGGCTTTGTCTCGCGACGATTGCGTCCCACCCCGCCATCATCCACGAGACAACGCCCGCGCGTGGTCAGTGACAAGAGGCGGGCCGCTGCAAGTCGCGATAACCCGCCAACGCTGCCTCATTCCACCGCAACCCCTTAGGGTCACGCGTTCTGCCGTTTTTGCACCGGCAGGCTCTCGCGTCACTACGGTACGAAACATGCGCGTCCCTCAACTTCGACACCCCGCTCGGTTGCGCATCCGCATGAAGCGCTTGGCGGCGTCGGTCGCCGCGCTCGGCGCAGTGGCGTCGATATCCGGGTGCGCCGTGTCCGAGCGCGATCAGTTCGAGTACGACGGCGTGGACGACGAGACGGCTCAAACCCTCTACCTTCAGGACCAACTACTCCTCATGAAGTCAGGCACTCTTCGAGGCGAGGAATGGACTGTGTGGGTTCTCGGCACCACTGAGCGGATCTGTGAGTCGTTCGATGAGGGTGTCACGCTCAAAGAGATGGCCAGGTTTGCCAAGCGAGAACTGGGTGTCACAGACGGACGTCAGTTTGTGGGCAACGCAGCGGGCTTCGCGTGCCCCCAGCATTTGAGCAGGTTCTGAGCGTCTGACCCATCGCCAGGTGCGCCCGCGCGAGCGTTCTGGCCACGGCGGCCGCTTGACAGGTTTCCTTCGGGTGGCCCCTCCCGTAGACACACTCGGCCCGCAAGGTCAGATCCGACCTGTCGTCCGATACGCCATCCGACTGTCGTCCGACACTCAACAGGTCGGGGCCCTTCGTATAGGAGCTTGCCCTGCGCAACACCCGGCAGATCCACGACGCGTTCGCTCCGCTGGCACCCTCGCGGATGTACGCGCGCGGCGGTGACGGCGTCGACGTACGTTTCGTGCCCTGCTCGGTCGACGATGCCATCGAGACGGCCGACGACTGCGTCGACCAGCTCCTCGACGACGGCTGGGGTTCCGCCGACGTGTGCCTGCTGACCACCGGGCACCGCCACCCCGTGCAGGTCGAGCGCACGGACTTCCACGACCAGGACGGTTACTGGGGCACGTGGTGGGACGACGACGTCTTCTATGGCCACGTCCTCGGGTGCAAGGGGCTCGAGCGGCGTGTGGTTGTGCTCTGCCTCAACGAGGACGGCAGCCGGGACCGTGCCCGCGAGCGGTTGTACGTCGGCATGTCGCGCGCGACCGACGTACTCGTCGTGGTGGGTGACCCTGAAGCGGTGCGTCGCGTAGCTGGTGAGGACGTCGCGCGTCGGTTGGGGGTTTCGTGACGGTCGCTGCGCGACCTCCTCAACCAGCGGGTGCGATGCGCTGCGCGACCTCCTCAACCAGCGGGTGCGATGTGGGCGACCTCCTCAACCACCGGAGTCAGGAGTCGAACGCCTCAACGTTCGCCCGTCCTTCGGTGGCCAGGATCAGCGAGATCCAGCCGTCGGTGCCGCGCAGCCTGCGGCTGGTGGCGTCCGTGACGACGTAGCGGCCGACGAACCGATGCGTGACGACGTAGGTGGCGTCGGCGAACTCGCCGCACACCTCGCCGACGGCGTCGAGACGCATCGACCGCTTCGGGGAGGTCACCTCGAGCGTGCCGGTGGCGGGCTCGCAGGATCCGGGTGCGGGCAGTGCCCCGTCGTCGGCGGTCAGCGTGGCGACGTACGTGCCGTCGAACTGACTGCCCGTGACGGAGCCGACGAGTTGCGCGCTGCCGGCTGAGTCGAGCGCGTACGTGCCGACGCCGGTGCCCTGGAGGTCCACGAGGGGCTTCGGTGCGGCGAAGGCGGGTGAGGCCCCCGCCGTGAGGGCGAGCGCTGCAAGAGTGACCACGGTGGCGGCGATGCTTCGTGTCATGGGTGATGCTCCTGGTTCGAGTGGTGGTGATGTCGGACCAGAACGTGTCACTCGCCGCTTGACCCGGACTTGAGGCCGACTTGAGCGCCGCTCCGCCGAGCGAGACGCTTGAGACATGACCGAGGAACAGCCCTACGAGGTCGTCGAAGAGCACCCCGACTTCGAGGTGCGGTGGTATCCCGAGCACGTCGTGGCCGAGACACGCGTGCAGGGATCGTTCGAGAGCGTCGGGAACAAGGCGTTCATGCGGTTGGTGGGGTACATCGGCGGGCGGAACACCGAATCGACGAAGGTGGCCATGACCGCCCCGGTGCTCCAGGAGCCCGACGAGCTGGGAGAGGGGCGGTACGTCGTCAGCTTCGTGATGCCGTCGGGCTTCGTCCCGGAGGATTCCCCGGAACCCACGAATCCGGACGTGCGGCTGCGCAGCGTCCCGGCGCACTGGGCAGCTGCCCGGAGGTTCTCCGGGCGTTGGTCGCGGGGACGTTATGAGGAGCACGCCAAGCGCCTCACGGAGGCCTTGGAGTCAGTCGGGCTCGAGGTGGACGGCCCTCTCCGGTTCGCGCGATTCGACCCACCCTGGACGCCGTGGTTCATGAGGCACAACGAGGTCGTCGCACCGCTGCGGCCTCTCCCCGAGCAGGACTGACCAAGTACTCCGGGTCAGCGCTCGCCGGTGGCGTCCAGCACCTGCGCGGTGGTGACCACCGTCGCGAACTCGCCGCTGAGGTTGGTCGCCGTCGCCCGGACGAGCTCCTCGGCGGTGAGCCACTCGCCGTCCGGCGCCTGGCGGTCGAACGTGTGCGTCGCGTCGACGACGAACGCGACGTCGTACCCCAGGTTGCCACCGACCCGGGCGGTGGTCTCGCAGCAGTGGTTGGTCGTGATGCCGCAGACGGCGATGCCGCCGATGGACTGGCTGCGCAGCCACTGGTCGAGGTCGGGCTCGCCGTGGAAGGAGGAGTTCACGCCCTTGGTCACGAACAGGTCGGGCTCGTGGGCGACGAGGTAGTCCTTGAGGGCGTGCCCAGGAGACTCGGGGTGGAGAGGCGACTCGGGGTTGGCGGAGGCGTGCTGCACGTAGACCAGCGGCCAACCGCGCGCCGCCCACTGCTCGACGAGGGCAGCGATGTTGTCGTCGCACGCCGGGTTGTCGCGCCGGCCCCACCACGGGTCGTCGAAGCCCTGCTGCACGTCCACCACGACGAGGGCGCGAGGGTCCTGGGTGCTCACGACTGCGCCGTGTCGCCGGGATGCTCGCCGGAGGAGCGCCTCGCGCACTCCTCGGCCAAGGCCTGGTTCATGGCGTCGAAACCGTCAGCGGTCGCCGCGAGGGTCTTGCCCAGCAGCGGGACCAGCAGTCCGCGGAACGTCTCGGAGTGCACGAACCGCGTGCCCGCCGCCGTCGGCTCCAGCCGCAGCTCGTGCAGGCCGTCGAAGACGCCGGGCACCCCGAGTCGTCCCAGCCAGCGCAGGGCCCTGCCCGGCTCGACGGTGACCACGCGCGGCCGGAACGTCATCGCCCGTCCTCCCGGAGGCTGGATCCGCACCTCCAGGCGCTCGCCGACGGCGAGGCGACCCGAGAGCTTGGTGACGAACGGGTTCCAACGCTCGTAGCTGTCGGTGTCCGCGAGCACCGACCAGACGGCCTCGGGCGTGGCGGGGATGTCGAGCGTGCGGGTGATCTGCTTCATGTCGGTGACTTCCTCTGTGGATGGGGTGAGGGTACGGCGTGGTCTCGTGACACGACTTCGTCGTTCCTCGACCAGCGGGGGGTGGCGTGGTCTCGTGACACGACTTCGTCGTTCCTCGACCAGCGGGGGGTGGCGTGGTCTCGTGACACGACTTCGTCGTTCCTCGGCCAGCGGGGTTGCGAGTCGCTGGGCGCCTGCCCAAAATCGGGGGAGCGTCCACCCTCGACCAGCCCTATTCTCGACGAAGGCGACGCGAGGAATGGGGTGGACGGACAGCCGGAACTTCACCTGCACGTGCTCGGCGAGCTCACGGCCACGCGTGACGGCGCGGCCCTGGACCTCGGCGGGCGGCGCCAGCGCGCCGTACTCGCTGCACTGGTCATCCAGCGGGGCCACGTCGTGCCGGCCGAGACGCTCATCGACTGCGTGTGGGGCGACCAGCCACCCGCCAACGCGAACGGCGCGTTGCAGGCCTACGTCAGCCACCTGCGTCGCCGTCTCGAGCCTGACGCGACGGCCCGGCAGCGGGAGGGTGTCATCGCCCGCGCCGGTCCGGGCTACGTGCTGAGGCTCCCGCGCGACGCGGTCGACTCGTGGGCGTTCGAGGCCGCGGTGTCACGCGCAGCCGGCGAGGCACCGGGGGAGGCCGTGTGCACCCTGGACGCCGCGCTCCGGCTGTGGCGGGGACCGGCGTACGCCGACTACGCGGCCGAGCCGTGGGCGGAGGCGGAGATCTCCCGGCTCACCGAGCTTCGCGGGGTCGCCCGCGAGCGTCTCCTCGAGACCCGGCTCGAGCTCGGCGAGGCGCAGCTGGTCATCGGCGACCTGGAGGCGCTGGTCGCGGAGGACCCGCTCCGGGAGGAGCGCTGGCGCCTCCTCGCGCTGGCGCTCTACCGTTCGCACCGCCAGGCCGCGGCGCTGGAGGCCCTCCGCCGAGCCCGTGCGGTCCTCGCCGACGAGCTCGGTGTCGATCCCGGAGCCGCCCTGCGCTCCCTCGAGGCGGAGGTGCTGGCACAGTCGCCCGACCTCGACGGTCCGAGACCCGCAGCGGCCACGACCGACGCGATCCCAGTTCCCCGCCCTCGCACCCCCGACGGCCTGGTGGACCGGGAGCGCGAGATGGCCCTGCTGAGGTCGAGGCTCGACGACCTCGCCGACGGCGCGTCCGGGTGCCTGCTGCTCGAGGGCCCTGCGGGGATCGGCAAGACCCGTTTGCTCGACGAGCTGCGCCGCCTGGCCGTCGCCGCCGGCCTGTGGGTGCGCTCGGCGCGGAGCAGCGCGCTGGAGCAGGACTTCGAGTGGGGAGTGGTCCGCCAGCTGTTCGGCACCGGCGCCGAGGACGTGCTGGGCCGCGAGGAGCGCTTCGCCGTGCTGCGCGGGCTCTGCGACGTGACCACGCGGCTCGCCGAGGAAGCACCGTTCGTGCTCTGCGTCGACGACGTCCAGCGGTGCGACGAGGCCTCGCTCCAGTTCCTGGCCTACCTGGTCCGGCGCCTCGATGGGCTTTCCGTGCTGGTGGTGCTGGCGATGCGCACCGGCGAGCCCCGCCAGGCCGACGACCTCGCCGAGCTGGTCGCCGACGAGACCGTGACCGTCGTACGCCCCGCGCCTCTCACCGAGCAGGGCACCGGGGCGCTGGTGACCGACCGGCTCGGCCGCGGCGCCGACGCGTTCGTGGCCACCTGCCACCGGATGACCGCGGGCAACCCGCTGTTCCTGCGCCAGCTGCTCCGGGCACTGGCGGACGAGGGCGTGTCGCCGGACGTGTCGCACGTCGACACGGTCAGGGCGGTGGGGTCGCGGGCGGTCACCTCGCTGGTCACGCTCCGCCTGCGCCGGATGCCGGCGACGGTCACGACCGTCGCACGCGCGGTCGCCGTGCTCGGTCCGGACGCCGACCTGGTGTCGGTGACCGACCTCGCCCGACAGTCCGAGGAGGAGGTCGCGGCCGCCCTCGACCTCCTGGCCCGCAGCGAGATCCTCGTCGACGGCCCCCCGCTCGACTTCGTCAACCCGCTGGTGCGCGACGCCATCCATGCCGACATCCCCACGGGCGAGCGAGCGCTGCTGCGCGAGCGGATGAACCGTCGGCTCAAGTCATCCTCAAGTTCCCCCAGCCATGCTGGGGCGTCCCGACCCTGAGGTGGTGCCGGTGCCAGAGTCCACGCCCCTTGCTGGGCCCCTCCCGCCCGCCGACGCCGAGGCGTTGCGCGGGCTGGCCGGCGGCGCCATCCACCTGCCGGGGGACCCGCTGTACGACGAGGCGCGGATGCCCTGGAACCTCCAGGTCGACGAGCACCCCGCCGCGGTCGCCTACCCGGCCGACCCGCACGAGGTGTCCCGGATAGTCCGTGCCGCCGCCGCGTCCGGCCTCCGGGTCGCGCCCCAGGGGACCGGGCACGGCGCCCCGCCGCTGGCGGGACGGCTCGGGGATGCCGTGCTCCTGAAGACCTCGGCGATGACCGGGCTGCGCGTCGACGCCGCAGGCCGTACGGCGCGTGCGGAGGCCGGCGTGCTCTGGGGCGACGTCGTCGCGCGCGCCGGCCGGGTCGGGCTGGCGGGGCAGCACATGTCCAGCCCGGGCGTCGGGGTCATCGGCTCCTCGCTCGGTGGCGGGGTGAGCTGGTACTCCCGCCAGCACGGACTGCAGTGCAGCGCGGTCACGGCTGTCGAGCTGGTGCTCGCGGACGGGACCTTCGTGCGCGCCACCGAGGACCAGGACGCCGACCTGCTGTGGGCGGCGCGCGGCGGCAGCGGTGGCTTCGGCGTCGTGACCGCGTTGGAGTTCGACCTGCTGCCGGTGCGGACGGCGTACGCCGGGATGCTCGCGTGGGACTGGCGGCACGCCCAGCGTGTCCTCACCGCCTGGGGGGAGTGGACCGCTGACGCGCCCGAGTCGGTGACGAGCGTGGCTCGGATCTTCCAGGTGCCAGACATCGAGTGGCTGCCCGGCCAGCTGCGCGCCCGCAAGATGGTCATGCTCGACGCGGTGGTGCTGGGCGATCCCGATGCGGGGGCGCGTGCCATCGCCCCGCTGCGAGCGCTGAGGCCCGAGGTCGACACGTTCGCCGAGATGCCTGCCGCGGAGGTCGCACACCTGCAGCTCGATCCCCAGGAGCCCACGGCGGTCTACGCCAACAGCGTGCTGGTCGAGGGCTTCCCGGCGAGCGCGGTCGACGCTCTCGTCGCCGCCGCCGGCCCCGGGTCGGGCAGCAACCTCCTCTTCGTGGAGCTGCGCCAGCTCGGCGGTGCCCTGGCGCGGCCCTCGCCCCGGGGCGGGGCGCTCGACCACCTGCCCGCCGCGTTCCTCGTGCTCGGCGTCGGGCTCGACGTCGGCACCGGGTGGGACGCGGTCCGCGCGGACGCCCTGCGGATCCTCGACTCGCTGGCCCCATGGTCGTCGCGGGCGTCCTACCTCTCGATGGCCTACGAGGCTGCGGCTCGACGCGGTTTCGCGGCGGCGGCGTACGAGCGGCTCGTGCGGATTCGTGAGTCTGCGGACCCGAATCAACTGTTTGTGGCGCCTCGCGCGGCTGCACACGACTGATTCCGCGGCCTGGCTCAAGTCGGCCTCAAGTCGCCCGCAAGTGCGCGGGTCCACGGTGTCCCGGTCAACGACACGGAAACACCGGAGGAAGCATGACCATCGCACAGACCAGCACCCGCGACGCCATCCCGTTCGCTGAGCTGGACGCACTCACGATCGGGACCGTCGCGGTCCCCGGCGACAGGAAGTACGACGCCCTCGTCTCGCCGTGGAACGTCGCCATCCCGGTCCGGCCCGCGGCCGTCCTCGCGGCGCACGACGCCCAGGACGTCGTCGAGGCCGTGCGGTTCGCGGCCCGCCACGGCATCCGGGTGACCCCGCAGGCCACCGGCCACGGCCCCATGGCCGAGCTCACCACCGAGCTGCTGGTCACCACCAAGGAGCTCGACGAGGTGGAGATCCACCCCGAGGGCTGGGCGCGCGTCGGAGCGGGCGTGAAGTGGCTCCGCGTCGTGGAGGCCGCCGCGCCCCACGGCCTGGCGCCGCTGTCGGGCTCGATCACCGACGTCGGCATCGTCGGCTACACGACCGGCGGCGGGCTCGGGCCGATGGCCCGCAGCTACGGCCTCGCCAGCGACAAGGTGCGGGCGATCGAGGTCGTCACCGGCGACGGCGTGCTGCGCCGGGCGACGCCGACGGAGCACCCCGAGCTGTTCTTCGCGCTGCGAGGCGGGAAGGGGATGCTCGGCATCGTCACGGCGATCGAGTTCGACCTGGTGCACCAGCCGAGGTTCTACGGTGGGTCGCTGTGGTTCGACGGCTCAGACGCGCCTGCCGTCATCGACGCCTGGCGGGCCTGGTCGGCTGAGCTGCCCGAGGCCGGAACGACGTCGTTCGCGCTGTTCCAGCTGCCCGAGATGGAGGGTGTGCCCCCGATGCTCGCCGGCCGGCTGACGCTGTCGATCCGCTTCGTGTGGACCGGGTCGGCGGCGGAGGGGGAGCGCTGGTTCGCGGCGATTCGTGCCGCCGCCCCCGTCATCCTCGACGACGTGGCGGAGAAGCCCTACACGGCGATCGACTCGGTCCACACCGACCCGCTCGACCCGACACCGGCGTATGAGGCCGGCGACGTGCTCACCGACTTCCCACAGGAGGCCGTCGACGCGTTGCTGGCACTGACCGGACCGGGGGTGGCCTCGCCACAGATCCTGGTCGAGGTGCGCCAGCTGGGTGGAGCCTTCGCCCGGCCGGGGGAGCACCCGAGCGCGTTCGCGTCGCGCGCGGCGGCGTACTCGCTGCTCACCGTCGGGATCGCGGAGGTCCCTGGCGTGGAGGAGCACGCCCAGGCGATCCTCGACGCCCTGGAGCCGTGGGTGGGCGGCCACCGGCTGCCGAACTTCACATTCACGCCGGAGGAGTACGTCGATGCGTACGACGAGGTGACCCTCGCGCGACTGCGTCGGGCTGTTCGCGCCTACGACCCCGACCGCGTGATGACGATCGGCGGCGTGCTCGGCTGACCGCCCGTCCCCAGGACACGGCTCGTGGCCCCCGGCTCGGCGGGGGACACGAGCCGTGCCACATCACCTGTGTGTCGAGGGCCTCCCGGGAATTTCACCCGATGGCGGACTTCTCACCGTGGAGGCCGCATACTTGAAGGGATGACCAGCTCATACGGCTCACGGCCCAGGCACCTCCCCAACAGTCCATTCAAACCTCGCGTCGAGCCCGAGGTGGAGGTGTTCGAGATCGGCGACCGCGTCAGCCACGACCTCTACGGCGTCGGCAAGGTCATTGCTGTCGACAGCCACGCCGTCACGGTGGACTTCGGGTCGCAGACGGTCCGGGTGAAGCCGCCGTACGCGAAGATGCAGCACCTGTAGGTCCGCGGGTTTCGAGACGGGACTTCGTCCCTCCTCAACCAGCGATCGAGTGGCGCGGTTTCGTGACGGGACGTCGTCCCTCCTCAACCAGCGCAAACAGGTAGCGGCTATCCCTGACGCGCGGCCTTCTTCGCCGCGGCCTCGGCCCGCCGCTCGACGAACCGCGCGGCCTCGCCGTCAAGGGCGGAGACGGCCGCCGCCAGCTCGTCGCGAGCGCGCTCGCCGTCCTCGTCGAGGCCCTCGAGCTCCCACACCCCCCACTGCCGCAGCAGCGGGGTGACGATGTCGTCGTGGTGGATGCGCAGGTCGTAGATGCCGGCCTTGGCCATCTGCACCGCCTTGCGGGTGAAGCCCGGGATGATGCTGCCGGGCATCTGGAAGCCGACGACCTCCTCGGTGATGGCGCGCATCGTCTGGCTCGGCGCGAGCTCCAGCGCAGCGGCGACGATGTTGCGGTAGAAGATCATGTGCAGGTTCTCGTCCTTGGCGACCCTGGCGAGCAGCTTCTCGGCGATCGGCTCCTCGGTGAAGCGACCGGTGTTGCGGTGCGAGACGCGGGTGGCGAGCTCCTGGAAGGAGACGTAGGCACAGACGTTGAGCACCGACTTCTCCGTCGCGGCGTAGCCGATCTCCATCGTCTCCATCCGGGCCCGCTCGAGCTCGGTCGGGTCGACGCCACGGGTGACCAGGAGGTAGTCGCGGATGCAGAACGCGTGGCGCCCCTCCTCCGCCGTCCAGCGGTTGACCCACGTGCCCCACGCGCTGTCGCTGCCGAAGGCGCGGTCGATCTCGCGGTGGTAGCTCGGCAGGTTGTCCTCGGTCAGCAGGTTGACCTCGAGCGCCGTACGGGCGACGGGGGAGAGCTGCGACTGCTCGACCGACCACGCCTCCCCGCCCAGGTCGGCGAAGTCCCGGCCGAGGCTCCAGGGGACGTACTCGTGCGGCATCCACTCGTCGGCGACGGCGAGGTGCCGGTCGAGGTTCTGCGCCACCACCGGCTCGAGCTCGGCCAGCAGCTGGGTGCTCTCGAGTGCAGCCATGGTTCCTCCTCGACGGGTGGACGTGGGGGCTGCCGCCCGCACTCTCCCTGCCTACACCTCCGACGCGGAGGTGGCCAGAGGTGCCGGCACACCGATCACGGCCGGAAGACCACCTTGACCATCCCCTCCTCCTTCTTCTGGAAGTGCTTGTAGGCGCTGGGCGCCTCGCTGAGCGGGAGGTGGTGGGTGGCGAAGGCGTCGACGCCGAACGGGTCGTCGTCGACGAGCATGGCGAGCAGCTCGTCGGTCCAGCGCCGCACGTTGGCCTGCCCCATGCGCAGCTGGATCTGCTTGTCGAACATCTGGAACATCGGCATGGGGTCCACGGAGCCGCCGTACACGCCGACGATCGAGACAGTGCCGCCTCGGCGTACGGCGTCGATCGAGGTGTGCAGGGCCGCGAGCCGGTCGAGGCCGGCCTTCTTCATCATCGGCTCGGCGACGGCGTCGGGCAGCATGCCGACGAACTTCTGCACGAGGTGGGCGCCCGGGGAGCCGTGTGCCTCCATGCCGACGGCATCGATGACCGCGTCGGGGCCACGACCATCAGTGCGGTCGCGGACGATGTCGCCGATGGTGCTGCTCTTGGAAGCCTCGTCGAGGTCGATCGCCTCGGCGCCGAAGGCCTCGACGCGGGCGAGCCGCTCAGGGACGCGGTCGACGGAGAACACGCGGAGGCCGGCCTTCACCCCCATGCGGGCTGCCATGTCGCCGATGGGACCGGCGCCCATCACGAGGAGGCTGCCGCCGTCAGGGACGTCGGCGTACTGCAGCGCCTGCCACGCCGTCGGCAGGACGTCGGAGAGGAACAGGAACCGGTCGTCGTCGTGCTCGTGCGGCACCTTGACGGGCAGGAAGTCCGCGAAGGGGACGCGGAGGTACTCCGCCTGCCCACCCGGCACCTGGCCGTAGAGCTTGCTGTAGCCGAAGAAGCTCGCGCCCGTGCCGTGCTCGTGGTTCTGGGTGGTCTCGCACTGGCTGTACAGGCCCTGGTCGCACGTCCAGCACGACCCGCAGCACACGTTGAAGGGGACGACGACCCGGTCGCCCACCTTCAGCTTGGTGACCTCGGGTCCCACCTCCTCGACGATGCCCATCGGCTCATGGCCGACGATGTCTCCGGCCTCCATGAACGGGGCCAAGGTCTCGTAGAGGTGCAGGTCGGAACCGCACAGGCCGGTGGAGGTGATCTTGATGATCGCATCCGTCGGCTCCTCGATGCGTGGGTCGGGCACGTCGGTGACCTGCATGTCGTGGACGCCTTGCCAGGTGACTGCCTTCATGGGGCCGAACCGCCTTCGCCTCGAGATCGTCGGACGGGGTGGGTACCCGCGGGGGCGCATGGGCATGCGGGTGTCTCACGGCTGGTACGGCGGTCTCGGGGCGGCCTGGGCGGGTGCGCGGGGAACCCGGCTGCAACGTCATGCGAAGTGGCAGCCATAGGGCGCGGAACGTATGACGCACGCGATCTGCCCGCAACGTCGTACGAGGTGGTGGCTATCGCGACCGCAGAGTATGACGTCCTGCGTGGCGACCTCGGTCAGCCTTGGGTCAGCGAGTCACGAATGGCCTTGAGCCAGTCGAGGTGAGCAGTCGGCGAGTCGCCTGGATCCCTGTAGTTCCCGAGGTCGTCCAGTACTTGCTCGACCTTGTCCTCAGAGGGCGCTGACGCGAGCAATGTGTCGATCTCTTCGATCAGTCCTGGGACACGCTCTGGGACCCGCCGGGCGAAGTCGGCAACGCCGGCCTCCCATGAACCGTCGTACTCGTCCCACCAGTCCTGATGGAAGTAGGCGGCCATGAGTTGGCGCAGGTTCCCGCTGAAGCACGGGCCTGCGCTCACGCGTCTGCTCTCTGCTCGACAATGCGGTCGCGCACGGCCAATAGCCAAGCGCGGTCGCCCTCCGGTGGAGAGTAGGAGAAGCCAAAGCTGACCAGATGGTCGTCCAGCTCTGAATCGCTCTGGTCTTCTGCCAGAACAGTGTCTATTTCGCTTGGAACCAGAGGGGCCATGTCTGGGGAGCGACGCACGAAATCGTCAACCGCCTCCTCCCATGAGCTGTACTCGTACTCGTCCCAAGCCTCGTAGAAGTAGGCAACGATGAGGTGCTTCAGGTTCTGCGTGGCTCCGTTCCTACTGTCCGAATGCGGCATTGGTCCTAGTTCCGTTCGGCCGGGGTGAACAGCCCCATGTCGCTCGCGACCTCTCGAAGTTCGGGACCCAGCAGACGCAGGATGGGATCGCCCTCCGGCGTGTGCGGCAGCATCTCCACGAAACCGACTCCGATCAGGTCCTTGATCTCCTCGCCTCCCGCCGAGAAGGCGTTCTCGAACCACGTCATGAGCTCGGAGATCCGGTGGGCATTGCCCGTGACCTGCGTCTCCGACCAACGCTCGATGTCCGCCATGAGCAGGTAGGGCAGGAGCTCGCCCTCCTGGTCATCCAGGTGTTCTGTGAGCAGTGGCCTCAGCTCCGGAAATGCCTCCACCACTCGGAGCATCAGGTCTTCATTCGCCGTCATGATCCCAACACGTCCTTCAATTCGTTGATGAGCGACTGTGCCACCTGCCTGTCAGCGGGCGACGCGTCAGAGCGATGGGTGAGCCACTTCTCGAGGCCCCGGAGAGTCTCTCGACCCTTGATGATGTGCATCCTCCCGTGCGTGGGATCACCCGTCGCCAGCTCCCTGCGGATGGCGTCCATGGTCGTTCCGTCACCGACCCGGGACTGGTTGTGCGTCCCCTTGAACAGATTGTTCACGTAGTTCTTGAGCCTCACGTCCTGCACTTCAGGCTTCGGTCGGCCTGGAACGCGCGATGCCCCACCCCAACCCAGCGGGCTCTTCATCGAACCCCGCTCATCACGAGCACCCACCCGAGCCAGCTTCTCGGCGCGCTCGCGCACCACCCGCAGCCCGTCGCGAGCAGCTCGGGCCTTGGTGGCGCTGGTGGCGGCGGCGAGCTGCAGCGAGGACTGCAGGGCTCGGAAGCGCGGTGCGTGGGAGGTGATGCGCGCGATGACCGCACCGGCGGCGGCGCCGCCACCGAGCCCACCCGTGAAGCCGGCGACGAGCACAGAGAGCACAGCGCCCTCGACGATCATCTGGCCGATCTCGGCGAGGAGCGCGCGGGTTCGGTCGTGGGTCTCCTCGACGGCGCTGGCGTAGTCCTCGCAGGCCTGCCCAAGGTCGCTCAGGCACAGAGCCGCGTCACCGACGAGTGACCGGACGTCGGCCAGCACGTCGAGGGCGAGGGGGATCTCGGGCGACCGCTGGCGCGACAGCAGCTGAGCGACGTCGTCGACGTGGTGGTCGAGGTGGTCGATCGACAGGGCGGCGCTGCGCCACGTGGCGGCGGCTTCGCGGAGCAGCGCGACATCCGCTCCCGGCCACACGAACCCCTCGACGTGGTCCAGGATCCACCGGTCGACAGTGCCGAAGGAGGGCTCCTGACCGCCGAGGCACGTCGGCGGGTCGGCGGGGGAGACGTGGTCGTAGGAGTCGACCTCGGGGACGGGGTCGCACGGCAGCCCCGCCCCGCCGGAGCCGCACACGGCAGCGATCTCAGCCCGACGGTGGGTGGCCCCCGTGGCTTCGATGATCCGTCCCAGACCGATGAACGCGTGGGTGAGCTCGGTCAGGGTGTCGAGCGCCTGGCGGGCTGCGTCGTCGTACGACCCGGCGAAGGTGACGCTGGTCGAGTCGTTGCCGGCCATGCCGCCGAAGCCGCCGAGCTTGCCGGCCAGCGTCTCGGTGACCATGGCGGCGATCTGGTTGGCCGCGCGGCAGGCATCGGCGGCGTCGGTGAATCCGGCGGACTCGATGGTGATCCTCACGACGAGAACCCTCGCGGGCCGAGCACCCGCGACAACACCCCCGACGAGCGATCTGTGGACAACGACGCTGGTAGGCACTCCAAGGAGTTGCGTAGTCCGCGCAACTTAGTTGCGCAGAACTCTTGACTGTGGCGGACCTCACAGGACACGATGCAGATGCCCCCGACCGTCGGGCGCTCGGCCATCTGGAGGCTTCGGTGGATCTACAACTTCTTCTCGCCCTGGTGCTCGGCATCGGGACGATCATCTTCCTGGTGCTCCGCACCCGTATCGACGCGTTCGTGGCGCTGCTCATCGCGGCCCTCGTCACCGGCTTCGTGGCCGGATCCCCTCCGATCGAGACGATCGGCTCGATGACGACCGGCTTCGGCAACACGCTTGCCTCGATCGGCATCGTGATCGGGCTCGGCGTCGCGATCGGCAAGATCCTGGAGGTCTCCGGTGCTGCTGACGCGCTGGCCAAGAAGTTCGTGAAGGCTCTCGGGCGTGGTCGCGAGCACTGGGCCATGGCCGGTACCGGCGCCGTCGTCTCGATCCCGGTGTTCTGCGACTCCGGCTTCGTGATCATGAACCCCCTCGCGAGGTCGATCGCTCGACGACTGCAGGGCCGCTACGTCACCCTGGCGCTGGCGCTCGGGTGCGGGATGACGTTGACCCACCACCTCGTGCCGCCCACCCCCGGCCCGCTCGGAGTCGCCGGGATCCTCGGCGCCGACCTCGGCGGCCTGATCCTCGCGGGCCTCGTCTTCACCCTCGCGCTGCTCCCGATCGTGATCCTCTACGCCGCGTGGATGGGCCCCAAGCTCGAGAGCGAGCTCGACGACGAGGTGCGCCAGGAGGTCTACGGGCACGCGACCGTGGGTGCGACGGGCCACTCCGCCGGCGTCGGCACGGCCACCCTCGACCGACCCGAGCCGGTCGTCGACGAGGCCCCGGTCCACCAGCTGGGTGACCCGCCGGCCGGGGAGAAGCCGCACACCATCTCCTTCGGACTGGCCGCCCTGCCGCTCCTGGTGCCGCTGGTGCTGATCGTGCTCAACACGGTAGGTGCCGCCATCGACCGCAACAACCAGGGCGTCCTCTCGCCCGACGCGGAGTACACCCCCGCGAACTGGGCCGAGGTCCTGGCCTTCATCGGCCACCCCGTCGTGGCCCTGATCATCGGCATCGTGCTGGCCGTCTACGTGCTCCTCCCGCGCTGGACCCCGCGCAAGCAGGTCCACCACTGGATGGCGGAAGCCGCGGGCTCGGCCGGCCTGATCATCCTGATCACCGGCGCGGGCGGCGCCCTCGGCCAGGTCCTGCGTGACTCCGGTGTCGGCGACGCACTCGCCGAGGCGATCGCCGACCTGAGCCTCCCGGGCGTGCTCGTGCCGTTCTTCATCGCCTCGCTGGTCCGGGTCGCCCAGGGTTCCGGCACGGTCGCCATGATCACGGCGGCCTCCGTGAGTGCCCCCCTGGTCGTCGGTCTGGACCTCTCGCCGCTCGCGGCTGCGCTTGCCTGTTGCGCCGGGTCGATGGTGTTCAGCTACTTCAACGACTCCTACTTCTGGGTCGTCACGAGGTTCACCGGGCTCTCGGGCACCGCGGCTCTGCGCGGATGGTCGGGCATCACCACGGCCGTGTGGCTCGGCTCGTTGCCCCTGGTGCTCATCGCTGGGGCAGTGCTCTGACATGGCGGACGTCCTCGTGGTCGCCGACGACCTGACCGGGGCCAACGCGGCTGCGGCGGGTTTCGCGAGGGCGGGCTTCCGTGCCGTCACCGCGAGTGCCGGCGAGCGCGCGGAGGTGGTGGCCGAGATGGTGTCGAGGTTCGACGTCGTCGTGGCCACCACCGACAGCCGTCACCTCGAACCGGCCAGAGCGCGCGAGCGCGTCGGCCGAGTGGTGCGGGCGGGCTGGCCGGCGCGGCTGGTCTGCAACCGCATCGACACGACGCTGCGCGGGAACGTCGGTGCCACCACGCGGGAGGTGCTGGACCGCGTCGCCGAGCTGACCGGCTCCCGGGTCGTCGCCCTCTGCGCCCCCGCGCACCCGGGAGCGAACCGGCAGACCATCGGCGGCATGCAGCTCCTGGACGGGCGTCGTCTCGAGGACACCGAGGTCGCGCGCGACGCCCGGACGCCCATCCACACCTCCGACGTCGTCGCCCTCCTGCGCGAGCAGGCCGACCTCGAGGTGGTCGCCGTACCTCTCGACGCCGTGACCGGGGACCTCGACGCCCTGGCTGAGACGATCAGGCAGCACCTCGATGCTGGTGCGGAGGTGATCGTGGCCGACGCGACGACGGTCGAGCACCTCGACCGGCTCGCCGCCGCCGCGGTCGCGGCCACCGCCGGCACCGAGACCGTGTGGACGACCACCGATCCCGGACCGGCGTCCGTGGCGCTCGCAGCTGCACTGGGGCTCGCCGAGTCCGACCGGGGAGCGCCGCTGCTCGCGCTCTCCGGCTCGGCCACCGAGCTCACCCAGCTGCAGCTGCGCCAGCTCGTGGCGGAGCGCGGGGCCCGCCCGCTCCGTACGGCGGGGCGCCACGCCGTGCCCGACGTCGACGCCACCGTCAGGATGCTCGACGACGCCCTCGCCGAGGCCGACCCAGGCGACATCGTCGTGCTCGCCACCGTCCTGGACGACTCCGACCTGTGGTCGCCCTCCTCGGAGGAGGCCGCCCGGATCCCGGTCGCGCTGGCCCGCGCTGCGCGGCGGGCGCTGGAGAGCCGCCCGGTGGACGGCGTCTTCACCACCGGGGGAGACGTCACCGCGGCACTCCTCGCTGAGCTGGGCTCGCACGGGCTCGAGATCTCCGACGAGGTGGTGCCGCTGGCCGTGGCCGGGTCCCTGGTCGGCGGTCCCTGGGACGGCCTCCAGATCGTCACCAAGGGCGGGCTGGTCGGAGACGCCCGCACCACCATCGAATGCCTCGACCACCTGCGTGGGCAGGTCGAGGCCCACCGTCGCCAGGTCACCGCCGCGGAGTCCCGCGAACGCACCTGACCGCGATCCAGACCTCACCCGACAGCCCAAGGAGAGAGAAACACGATGACCCGACACGTACTGGCCCTGACCCTCGGCGACCCGGTGGGCATCGGCCCCGAGATCACCGCCAAGACCCTGGCAGAGCAGGCGGGCGCCACCGACCACCACGGTGTCGCCGTGGGTGATCCTGCCGCGCTGCGACGCGGCGCGGAGGCGATGGGCCTCGACGTGGAGGTGCGCGTGGTCGACAGCTTCGACGTCGAGCCCGCCGCGGGCGTCATCGACTGCTACGACATCGGCGTCCTCGGCGACGACCTGCCCGAGTGGGGCGTGGTCGACAAGCGCGCGGGCCTCGCGGCCGTGAAGGCCATCGAGGTCGCCACCCAGGCCGCGATGGACCAGAAGGTCGCCGGCATCGTCACCGGGCCGATCAACAAGGAGGCGATCTGGGCGGCCGGCTCCGAGCACCTCGGTCACACCGAGATGCTCGGCGCCCTCACCGGTGTCACCAAGCAGGACACCATGTTCGTAGTCCGCAACGACGCTGCTGGCGGCCACCACCTGCGGATCTTCTTCACCACCCGCCACGTGTCCCTGCGCAAGGCTTTGGACCAGATCACCAAGGAGACCGTCGGCGAGTCGATCGTCAAGGCCCACACCGCCCTCAAGGTCTTCGGCGTCGACAACCCCCGGCTCGCGATCGCCGCGATCAACCCCCACGGTGGCGAGAACGGCGCCTTCGGCGACGAGGAGATCGTCCACCTGGCACCCGCGGTCGAGGAGGCCAGGGCCAACGGCCTCGACGTGGCCGGGCCTGTCCCCGCCGACTCGGTGTTCCACCAGGGTCTCGTCGGCAGGTACGACGGGGTCCTCTCGCACTTCCACGACCAGGGCCACATCCCGGCGAAGACCTTCGACTTCGACGGCACCATCTCGGTCACGGTCGGCTTGCCGATCCTGCGCACGTCGGTCGACCACGGCACCGCCTTCGACATCGCGGGGTCAGGGAGGGCCGGCCACGGGACGATGCTGTCGGCCTACCTGGCGGCGGTGGACTACGCGCCGTACGTCGATAACATCCGGGCGACGTACGGTTCCTGACGGCCAGGAGTCGGGGGCAGGAGATCCGTGACGGGCGGCACCAACGTACGACGCGCGACCCAGGCGCGGCACGACGCGATGGTCGCTCTCGTCCGCGAGGGCGAGGCCAGTGTCGACGTGCTCTCCGAACGGCTCGGCGTCTCCGCCTCCACGGTCCGACGTGACCTCGCGACGCTGCAGCGGGACGGCAGGCTCGCCAGGACGTACGGCGGCGCCCTCGCGCGCGAGGTCTTCCACGAGCGCTCCTTCTCCGAGAGTGAGCAGCTCAACCTCGAGGCGAAGTCCTCGATCGCCGCGGTGGCCGTCGACCTGGTGCCGGCGGAGGGCATCGTCTTCATCGACTCCGGCACGACCTGCCTCGCGCTGGCGCGGCTGCTCGTGGCGCGCGGGCCGCTGACCGTGGTGACGCGGGGCCTGGAGTCGGCACTCCTCCTGGCCCGGGCCGACGACATCGACGTGGTGCTGCTGGGCGGTCGGGTCCAGCCGCTCAGTCACGGGGTGATCGGGCCGCTGGCTGCGCTGGCGCTGGACCGCTACCGCTTCGACGTGGCCTTCATGGGTGCCGACGCGATCGACCCCGCGCGGGGGCTGGGGGAGCCGACGGTCGACGAGACCTGGATCAAGGAGCGCGCGTCGGCAGTGGCCGACAGGGTGGTCGTCCTCGCCGATGCCTCCAAGCTCGATCAGCAGGCGCCTGCCTGGGTCGCGATGGGTCCGTCCTGGACGCTGGTGATGGACGCGGCAGCTCCCGCGGAGGATCTCGACGCGCTGCGCGACCAGGGAGTCCAGGTCCTCGTCACGTGAGAGGGCCTACACGTGACGGGGCAGGTGCTCTGCCGCAAGCCGTTCGAGGTAGAACGCTGCGTCGCGCATGCTCGCCTCGGGCGTTGGCGCCAGGTCACTGATCGCGTAGGCGGCCTCGATGCCTGCCCTCTCGAGCTCTCGGGCAGCGAGCTCATTGACCCCACAGACCGCCACCACCCGGGCTCCTGCCTCGCGAGCGAGGCGGGTCACGCCGATCGGCGCCTTTCCGCGCAACGACTGTGCGTCCAAGGTGCCCTCCCCGACGACGACCAGCTCGACCCCCTCGAGGTGGCGCTGGAAGTCGAGCAGGTCGAGGACGAGCTGGATGCCAGGTCGCAGGACACCTCCCAACGCGGCGACCACCGCGAAGCCGACCCCGCCGGCGGCACCAGCACCCGCGGAGTCACGCAGGTCCTTCCCCGTCTCGTCCGCCAGAAGGTCGGCGAAGTGGGCCAGGTTGGCGTCGAGAACCGTCACCTGGCCGCCGGACGCGCCCTTCTGCGGCCCGTAGGTGACGGCAGCTCCGTGGGGCCCGGTGAGCGGGTTGTCGACGTCGCAGGCGACGACCAGCTCGACCTCCCGCACTCGCGGGTGGAGCGTGCTCAGGTCGAGCGCAGCCAGGTCCCCCAACGCCCCGCCGCCGTGGCCGACGTCCTCACCCTGGCGGTCGCGCAGTCGCGCGCCGAGCGCCTGCAGCAGACCGGCCCCGCCGTCGGTGCACGCACTGCCGCCGATGCCCAGCACGAGGCGTCGTACGCCGGCGTCCAGGGCGGCCGCGACCAGTTCGCCGGTCCCGCGGCTGGTCGCTGTCATCGGCGCGAGCTCCTGACCGGGCAATCTCGCCAGCCCAGAGACGTCCGCCATCTCCACGATGGCAGTGTCATCAAGACGACCCCAAGCGGTGTCCACCTGCTCACCCGTCGGGCCGGTCGCGCGGGCGGGTACCCGCTCGTAGCCTGCGGCGACCGCTGCGTCGAGGGTCCCCTCACCGCCGTCCGCCACAGGCAGGCAACGCACCTCGACATCCTGCCGCGGAGGTGCCGCCGCGTTGAGTCCGCGTCGGAGGGCGCGGGCCACCTCCGTCGCGGTCAGCGACCCCTTGAACTTGTCCGGCGCGACGAGGACTCGGGTCATGGCGCCATCCAAGCAGGAGGAGGGTCATCCCAGCCGTCGACAATCCCGCGGAAGTAGGGTGCGGCGCGTGGAGCAGCCCGTCCCCCTCACCGAGCGCGAGATCACCCAGCGCGTCCCACTGACCAACCCGGACGGACGCCTCAACCGCGACGCCGTCGGCTGGACGCGCACCCCGCTGATCACCACCGACGGCATCGGCCGCGGTCGCATGGGCCGTGGTCGTGTCGGACGTGGCCGCAACAAGCGCTGGGAGTACTGGGGCGTCATCACACCCACCCACGTCGTCGCGCTGGTCCTCTCCGACATCGACTACGCGGCCGTGCACGGCATCTGGGTGCTCGACCGTCGGACCGGTGAGGAGGTCTCGCACGACGCGATAGGGATCGGGGGTCGCAGCGCCACCCTGCCCGGCACTCTCGGCGCCGGACCCTCCCGGGCCCGCACCCGGAAGGTCCGCATCGATCTCGACGAGATCGACGGCGGCACCCGCCTCCGTGCCGAGGGCGAGCGCGTACGCGTCGACATCACCGCGCACCGCCCGCCCGGGCACGAGAGCCTCGGGGTCGTCGTACCGTGGACGGACCGGCTCTTCCAGTACACCGTCAAGGACGTGGCGCGGCCGGCCGCGGGCGCACTCTGGGTCGACGGTGTCGAGTACGACGTCCCGGCCGACGAGTCGTGGGCGGTGCTCGACCACGGGCGCGGCCGATGGCCCTACTCGATGCACTGGAACTGGGGCGCCGGGTCCGGTCGCACCGACAGGCGCGTCGTCGGCATCCAGGTCGGCGGCAAGTGGACCGACGGCACCGGCACCTGTGAGAACTCGCTGCTCGTCGACGGGCGGCTCACCAAGATCAGCGAGGAGCTGGTCTGGCGCTACGACACCGACGACTGGATGGCTCCGTGGCGGGTGTACGGCGACGCGGTCGACCTGACCTTCACGCCGTTCCACCTCAAGCGCTCGGTCACCGACCTCAAG